>JAYKJH010000228.1:0-59600 GCA_035285345.1 Nostocaceae cyanobacterium | reverse complement strand
GCCACCGTCTTATTTGGCAAGTGCTACGACCTCAGCGATGCCTACCTCAGCCGTGCCAAGCTCATCGATGCCGACCTCATTGGTGCCAAGCTCATCGATGCCGACCTCATTGGTGCCAAGCTCATCGATGCCGACCTCATCGATGCCGACCTCATTGGTGCCAAGCTCATCGATGCCGACCTCATTGGTGCCAAGCTCATCGATGCCAACCTCAGCGGTGCCAAGCTCATCGGTACCAAGCTCATCGGTACCAAGCTTAGCCGTGCCAAGCTCATCGGTGCCAACCTTAGCCGTGCCAACCTCAGCGATGCCGACCTCAGCCGTGCTGACCTCAAAAAAGCTATCTACACCAAAGAAACAAAATTTCCCCAGAATTTTGACCCCGTTAAGCAGCAAATGCTCTTAATTGCTCCTGGTGTTAACCTGAGCGGTGCTGATTTGAGTGGTCTAAACCTCACATTTCTTGACTTTAAAGATATCAACCTCAGCGGTGCTGACCTCACTGGTACTGACCTTAGCTATGCTCAAAACCTCACTCCTGAGCAAGTTAAATCTGCGAAGAATTGGGAGAAAGCATATTACGGTGATGAGTTCCGCAAGAAGTTAGGTTTACCCCCAGAGAAGTGATAAAGGTACGATAGTTAAATTCCGTACTGAGGTCAATCAGGTAGTTTTTAGATAAAAAATAAAAATAAAAACCCGCTTTTTTCTCAATATAAATACTGAAAATCAGATTTTCAGGTAGCTTTTAGTTTAATCATCGACGGTGGCAACGGATGATGTAACTGATGTAGCGGATAGGTGATTCGTGGCACAGAAAGATAACCTATCCGTTTCATCCGTGATGCCGGAGGCTATCCGTTGCCGCTGCCACTATTTGCGATCGCTCGCACAACAGCCGAAAAATTTGAAATAGTTCGTAATAATTCACCGTTACTCTGGAGCCAAACTTTGACAGTATCTGGGTCAATTCCGGGAAACGGCGATCGCATCAACCTCTCTGTTCCAAATCCTGATTATTCTTCTAGTTTATCTAGTAAACTGAGGGCGGGGAAACCCCTCCCCTACCGCATTATCTCCCTGTCAATACCCTCTGCAAATATCGCCAAATTTTCACAAATACCTCTTCCACCCACAACATCGAGTTATCCAACCAGGACAAAATTTGCTCTAAGGGGTGCTTGACATATTCAATTTTTTGTGGTTTAGTTTCTATATAATCAGGCTTGGACTCTACACCTGCTGCCTGACGGCGTTGTTGGGAAGAAATTTCTCCTCTATTACTTTTAATTTCTGTTGTCGTCAGACTTGTTTCAGTTATCTTGCTAGTTACAGCAACTTTCCCGGCGACTGGTTGTTGTTTTTTGGTGATGGAACGGGTGGGTTTTGGCTGTTGTACTAAACCAGTTTCTGTTTTGGGCTGGGGTGAGTATTTTCGGAAGCGGTTAAATAAGTTTTGCAGGTTATCTGCTGCTGTGGGATTGGCTGGTAAGGCTTGATTTTTGCTTGATTTTTGCTTGATTTTTGCTTGGGGAATCTCCAAATAAATCGCTCTGGTCTAACCAGGGGTCTGCTAAAGTTTGAGTTGGTAGTTGGGGACGGGTGAAGAGTGCTTTACCTTGGAAGATGGATGTAGGGTTGACGCTGGTTGTGGGTGTAGGTGAGGCAAGTTTTTTATCACGTTTATTGCCGCCAAAAAAGTATTCAATGGCGGCTCTAATTAAGTCTTGAATTTTATTTGATGAGTTATCTTGGCTGGTAGCAGGTGTTGGAGCTTTATCTTCAAAAAATAACTTTAGTTGATTTTCAATAGCGTGAAGAAGTTCCCCTGATGCTTGGGCGACGGTTGGTAAGGCTTCAGTTTCGATTTTGGCAAGTACGGCGTCTAAGGAGGCAATGGCTGGGGAAGGGGGAAGTAAGGGGGGAGATGGGTTTTGTTGTTCGCCTGGGAGGAGATTTTTTAACCAATCGAAAACTGGAGGTAGTTGGGGAGTTTGTTGTGGGGTTTGAGCAAGACGCCATGCACGCCAGTAGTTGGCGATTTCGTCGAGTATCCGTCCCTCTAAGATTTTTTGTTGTTGGGGGGTGAGGATGTCGAGTATCTGGTTTTGGGGTGTGACTAGTACGAGGGTGTGGGTGGATATTTGAGATGCGATCGCTCGGATTTGGGGACGGTTTTGTTTAAGGGTGTTTGTTTGGTGGAGGGTTGGTTTGTCGGGGGACGAGGGTTTAAATAAATTGAACCACGAAGACACGAAGGACACGAAGGGGTTTACTGGTTTGGGTTCTTCGGTGTCGGGAAGGGTTTGAATGGCGAGGAGGATTTGTTGAATGGGGGTGTCGCTATCGCTGGGGTTGGGTAGTTGTTGTTGTTGGTCGGGGGGAGTGGAGGTGCCTAGTTGTTTGCCTGCGTCGGCGACGGACTGGAATAATTTATAAAATGGGTAGAGTATTGCTTCGACTGTCCATTTGGTGCTGACTTGAATATTGCGAAAGGCGCGTGCGGATTGTTCCTTCAGTTTCAGGGATTGTTGGTGAAGGAAGTTGAAGAGTCTGCTTTGATAACGACCAGAGGAACCAGACATGGTATTTACTACTGCTGAGTAGGTGAGGGTGTGGTTTTCCCGCCGATTCTGAGTGTTAGAGGGGGTAAGTCAAAGGTTACAAAACCCTCCGCTTACACAGGTTTACGTGAACTATCCAAGCAAAGCATAAACTATATTGCAAGTTCTTCGCTCTTAAAGTTGATTGTTGTTACACTTGCCCTAAGCACTGAACATCACAGATTAATTTTAGATATGACGCCTAGTGTATCGCTGTCGGATAACAATCAGATTTCCGAGGTAATTTCCGCACTCCGCGCTTGTTGTCAAGTTGATGTTTTGTCTCAATGGCATATTAGCGCGGATGTTGATGATATTTCGGCGGTTTGGGAGTTTGAGGGTTGGGATGTTGCTGAACTCAATTCTAGGGGACATGTGGCTTGGGCTGGGGGAAGACAAGTTATCTGGTTGGTGCAAAGGTTAGTTGTTCCCCATAATTTAAATGGTTATCCACTGGCGGGTTTTAAGTTGCGTTTGGCGTTGACTTGGTGGGGTGATGCGGCACAAATTTTTGTCAATGGTAAGTTGGTGGCTCTTGGTGATTTGTTTGATTGTTCTCCCAGGGTATTGGTGAGTGAGGGAGTCAGTCAGGGGGAGGAGTTTGTTGTTGCGATTCGCTTGGTGAGTCCGGGACATTGTGATGGTGCTTTGATGCGATCGCTTTGCGTGTACGAAGTACATTCGCTTTTGATATATGAAGCAAAGGGGTTAGATCCGGGTTTTTTGGCGGATGAGTTGGGGGTGGTTCAGCGGTTTTTGGAGGTGTTTGCACCGGAGAGGTTGTCTGTTTTGGCGGGGATTCTGGAGGGAATGAACCACGAAGGGACGAAGGACGCGAAGGAAGATGACAAAGAAGAGGGAGAGTTTGAGAAGTCTTTGTTGTTGTTACGCGAGAACCTAATTCAATCTAAAATCCAAAATCCCAAATCTAAAATTTATTTGTTGGGTCATGCTCACTTGGATTTGGCTTGGTTATGGCGAGTGAGTGAGACTTGGGAAGCGACGCAAAGGACTTTTGAGTCGGTGCTGGGGTTGCAGGAGGATTTTGGTGAGTTGATTTTCTGTCATTCTTCTCCGGTGCTTTATGCTTGGGTTGAGGAGAATCGTCCTGATTTGTTTGCGGCTATTCGGGAAAAAGTGGCTGCTGGTGTTTGGGAGGTTTTGGGGGGTTTTTGGGTTGAACCGGATTTAAATCTGATTTCTGGGGAGTCGATTGTCCGTCAGTTGTTGTACGGTCAGCGTTATGTTTTAGAGAAGTTTGGTCAGGTTTCTCCGGTGGTCTGGGTTCCGGATAGTTTTGGTTTCTGCTGGAGTTTACCGCAGTTTATGCGTCAGGGGGGTGTGGAGTTTTTTGTCACCCAAAAGTTGCGCTGGAATGATACGACTAAGTTTCCCTATGATGTGTTTTGGTGGAAGTCTCCTGATGGAAGCGAGATTTTTAGTTTGATGTCGGCGCTAATTGGGGAAACTATTGACCCGGTGAAAATGGCTGCTTACGCTTGTGAATGGCAAAGTCAAACTAATATTCCTGATTGTCTCTGGCTTCCTGGTGTGGGGGACCACGGCGGTGGACCTACCCGTGATATGTTGGAAATTGCCCGTCGCTGGCAAGATTCGCCTTTCTTCCCTCAGCTTGAGTTTACGACGTCCCAGAAGTATTTACGAGAAATTCAGGGATTAGGGACTAGGGATAAGGGACTAGGGTCTGGGGAAAAAGATTCTCCCAATCCTCAATCCTCATTCCCCACATGGAATGACGAACTCTATCTGGAATTTCATCGCGGTTGTTATACTACCCACGCTGACCAAAAGCGTTGGAATCGTCGCTGTGAAAATTTATTATATGAGGCGGAGTTGTTTGCTTCTGTTGCGAGTATCTCTGCTGGGGTCAGTTATCCCCAAGCTGAGTTAGAAGCGGCTTGGAAACAGGTGTTGTTTCACCAGTTTCACGATATTCTGCCGGGTTCTTCGATTACTGAAGTTTATCGGGATGCGCTGACCGTTTGGCTGGGGGTGGAAAAATTAGGGACGGAAATATTGCAGCAGTCTTTGGAGGCGATCGCATCCCAAATTTCTTTACCAACTCCTCCCCATCCACATGCTTTGCCGATAGTTGTCTTTAATTCCCTCAACTGGCAGCGTTCTGAGGTGGTTGCGGTTTCTCTGCCTGATGGGGAAACAGACTGGGAAATTTCTAATTTAGACGGGGAAGTCTTACCTTGCCAATATAACCTCACCCCGTCTATTACTCCCGTCTCCTCTGAAACAGAGGGTTTGGGGGTGAGGTCTTTGCTGTTTCTCGCTCCAGATATTCCTGCTGTCGGTTATCGCTTGTTTTGGCTGTCTCCCCAACCGTCCCAGAATACAATAGGCACGGGGAAGGGCAATCATACAAAAATTATATCAGAGTCCGAGCAATCCTTTGCAAACAAAAAAAGTTTTGCAGGCAATAATTTTGTTTTAGAGAATCAGCTACTCCGGGTAATTGTTGACGATGTGACAGGTAATTTAGCGAGTATTTTTGACAAGGTAAATAATAGAGAAGTCCTCGAAGAACCAGGGGGAAATCAATTACAAGCCTTCCACGATAGCGGACAATATTGGGATGCTTGGAATATTGACCCGAATTATCAGCAGCATCTGCTAGAAGCACCGCAACTGAAATCAATTACCTGGGTAGCGCAAGGTTGCGTGGAAAGTCGTGTGCGTGTGGTGCGACAAATAGGGGAGTCGGAGTTTTGCTGTGATTACATCCTCCAAGCTGATTCACCATTGCTGAAAATCGCCACAACGGTCAATTGGCAAGAAAGCCATGTTTTAGTTAAAGCAGCGTTTCCTCTGAATTTAGACGCAGACTTTGCTACCTATGAAATACCCTGCGCGGCAATTCGTCGCACTACTAAGCCCCAAACGCCAGCAGAACAAGCCAAATGGGAAGTCCCCGCCTTACGCTGGGCAGATTTAACAGCAACAGAGCTAGATAATGAAGAAAATTCTTCCCCATCCCAAATCCAAAATTGCTACGGTGTCAGTTTGCTGAATGATTGCAAATATGGTTACGACAGCAAACCCAATCAACTGCGGTTAACGTTGCTCAGAAGTCCCCACTGGCCTGACCCAGAAGCTGATCAAGGTATTCACGAATTTACCTATGCAATATACCCCCATGCTGGGAGTTGGGAAGCCGCGCACACAGTACGACGTGGGTATGAATTAAATCATCCATTACAAGTGTTTTTACTAAAGAAAAACTTACCCAATTCTGCATCCCAATCATTACCACCTGTTGCTAGTTTGTTGAATCTATCTGCTGATAACTTAATCTTGATGGCGTTTAAGCAGTCGGAAGATAATCCCCAAGAGTGGATTTTGCGGTGTTATGAATGTCACGGGGAAGTAGCCGAATTGTCTTTAATAAGTGATTTAGGGTTGACTTTAGGTGAAGCGGTGGATTTGTTAGAGAGAGAAGTTGCTGTGCCGGAAGTATTAGTTAGTGGGGAAAGTGTGAGGATACAGCCTTGGAAAATTGCTAGTTTCAAGGTTAGGTGATAATACTGAATTTACAGTAGATATAGCCATGTCAGAAAAACGGAGAAATTTTCTGACTAGTAATAACTACTACTTTAAGAATTAATTGCTAAGCTGGTAATTACATATCATGTGAGACTAAAGACTTTACAGGATGGAAACATGCCTACCAGCACAATTGACAGCCGATTAATGACATTTGGTGAATTACTAGCAACTAATAATGCCGTCTATGTTGTACCTTCCTTCCAAAGAGACTACTCTTGGACAGAAACAGAAGTAGAGCAGCTTTGGAATGACATTAAAGAAACTATAAACGACGAGAAGCGTAGCGAATATTTTATGGGTGCAGTAGTTGTCAACAACTCTACTAAACCTCAGTTAAGTTTAATTGATGGACAACAGCGTGTCACAACAATTTTCATCTTAATGTGTGTACTACGAGATATTGCTAAGCAAAAAGGTGATGAACTGCTAGCTCAAACTATTTCTCAACAGTATTTAGGTAAATTAGATTTACGAACACGTAAAATTGAGTCTAAACTAGTTCTTAATGATAAAAATAATCGATATTTTCAAGAAAAAATAGTTGAATCTAAACCGATAGACGATTTAAAAGAAGCTGTTAAGAAGAGGAATTTAGACCAGTCAAATAAACTCCTATTAAATGCTTATTTATTACTTCATCAAAAAGTGCAAGAACATATAGAGAAAACTAGTGATTTTCCAGAAATTATAGAGTGTGTTAGAGATAAACTGATTTGTATATTAATATCAGTCTCTGACGAAGCTAATTCCTATCTAATTTTTGAGACATTAAACGACCGAGGCTTAGAGTTATCAGTCGCTGATTTACTAAAAAACTACTTATTCTCAAGAGCCGGTAAAAAAATTAAAGATTTTCAATCCGCTTGGACAGAAATCAATAAAGAAATAGATAGAGCAGAATTAACAAAGTTTATTCGCTACTACTGGCTATCAAGATATGGTGTTGTACGTGAGAAAGACTTATATCGCAACATCACTAAAAAAATTCAAAATCCATCTGAAATTGCTAGTTTTGTTAGTGAATTAAGGGATGCATCTGAAGTGTATAGCGCTTTTGATAAGCCTGATAGCCCAATCTGGAATTTGTATGATTCTAGCGTCAAAAAAGATTTAGAGTTACTGCGCCTTTTCAATGTAACTTTGTGCAATTCTCTGTTGCTTTCATCCAAGCAAAACCTCCCTGATGAACTATTTCCTAAAGTTTTAAGAATGGTGGTTATTCTTTCCTTCCGATACAATTTTATCTGTGGATTTTCAGCAGTAAAACTAGAGGCTATTTACAGTGACGCCGCTATATATGTACGCGAACAAAAACCAAAAAATGTTAAAGAAATTTTTCACCAGATAGATAAAGGTAAAGTTTATCCCAGTGATAGCGAATTTGTTAATAATTTTGAGGTGAAGTCAGTTACCAATCCTAAATTAGCGCGTTATATATTAAGTGAAATAAATAGCTATCATACGGATGGTAAAGAATTAGTGGCAAACCCAAATGGTAATGATGTTAATTTAGAGCATATTCTACCTCAAAAACCGAATGAAAATTGGTTAGTAAATTTTTCCAAAAAAACTGATGCGAGAGAATATATTTACAGGCTTGGAAACATGACACTTCTCGACTCAACTCTTAACCGCAAAATTGGTAATACTTCATTCCCAGATAAATGTGCTGCTGCTTTTTCTAAGTCTAAGTTAATTCTTAATGAAGATATTGTAAGCTGTTCAACTTGGGGTCCGAAAGAAATTGAAGAACGACAAAAAAGAATGGCTAAGGCAGCTTGTCAAATTTGGCGGCTTGATTACTAATGTTTAACAACCATCGTAGGACATACAAATTGGATTTGGCAAATTGCATTCCACCCTCACAGACAAATCCTAGCTAGTGGTGGTCAAGATGAGACTATTAAACTAATGAGCAAGAAATAGTCAATAAAAAACCCTTCTCATTCCGTTTCTGAGCTTCATAAAGAAGTCGGAGAATAGATGTGAGGATACCTAGCCAGATTGGTTATGGTGAGTTGTTTGTGGCACGGCAGATGGAACAGATAGAAGCAGATGTGTTAGTGAAGGAAGTTAATATGTCTTACAGCGATTTTAATTTACCAGGAGTCAAGCAAGCATTTAGCTTAACAACATTTGAGAAAGTCAATATATTTGCTGATTGTCCGGAAGTAGAATGTAGCTCTTTACTAAATGAAATTCTTGCTTACAATGTACCGATAGCTACCGCAAATAATAGCGAAAAAGCGCGTTCAGAAATGATTATTGCACCAATTTTAATAGATGTACGCAGGCAGTTTCAAGAACAAATAAATCTATTTTCTGGTGTTGATTTTAGTGTGGATGCAGAACGGGGTTTAAATGGAACTTGTGATTTTATTATCAGCCGTTCTCCGGAAGTTTTAGTAATAACAGCACCAGTAATAATTATCGTAGAAGCAAAAAAGGAAAATATTAATTCTGGATTAGGTCAGTGTATTGCCGAAATGGTTGCAGCGAGAATATTTAACGAACGTCAAGAGAACCCGATACCAATTATTCATGGTGTGGTGACATCTGGTACTAACTGGAGATTTTTGAAATTAGAAAATCAAGTTGTTAGTATTGATTTGAGTGAATATTATCTCCGAGATATCAAAAAAATTATGGGAATTATCACGAGTGCGATTGATAGATGAAAAATTAAATAATTTAGCGAATCTGATGATAATATACCTGGGTGGCATTTTAAAGATTGGACGGTCAGGAATTAGTGTGCTCGCATGAAATTATCCGGTGATGGAAAGAGCGATCGCATATTTGGATTTTATAGCTAAGAATTTAAAGTATGCCGATTTCTACTGA
Organism: Nostocaceae cyanobacterium; assembly: GCA_035285345.1. Taxonomy (GTDB): domain Bacteria; phylum Cyanobacteriota; class Cyanobacteriia; order Cyanobacteriales; family Nostocaceae; genus JAYKJH01. The sequence goes on along the minus strand of JAYKJH010000228.1, from coordinate 50,577 downwards.
GTAATACCCAAAATTCTTTACCGTTGCTATCTTCAAATCTAATAGCACCTGCTCTGACAATAATCTTTCTCAACTCGTCATCTTCAAAACCACCTAATCTGTATTTTATCGCTTCAAAGCTGCGTCTTTTCCACTTATCATGCTCTAGCAATTGTCTAGCTACTTGTTCTGCCATAAATTCAGTTCGCATTTGGGCAAACTCAAATTTCATTCTTCGTTCTTGAATGAAAAAAGATGGAAAAGCAGTGAGCAGCGCTGTACCAAAATCTGTGAGAATAGATATGAGGATGGTTATGGTCATACTCTTACTACCGTTAAGGTTTGGGATATTAGAACTGGGGAATGCCTCAAGACTTTAGAAGGACATCCCGGTTGGGTCTATTCAGTTGCTTGGAGTCTGGATGGAGAAATTCTCGCTAGTGGTAGCGATAAGTGTATCAAATTATGGGATGCGAGAACCTGGGAATGCTTATCTACCTTAGAGGGACACGAAAATTGGGTCTTTTCCCTTGACTGGAGTCCTGACTCTCAAACGCCAGTCAGTAGCAGTTTTGACCAGAGTGTAAAGTTATGGGATGTCAAAACGGGTAACTGTCAGCAAACATTGCAGGGACACACAAAAATAGTCATGAGTGTCAAGTTTCATCCCCAAGGTGATATCATTGCCAGTGCTGGTCATGATTTGAATATAAAACTTTGGGATAGCAAAACAGGGGAATGCTTGAGAGAACTTGCAGGACACACCCATTGCGTCTATGGACTTGCTTTCCACCCTAACGGACAAATCTTAGCTAGTTGCAGTCAAGACCAGACAATTCGACTTTGGGATGTCAAAACAGGAGAATGTAGAGAGATATTGCGATCGCCTCGTCCCTACGAAGGTATGAACATCATGGGTGTTACTGGTTTAACCACTGCGACTCTTGCCACCCTAAAAACCCTCGGTGCCGTAGAATCAGTCCCCAACCATCAACTAATAGAGTTCCCAGTGCAAAATAGCCATATTATAAACCCAAGTGGCGTTGCTGTAGGGAAATTGATGTAAATTTTTATGTAAAATCTTTTCAGCCTGCATAGGCAGGCTTTGCTTGATTGTCCATGCTGCTCCCAGACTCCAGTCTGAGGGTCAACTTTAGTCCTCGTGGTCGTCAAAGGGGTCATCCAATTGCTTAGCCGGAGGCCCAAAGGATGTATAAATCGACAGTGCGGTTATAACCATGAGGACAGCGCAGACTGAAATGCTAAGAACTGTTGCTGATTCCATAACACAAAGATTTATTATGAGTAGTATTCCTATAGAATATTACAGAACATTAAAAAAATGCTTTCGTAACTCATCATAGGTGAACTATGGCACAACGGACTCGCTTGGGAGATATTCTCAGACCTCTGAACGCTGAGTATGGTAAAGTAGCTCCCGGTTGGGGCACAACCCCCTTAATGGCTGTTTTTATGGGTCTATTTTTCGTGTTCTTGTTGATTATTCTCCAGGTCTACAACAAGACCATTCAGATCCAAGACGTAAATGTGGACTGGCGCAGCCTAGGCTTGTAATTGCCCAACACTTGCTAAGCTTGAGTCACAAGCAATTTTCACCCCGGAATCCGTCCGGGTTTTTTTGTGCATCTTATACTAAGAAGTGCAAGCGTCCTGAGTCCTGAATCCTGAGTTATTAGTTCATTACCCAATCTCAAATCCCTCATATCACCTAGGAGCCAAACACAATGAATATATTTGGTATCGGTCTGCCAGAAATGGCTGTCATATTTGTGGTAGCGCTGTTAATCTTTGGTCCAAAAAAACTACCAGAAATAGGTCGCAGTTTAGGTAAAGCTCTACGTGGCTTCCAAGACGCTTCCAACGAGTTTCAAAGCGAGTTCAAGCGGGAAGCTGAACAGATAACTGAAGCTATGAAAACTACCGCTGAACTAGAACCAAAGCAAATAGAATCTACTAAAAGCGAAACTCAATCTCCTAGTTCGCAATCATAGGTTTGTATTTATCAAATACTTGCCAAATCCACTGCTCAACAAGTTTGATACATGGCTTAATGATTTTACTTTGCGCTCTAGCAGTCCGCGCATCATTCGTGAGCAAAAGCTGTACAAACAGCCACCCTGTATAAACCATAGAGTCCATCCAAAATCCAAAATCCAAAATCCAAAATCGGATGACAGAAGCTGCTACTGCAAGAGCTTTGGTAATTCCCCAGCTAATTGTCGGTTTGGGGAACCCAGAGCCAAAATATGACCAAACACGCCATAATATCGGCTTCGCTGCTATCGATGCTTTATCCCGTTACTGGAACATTTCCCTCACAGAAAATCGCAAGTTTCAGGGACAGTTTGGGGAAGGACTAGCACCCGTAGGTGGCAAAATTCGCTTGCTGAAACCTCTGACTTACATGAACCGTTCCGGACAGTCAATTGGTGCGGTCATAAACTGGTATAAGTTACCCCCAGAGTCGGTGCTGGTAATTTATGACGAGATGGATTTACCTTTGGGAAAGATTCGTCTGCGCTTATCCGGTTCCGCTGGCGGACACAATGGTATGAAAAGCACAATCGCTCACTTAAATACCCAAAACTTCCCTAGGTTAAGAATTGGTATTGGTAGACCGAAAAATTCCGCCGTTGCCGACGATAGTGGTACAGTTTCTCACGTCTTAGGACGCTTTTCCTCAGTGGAAACACCAATAGTGTCTGAAGTACTGCAAATGGTAACAGACGCAGTAGAACTTAGCTTGAAGCAAGGTGTAGAAATCGCTATGAACCGTTTCAACAACCGCACCATTAGCAGTGCTTCCTCCTGAGTCTACCAGTCCACCACCCCAGAGTCGCGCATTGAGAATCAGGTCAATCCCAATCACTAATGACTAATGACTAATGACTAATGACTAATGACTAATGACTCAGCACTCAACATCCAAAAGTGGACTTGACAAAATCAGCTAAGTCCACTTTGAGATTTGTGAGAGAATATTAAAAATAATAGCGTTACTGTCGTTGCTTGTGTACTATTATTGTCATCAAGCAACGCCAGAGTATAAGGCGTTTACTTAAAACGCCGCTTGCGACGTGCTGCAACTGCTTTACGCTTCCGTTTTTCCAACGGTGTTTCAAAGTGCCGATGGTACTTGACATCAGCTAAGATACCAGCTTTAGAAACTTGGCGTTTAAACCGACGTAGAGCTGAATCGATTCCTTCGTTTTCTCCTAGAACCACTTGGGTCATTATTTGTCCTCATTATGGATATCCTATATATTGTAATGCCACCTCTGAAATAGCAACACTCCCCTGTTTGTTGTTACTGGAAAACAACCATAACTCCCCAAAATTGGCATTTTACAGTTTGGTTAATAGATATCTCAAGTAATTAGTCAATAGTCTATTTATTGATTTTTCTAATGATTAATGACTCTTGACGAATCACCCATACCTAAGCAATTTGATTTAGCACTGATAGGTCTACCTTACCAAAGTGAATGCTAAGAGCGACGTTTAACTTCTCTAAAGATTGAACCAGCCACTGGATACAGCTAGTAGCTGCAGATTCGTAGTGGTTAAACAAAATCGCAAACCGCTTTTCTAAGTAAGGCTTAACTTTGCGACAAATAAGGACAATCTTCAGCAGCAGACCCGTGGTCAGGGTAGTACCTTGATTGGTAATCAAGTCCACAAAAGTAAAGTGTTGGGGATTAGCAGGAGTGTCCGCCACTAGGAAGTTGAGTAACTGGGTACAAGTCCTCACCATTAAAAACTCGTTGAGCTTTTGGTTGTCACAGTCTGGAGAGGTATTGCACAACTGTGTATACAAGCGTTCGTTAAATTGCAGCTTACCATAACCTGAATCTAAGGAAGATATCAGGTATTCGTATAAATCATCTTTAAACGCTTTAAAGGTAGGAACATGACGAGTATGGTTCAAAAAGTTTTGTGCTAAGTCGTTGTAGCTACCATAATTGTCTATTTTGCCAATAAAGTGCTTCAGGGCTGCATTCAGTTCGCGATCGCTCAATAATGTCGGATTCCTCACTGGTCTTAATATTCGCTGTACCTCTGTATTTGGTGCTGTTCTTAATATCTGCGATCGCCGTACCTGGTAGGTTACATACTGCGACAAATCGATTTCAAATTTTTTCTGGACTTCTTCTTTGATGTGCTGTATCGTCTGCTGCTGTTCGTAATAACACTCTTCACTTATTAAACAATGTTCGTATAAATATGGATATCTTCTCATCAACGTCAGTAACGGTTTATTCCCTGTGTTGCTATTTAGCTCAAAGTTGGGCTGAACCATTACCTGGGACAGACGACGCAAAGTTACATACTGCTCGCTGCTAATAAACAGATTCACCAGTTTGTGCAAGCGTCTGAGACTTGGTTGACGAAAACTATTGACTGTACGGGGGGCGCCAAAAGAACACTCAAACAAAGCGATTAATTCTGGTATTGCGCTCTGGAGATGGGGTTGCATGTGCCAGCGATTGATCAGAATATGGCAGCAACGGTTGAGAATAAACTTAAATTCTTGTTCTGCTGTTTTAGAGGATGTAATCCGATCAACAGCCAGCGTGATTTCGGCTTCCGGATAGTCTACACCGTCAATAAATAATGCCCGACAGCGATCAATCATTTGGCTAGGAGTTTCAACTTGTACCAATTCCAGCAGATGCTGATACAGTCGCTGCTCTTCAGGGTTCAGTTGTTGGTTGCAAGGGTCTATCCTCGTACTCACTTTATTCTCACCATTTTGATGCCAAATAAAACGTGTAAGCCAAGTTAACTCTTCCGATTTTACGGTTAATTTACTATCTCTGGAAGCAGAATCTTGGGTAGATGTTACTTACTACTTATGTATTTTGTATAATTTGGAACCTCTATCCCATCTAATTTTCCGTCTTAATACTACAGTAATCATCATGTTCAAATTTGTCACCCCAATCACAAAACTTTTAGCTGTCTTCAGCGTTCTCTTCCCTAAGTATTAGGTTCACTGTTGTTAAAATCCCAGTGCTAACTTAATTCCTGTGTATACAGAAATTATTATGGCAGACTTTTGCCGTGGTTGTTATTATATTTTCCCTCTTCATAGGTCTATATTTTACAAATTACATAATGAATTTATCGACTTTACAAAGAAGTTGTTAAACTTTGACTCAAAATATTAAATTGTTGATAAAGTTGCAAAAATAATTGAACATTAATTAAGTATTCAAAAGCAAATATTTTAACTATCCTGATATTTTAGCCGAGAAAATTTAATGATTTGACAGCAAAAATTTACGGTCATTGAAGTAGTTAATTATTGAAAAATATACTTGCTATTGAAATTTAAAAGGCAATCACTGTTTGGTTTTTTGTTTTATTTACTGTAAAAATTTAAATTTTTAGATATTCTTTTATACAAAAAATGTTGTAAATAATTAAGTGATAATAAGGAAGAGGCGACAAGGGGGAAAAGGAATACAAGGGAAGGGAAGGGAAACAGAACGATTACTCAATGTCCAATCCCCAATCCCCAATGCCCCACACTCTTAGGAGTTTCCAAAGGGTGGTAGTTCTTCCAGAATCGTGAACCGAATGTGATTGATTGCCAAATCACCAATAGCAACTTCTTCTTTGGTTAACCGTTTACCTTCGCTGCTAATGGTTTCAAAGGGTATACCCTTGCCAATTTCGATATGATACCAACATAAACCCATAAAAAACCGCGTGGGATAGGGACCATCATCCCCCAAATCATCAGGATTGGACTCCATTGGCAACCAGCCATAATTGGGGATGTAGAACTCCAGCCACACATGATTAAAATCAGGTTGCAGGGGTACGCGCTGGTGTTCCCCATTAGGAGGACATTTGTAGCGTCCGACAGTGCGACAAGCGATACCATTCAGACGACACAGCGCTAGTAAAACACCCACATACTCACCACAGGAACCAATACCCCTGTCTAAAACCACATCAGGGGTATCAATATGGGGTTTGATACCATAGGATAACTGGTCATAGACATAGTTACGGATGGCGTACATTTTTCGCAGAGGATTAGTTTCTGTGCCAATGGCTTCCCTTGCAGCCCGCTGGACAATGCTACTATCCATTGCGAGGTTATCATTATCGACTAGGTAACGCTGCTGCAATTCCCTATCTAGTTCCGGGTAATTTTCGACATCGAGGGGAGTAACACGGTACTTAATACCACGAACTTCTAGAATTACCCGCCAACCAAATATATGCCGATCGCGGTCGGTGAGGTTGTCAAATTTAAACACAGCAACCCGTTGTCCGTCGATGATTTCTTCGGTGAACGGTAAACCAATCGGTTCAACGTGCTTTATTTTTTGCCGGTCAGTTTCACTGGGTAAAGCAATCCGCCATTCTAGTTGGGTTAAATTTACCTGATCTAAGGGCGCCAGTTCCTCCGCATAGGACATTTCCATCAGGTAGCCATTGGAGAGAGCATAATGTTCTTTGGGATTATAGAAATAATCCAGGGGGTGAATAAAGGTGCGATCGCGGTAAGTTAGTTCGTGGGAAGGATGGGCATTGGGATTATCCCGGATGTAAGCTTCCTCGCTAGCGTAGGCGATGAACAGGGTTTGTTTCCCGCTAGCTGCGTCTTGGTGAAACGCTAATCCTGTAGGACATTCAAACGGTGTCAGGACGCTAAATTGAATCTCTCCTGTAGCTCTGTCGAGGCAGTATACTGTTTGTTCAACTTTGTCGCAGACCCAAAGAGTTTCCTCACAGACTGCCAAATTTTCTTCCCCAACACCAGGGGAATAAAATCTGGTGATTTTCTCCCCACTCTTGCGGTCATAAACTAGAATGTACCCCAGCCGTTGGCAGCTAATGTAGACTGTGGATTCCCAAACAGCCACACCATCTGCTTGGTAAGGCAAGGTTACAAAATGCAGCGGACTTAAGGAATTTAATTTGCAATAGTAAACACTGTTTTCCCTTGTAAACCACAGAGTATCTTCCCACACTGCCAAACCAGTGGCATCGATAAAATCTGATACCTGGTTGTTGTTAAAAATCTTAGTATCATCATTGTCGGGATTAACTTGCAACAGATGCCCTTTATGGGTGTCGAGAGCCAGTAATGTATCACCAAAGCTGGCAATCCCGTAGAGTCCAGATGCACCAAGGGGTCTAATTGTCCGTCGTCCAGAAAAGTCACTGGGTATGTAAGCCGGGTTAGCAGAAGTCATATCAAACTGAATTGAGTAGCAGCGAAATCTAGCACATTAGTCACTAATTTTGTGTATCTTAGTGAACATATGACAGGCATGGGGGAGCCAGTCGCGTGCGGGGGTTCCCCCCGTTGAGCGAACTGGCGTCATGGGGCATGGGGCATGGGGAAATTCATTTCTTACCAATTAGCCGTTAGCGATTAGCCATGAGCCAAATTATAGAATCGATAACATATCCTAATATGTATCCGGAAATTTAAAAGACAGAGCCATAAATTAGACAGCAAATCAGGGAGAAACCCTAAATGGGGAAAGGATTTCAACTGTGACACACTTTATAGTGTCAACGGTGAAGCAGATAATTGCACCAATGAGTATTTATATTGATTATTGACTTAAGAGTATTGATTCTGGACTATTAATTTCTAGATCAGTACCTGATAGTGGTAATGCTTCTCTCTACAGAAGCGGATGCACTTCGGGTGATACCTCATTTATGATCGAACTTGTTCCGTATTTTTGTGACCCCACTCATGTCGGCTAATTCTTTGTTTAATTCAGAAGCAGTATGGCACAGTTTACAGGTTAATCAAGCAATAGAATCACTAGACAGCGATGCAGAAGCTGGCTTAAGTTCCTCAGAAGTAACGCAACGGTTGCAAAAATACGGACTTAATGAACTGCAAGAAACTGGTGGTCGCAGTTCTTGGGAAATTCTCCTGGATCAGTTCAAGAACATTATGTTGTTGATGCTGATTGCTGTGGCGTTCATTTCCGGAGCCTTAGACCTGATGTCTTTGCAAGCCGGTCAACTCAAACCAGGGGAAGTACCCTTCAAAGACACCATCGCTATTTTAGCGATTGTCATCCTCAACGGAGTTCTCGGCTACGTGCAAGAAAGCCGTGCCGAAAAAGCCCTAGCAGCTTTGAAAAAGTTAGCATCACCCAACGTGCGAGTCATCCGCGACGGTAGACTGGCAGATATCCCTGGCAAGGAATTGGTACCTGGAGATGTGATGCTCCTAGAAGCTGGGGTGCAAGTCTCAGCGGATGGAAGGTTAATTGAGCAATCTAACCTGCAAATCCGAGAGTCAGCCCTAACTGGGGAAGCAGAAGCCGTTAATAAACAGTCAGATATACAATTGCCCACAGAAACAACCTTGGGCGATCGCATTAATGTAGTCTTTCAAGGTACAGAAGTTGTCCAAGGACGGGGTAAGGTTCTGGTAACAAACACCGGAATGCAGACTGAAATCGGCAAAATCGCCGCTATGTTGCAGTCAGTGGAAAGCGAACCAACCCCCTTGCAGCAGCGGATTGGCCAACAGGGTAAAACCCAGGTGACCGGTTCCTTGGTACTGGTAGCCATTGTTATTGGGGTCGGACTGCTGAGCGGCGGTAACTTTATCGATTTACTGGAAGTATCCTTAAGTATGGCGGTAGCGGTAGTTCCGGAAGGCTTACCCGCTGTAATCACCGTTACCCTAGCGTTAGGTACCCAGCGGATGGTGCGCCGTAATGCTTTGATTCGCAAACTACCAGCGGTGGAAACCCTCGGTTCAGTCACCACAATTTGTTCCGATAAAACCGGCACCCTGACCCAGAACAAAATGGTGGTGCAATCTGTATATACCAGTAACCAAGAATTGCGCGTCAGTGGTGAAGGATACATCCCACAAGGAGACTTTCAACTGGCTTCGGGGAAGACAATAGACGCCCAAGATTATCCAGAACTGCAAGCATTGCTGATCGCCTGCGCTGTGTGTAATGATTCTGTACTGCAACAGGAGGGAGGGCAATGGGTAATTTTAGGCGACCCAACAGAAGGTGCTTTAGTCACCCTCGCCGCCAAAGCAGGTATTGAAAAAGACCAATGGGCTAGTAAGCTACCCCGCGTGGTTGAGTTTCCCTTCTCCTCAGAACGCAAGCGGATGAGCGTCATTTCCAGCGTTCAGCCCATAGATACCCCCATGTCAACTATGATTAGCAACCACATGGAAGACAGTGGCTTGCTGAGGGCGGAAAAATACGCCATGTTTACCAAAGGATCTCCAGAGTTAATCCTCGCTCGTTGTACCCACATTCATCTAGGTAATGACCTCCTGCCGATTAAAGATGAACAACGGCGTGAAATTCTGGCACAAAATGATAAAATGGCTGGCGGTGGTTTGCGGGTACTGGGCTTTGCCTACAAACCCCTAGATACTGTACCCCCAGAAGGTACGGATGAAGCCTCAGAACAAGGTTTGGTGTGGTTAGGATTGGTGGGGATGTTGGATGCACCCCGTCCAGAAGTTCGGGATGCGGTACGCGAGTGTAAGCAAGCAGGTATCCGTCCTATAATGATTACCGGCGACCACCAACTCACAGCCAAAGCCATCGGTGCAGATTTGGGGATTTCCGCTCCCGGCGATCGCGCTCTAACTGGTCAGGAATTGCAACGGATGAATGACCAAGAATTAGAGGAAAATGTAGACCTGGTAAACGTTTACGCTCGTGTGTCTCCAGAACACAAACTCCGGATTGTCAAAGCACTACAACGTCGCGGTAGATTTGTAGCAATGACTGGGGACGGTGTAAACGACGCTCCAGCCCTGAAACAAGCTGATATTGGTATTGCTATGGGTATCACCGGCACCGATGTGAGTAAAGAAGCCAGTGACATGGTGCTGCTGGATGACAACTTTGCTACTATCGTCGCCGCCACTGAAGAAGGACGGGTGGTTTACACTAATATTCGCCGCTTTATTAAATACATCCTCGGTAGTAATATTGGTGAGGTATTAACCATCGCTGCTGCACCGCTTCTGGGACTGGGAGATGTTCCCCTGACACCCCTACAAATTCTGTGGATGAACTTAGTGACGGACGGTTTACCAGCCCTAGCCTTAGCGGTGGAACCACCAGAACCTGATGTGATGAAGCGTCCCCCCTTCAGTCCCCGCGAAAGTATTTTTGCTCGCGGTCTGGGTTCCTACATGATTCGGATTGGGATTGTGTTTGCAATCATCACAATTATCCTCATGAACTGGGCTTACGCTCACAGTAAAGCCCTCCCAGGAATTCCCGGACTTGACCCCGACCGCTGGGAAACAATGGTATTTACTACCTTGTGCATAGCACAAATGGGTCACGCGATCGCAATTCGTTCCAATACCCAGCTAACAATTCAGATGAATCCTTTCTCTAATCCTTTCGTTTTGGGTGCTGTGATTTTAACGACGATTTTGCAGTTGATGCTAATTTACGTTCCCCCACTACGAGCTTTCTTTGGTACCCACTTACTCAGCAATCAGGAACTATTAATCTGTCTCGGATTTAGCGCTTTGATGTTTGTCTGGATTGAACTAGAGAAGATAGTTATCCGCTTACTGGGTAAGCAACGAGTCTAGCAATTTTAGATTTTCGATGCGTGGATTTTAGATTGGGGATACATGCAAATAATCTAAAATCTAAAATCCCCAATCCAAAATCTCTGTATGTTCCTCAAAACCATTCACCTCCGCCAATTTCGCAATTACCATGACCAGCGCGTGGAATTTCTCGCGCCGAAAACAATTTTGGTAGGGGATAATGCCCAGGGAAAATCTAATCTCCTGGAAGCAGTAGAATTGCTCTCAACATTGCGATCGCATCGCATGGGGAGCGATCGCGATTTTATTTGCGAAGGTGAAGCCTTTAGTCAAATTCACGCTTCCCTGGTACGACAAACGGGTAGCAGCGAACTAACTTTAACTCTACGCCGTAACGGACGCCGTAGTGTGGCGCTCAATGGCGAGTATCTCCGTCGCCAGATAGATTTCCTAGGCGTGTTAAATGCGGTACAGTTTTCTAGTTTGGATTTAGAACTAGTGCGCGGTAGTCCAGAAAAACGCCGTCACTGGTTAGATACGCTCTTGTTGCAACTCGAACCTGTATACGCTCATATTTTGCAGCAGTATAATCAAGTGCTGCGCCAGCGTAACGCCCTCCTGAAAAAATACCGGGACTGCTCCCATACGGCTAGAAATCCTGAGCTAGCCGTATGGGATGCTCAGTTAGTCACAACGGGGGTACGGGTGATTAGACGGCGTGCTAGAGCCATAGCCAGATTAGCCCCTTTAGCAGCCGCTTGGCATTCAAGCATTAGTGGTTCTAAGGAAATTTTACAAATTAAATACACCCCAAACGTACCTTTAGAACAAAATTCTTCCGAAACTCTCCAGCTAGCTTTTGTAGAAAAACTACAGCAGCGTACCGTTGCTGAACAACACCAAGCTACTACCCTAGTCGGTCCCCATCGTGATGAGGTAGAGTTAGTTATAAATAATACTCCTGCTCGTTTATATGGTTCTCAAGGTCAACAACGAACATTGGTACTATCACTGAAATTAGCTGAGTTAAAATTAATTGAAGAGGTTGTTGGCGAACCACCGCTGCTGTTGCTGGATGATGTCTTAGCCGAGTTAGACCCATCCCGACAAAATCAGCTACTGGAAGCCATTGCCGACCGTTTCCAAACTCTAATTACTACTACTCATCTAGGTGCTTTTGATGCTCAGTGGCTGGATTCTGCTCAAATTCTCTCTGTTTGCGCTGGACACATTAGTTCTGGGGAATAATAGCTTGGGAAGGTGAGCAGAATAATCAATAGCTGTTGAATGTTGCTTGTGCCAGTAATGACTAGCAATGAAGTTATGTAGGTTTAATTTGATTCCGACATTTTTTCAACCTACTGTTGATTAGTATAAGTTACAATATTTGGGGGTCAAAATTTTTAATTTCTAGTAAAAAATTAGTAGACCTGAAGCCTGAAATCAGTAAGATAATTAATTGCTGATGAAACTTGCAGATGTCATCAAATTTTTACTGGGATATATTTCCGAAATTTTATCCTGAATACTATAAAAATATCTGTATTATTATTTAGATTTAAATAACAAATATAATATCGGAATTTGTTGTTAAAATCAAGTCAACTTCGATACTAATTCTGTAATATTTCGATTACCTTATAAAGAGTATTACCAGTGGGTAATTCACTGGGCAATTCAGAAATAACGGAGTTGGCAACGCTTCACATAAATTTTCGTTACTCGTGATGAAAGTTCCCCCTACAGATAGATTACATATGTCCAAAGTGCAAGCATTAGTAGAGCCTAACGAAATTGCAGTCCTAGGCTCCTCCCTCAGAGCTATAGATCAAAAGATTCTCAAACCTGGTTACGAATCTGGGATTAGAAGGATTTGGTATCAGGGTGAAGAACCTTATTTTGATGTATTTTTTGACTTAAAAAACAATGAAATTCGCTGGTTTCAGTTTACTTTACGAGGGCACTGCTTATCTTGGGATGTTAAACATAAAGAATGGCAAACAGGCTCTACCAACGAATTAAAACTAGATGATGTAAAGTACTATCCAGCAAGCAAAACCATTGAAACAGACCACAAGGTAGACTGGGCTTTTATTTCATTAGTTAAATCCATCCTCCAAATTAGAGCCGCAGACGATCCGCTGTTTGCCAAAGCCTTGAAGCTATTTATGTATTAGCATTGGTGATAGGGCAAGCTACAAGTTGGTGCTTGGCTATTAATTGTTGATTACTGAACATTAAATATTTTCACATGTTCTCAATTTTTTTAAATATATTGAGAATCAACAAAGATACGAAAGCACCAGTCAACCCTAACCGCCATAAACCACAACCAGCAGCCACACCCAAAGCAGCCGACACCCAAATAGCTGCAGCCGATGTCAGTCCCTGTACTGTTTTGCTTGAGTTAGTTTGAGCAGATGGACGTAAAATTTCCCCTGCACCGATGAACCCTATACCCGCTGCTACACCTTGAATTACACGACTTAAAGCATCAGGACTGGATGAGTGGATACCCATTTGCAGAGGTATGAGTACAAACATAGCACTACCAACACAGACCAACATATGAGTTCTCAACCCAGCCGGTTTCTGCTTGAGTTCGCGTTCTGAGCCGATAATACCTCCCACTACTAATGCTAGGCATAATCGGAAGATCATGTTTTGCCAATCATTGGGAGCTATATAGTAGGAGTCATTCGTCATTACTGCTGATTATTAAGTATGAATTTCACATCAATTAGGGCTTACGCAAGCACTCGCATGGTCTGAAGCGACCGTAACAGCCGTCTTGGGAAACAATCCGATGGTTGTTGTCGATTACTTCCCTCGCTAGGTCGCGCTGGGACACCAAATTATCATCGGTGCGTGAGTCCTGTTAATATTGAGCAATAATGCCATGATTAATATTGCCAGCAAAACAGATTTAGTTTATCCCCCATAAGGGTGATTTGGTGGTGAAGGATGAAATTGACGACGAGCGGCTTGTAAGATTAACCGTTGTTCTGCACGGGCGATCGCATTATAAGTCCGCTCGACCGCTTCTGGGTCTACAGAAATAGAACTAATCCCCCACTCTACTAAATCCTGGATAATTTCCGGATAAATTGTCGGTGCTTGACCGCAAATAGAGCAAGGAATTCCCCCATGATTTGCCATGCGGATGAGTTGAGCGATCGCACCTGTTACCGCTGGATGACGTTGATTGAAGTAAGCTCCTAATTCTCCCTGCTCCCGGTCTACTCCCAACAGTAGTTGGGTCAGGTCGTTAGTCCCGATGGAAATACCCTGGACACCAGCTTTGATATAATCCGGTAGCAAAAACAACACGCTGGGGACTTCTGCCATAATCCAAATTTGAAACTGAGGTATTTGAGTTAACCCAGCCGTTTGAATGCGTTGGTAGCAAAATCTAAACTCCTCCAGACTGCGAACAAAAGGCAATAGCAGGTGGAAATTGTGATATCCCGATTGCTGCACAGCTACCAATGCTGCCAATTCCAAATCAAACACTGCGGGATTGGTAAAATAGCTGAAAGTACCCCGTTCACCGAGGATAGATAAGCCTTGCTGCTGGTGTGACAATGGGGAATCAGCGGGAGTATGCTTAAGAGATGATAACTCCTGGGAACGCCAATCTAAAGAACGATAAAAAACAGGTCGAGGAGCAAAACCACGGACAAACTGAAGGACTGTATCACTCCAACGTTCCAGTAATTGGTCTGAACGTCCCTGCTCGATCCAACTATGGGGGTGTTGTCCTTCCAGCAATGCGATCGCCATTAATTCTGAACGCAGTAACCCAACGCCATCAACTGGTAAACTTTGAACTTGTTCTATCAACTGCGGCTGACTGAGATTAACTAGTAACTGGGTGGCGATAATCGGCAGTGTAGATTGTTTTACAGGGGTAGGTTGGTGCTGTGGTGAAAAACTGTGCTGTCCATTTTCTCCCATGACCGGTTCCCGATTTCTGTGGACTTCTTGATTACCCAACAGATGAATTTCTCCGCGATATCCATCTAATAACAGTAGTGCTTCACTCTGTATCAAAGTTGTGGCACGACTCACATTTACCACAGCCGGAATACCTAATTCTCTCGCTAGAATTGCTGCGTGGCTAGTTAATCCGCCTTTTTCTGTGACTATACCCGCAACTTGTTGCAGTTGTGTTAACCAATCAGGGGCGATCGCCGGTGCGACTAAAATCACTCCTGGGGGGATTTGGTCTAGGTTTTGTTCACCATAGGGGATTGTATAAGCTTTAGCTTGGACTTTACCTGCTGCTGCTGCTAGTCCCTTGAGTTCTTGGGTATGATTAGTCAAGAACTGAGGGGTAATAACTTGGGTGATCGTCACCTGGGTCAACTTTGTTGCTGTTGACGGACAAATAACCCACTCCAAGGTGAAATTTTTGCCCACATCCCCAGCCAGTCTGATTCCCAGTTGAATGACCTGTTGCAGATGTTCTGGTGTTAAGGCGTATTGCTGTTGTAAGTTTAAGTCACTCAGGTATTGCTGCAAACAGTTGCCGTAACTACTCCCGGTCGCCGTAGTAACTGCTTGGAAACCCGCTTTTTCTTCGTTAGCTAACCCATAGGCTAGCATTTTGCTCCCCAGATGGCGGGATCTCACTTCCCCGGTTTCCCATTTAACTTGGTAGGTATCGGGTAGTACTTCTCCTTGGGTGATGGCTACTCCCAATCCCCAGGTGGATTGAATCTCTAATCCTGTTGTTCTGGCATGGAGAGTACCAGAAGCTAGGGGATTTTGCAAAGGTTGCACCAACACCGCCAGATGAACTGCTTGTAAGTTTATATCCATCCGCTGCCAGTACATCAGACTTTTGGCAGAAAATAGCTGACTCCAGGTTTGCTTCAACGACAGTGCGATTCTCTCCGGCTGACATTCGCAAATATGTGCTGCCATTAACCCAGAGGTATTACTGAGTTTAATTGTCGAATTAGACACGCTTAGCGACGGACGTAACATCAGGTAAGGTGCCTGCCACCCTTGAGCTGCGTTATAGATAGCGCTCACCCATTCTGGTGGTACAGAAGCGGAGATAATTTCCTGACGAACTCTTGTAGCCACCTGTTGTAATTGTCGCCAATTATCAACATCCAAATGCAAGGAAGAATGGGGTAAATCAGCCACTAATGGTTCCGAACCATTAAGACTGTCCAGAAATTGACGCAAAGCTTGAGCAGAAATGACAAAACCAGGGACTAATGGATAACCTAGATGCTTCAATCTACTCAAGTTAAATGCTTTCTCCCCTACCAGATTGCGATGTTGTGGTTTAATTTGGTCGAACCAGTAAAGTGTGTCCACAAGTTCATTAGTTATTAGTCATTGGTCATTAGTCATTAGTGAATGGGGTTGAGGACATACGATTAACTTATGACCCATTACCCATTCGCTATCAGTCGTTGCGTACCTAGATTGATGACCTCAGCATAGGAAGCCACACTATAGCACCATAGTCAATATCTGATATCGCAGCATTTTTGACTATTTTTAGCAGTGAAATAAACTTAATCTCGTCTGAAAGACCGACGGTTTACTAAATTTCAGCGTTTGTATAGTTCAGTATATCTAAGAGGATGTAATCTGCGAAGAACCCATATAATTTCGCGTAGAAGATATAGCGACGCCCTAAATTCAACAAGACATGGTACTGATTTGATAAATTTTCCCAGTAAAAACCTGAAAATATATAGTTAATTCAATAATTTATGATTTTTATTAATTAATTGTTGAGCTTGGCAACAAAACTATAAAAATAATAGAGTGTAATATCTACGTGCTGTGCTAATCAACTTAGAGACACGACAAATCGCATATCTAGTCAGCTTGGTTTAAGGGATGTAGCCTGTTTCCCGGAGGAAGTGACGCAAATCGGTAAAGAATTGAGAGCGTGAAGCATAGCTATCCCGTAGGGAATCGCTAGCTTGGTAAACCTGTCTAATTTTTTGCCAACCATCTTCTCCTTGACCGAGCAAATACTTAATATGCCAGATTGCCCAGCTTTTGTTATAGCTGATGCTGGGTTAGGAAATATCGCGGTTAACGTAAAAATAGCTACAAAAATTAACTAAATACTGACAAGACTACGAAAATAATTCATCGGGAGGTGTTATCTGACATCTTCCACCCAAGAGCGGCAGCCCAAAATTATCGTTCCCAGGTTGAACCTGGGAACGAGTTACGGGAGGTAGAACCTCCCGTGGTGCAAGATATGAGTTAATAAAAGTTCATCGAAGATTGTGCCGTTCAAGTTAATACAACACCACCCAGAGGGTTAATACCGGAAAACTCCGCCAAGAATTGAGGTATTATTGGCTGAGACTATGGTGCTTTGGGGAGACAAAACCCAAGGTCACGCGCTTCATCAGCCAGTACAAACCTACTAAAACCGCAAAGGTAATGGCAATAATCACCAGCGGTTGTTTACCAAGTACATCCTCTACTACGCTAGTGAGCAAAACATCGGGTTGGGTAATAAAATCCCAGCTATTGAAGCGCAAGAACCTACCTAAATAAATACCGACAGCGGACAGAATATGGGTAATCAACTCTACCCCAAAAATCCACTGGCTTTTACCAATCCGGTGCAAATAATGGCCTAAATTGATTAATGAGATGACGTAGGCTTGAAAACCCCCCAGAATCACTAGCAAATATAGGGGAATCAATACCAAGGTAATCATCCATACCGATTGCACAGTGCGGATATCGTGGATTAGGTGAATGATATCAGTTAAAAGATAGGGTGCATTGGGTAAAAAAGCATAGAACACCAGAAATCCGAACCACCAAACCCAAGAACGTCCTCGATGAGAGCGGAATAACCACACACTTAAAGCTAAGGGGATAAACGCTAAAAATAAATTCCAGGTCATCCAGCGCATATTGATTTGTAAGACACCTAAAACTTTGTGTATCAACTCCACCACTTTTACCCATCCTCCTTGTGACTGGTTCATGCACTGCTGTTTCTAGTTTTAACGCATGATTCTGACTACAACTTCTCAGGAGCTTTTTCAGATACACATTTTTATATTCGGGTATTGGGGAATAACTCAAAAAATTAGCCCATCCCTGATGAGGATGGACTATAGAGGTAACCAACTAACTTGAATATTGTTCTAGAGTGACCCTAGATTAATAGGTTTATTTTTGAGATTTCCTGCCAGATACCTGGATGAAGGATGGGATGAACCAGGATGCTCTTGGCTTTTTGGGATTGATTCAATAAGCTTTTGATTTAGCTGAAGTATTCCAATTCCGCTTCTAACTGACGGATTAGGGTTTGGTCGCCATTAGCACGGGCAACTTCCAAGCGATGTTGCAGGCTTTTTTGAATGTTGACGCGATGAGCTTCTCTTGCAGTTCTAGCAGCTTGTTGTCTATTTCTGTTCATGGTGAGCTTTTTCCTCTGTTTATCTTCTTTCTATAACATATCATAACTTTCGTAACCGTTGTTACAGAATCTAATTTCGTAATATATGTTAATAATTATTTTTTATTGAAAAACTTCGTAGCACATCATGCTCACCTTGCTCAGTGATTTTGGCGATCGCGATGTGTATGTAGGTGTGATGAAGGGGGTAATTGCCCAAATCAACCCAGGGCTGAAAGTCATAGATTTGACGCACCAAATTCCACCGCAAGACATTGCTGCAGCTAGGTTTTGCTTGCTGAATGCTTACTCCTATTTCCCGAAGGGGACAGTACATGTAGCGGTGGTAGACCCAGGAGTGGGGGGAGGAAGGAGGGCAATTGCGGTAGAATTTGCCAATGGGTTTTTAGTCGGACCTGACAATGGGATTTTCAGTGGGTTACTGGCACAAAGTCAGGCAACAGCAGCGGTAGAATTAACAAATCCGGATTATTGGCGGACTCCCCAACCGAGTAGAACTTTTCACGGTCGAGATATTTTTGCAGCGGTGGGAGCGCATCTTGCTAGTGGTGTAGCGCTGAAAAATCTTGGGGAAGAAATTGCGATCGCTAGTTTGGTACAACTGGATATAGCTGCACCCACCTATAGAGACAATGGTATAGTTGGTTGCATTCAATATATAGACCATTTCGGCAATTTAGTGACCAACATTTCCGAGACGCAGGTGGAAGGTAAAACCTGGTATGTGGAAGCTGCTGGAAGGACAATTCCGGGATGTCATACTACCTATAGTGATGTCAAAGTTGGTGAGGTGTTGGCTTTAGTTGGAAGTCATGGTTGGCTAGAAATAGCTGTAAATAGCGGGAACGGACAACTACAGTTACAGATGGAAGTGGGACAGGTTGTGCAAGTCATTAGTTATTAGTCCCCAGTCCCCAGTCCCCATTTTCCAACTGGGGTTAATTTCTTCTGATATATGGAGATAAAAGCCTCTCCCAAGATTTGCTGATTTGAGCGTACTCGGCTTCACATTTTGCTAATCTTTCTGGAGGATACTTGAGTCTGCGGACTAGGGAAACATATTTAGCGGGATTTTTACCGTAAAGAATACAAATTAGGGAATACATCCGTTGTTGGTTCAACGAATGCTCATCCATAAATTGATCTTGACTGTTTTGAGAGGATGTTAAAGCAAACCATTGCGATGCGGCTAAAATGGCTTGTTGTCCAACTTCTGTCGCGTTAGCAAGTAGTAAAGCGGAAAATTGATCTGCTACGTCTTCTTCTTTCCCTGTGATTGGTAAATCCCATTCATGGATTAACATGTGTGCAGCTTCATGGTAAAAGGTAAATACGGTGGCATTTAAAGCTTGAAGTTCTGCCTCACGATTTGATAAGCCAGCGGATCGGAAGACTTTTGCTAGATACTCTGTTAACTCATAGCACATGACAACCCGGTGTTTTGCTGGCTCATAGAAAGCATTAATAAACCCACACTCTGCTAGTACAATTGACAAGTCACGGGGTAGCAGAAAGTTTTTGTTAATCGGTCTAACTGCTGCTTCAAATAATTGTGATTTTTGATAAATATCTTGAAACCGTCGAGAAAATGGGCGTTTTACAGGGGTGTATAAAACTCGAATTTGTCCAGAAGAATTGCGTAGAACAGGTGTAGCAGCATTGACCCTATTTAAACTCTGAGGCTGATTACCGAAGAACAGCCCTAGGGTACACAGTCCAGCAAATAATGGGTGCCAAAAACGACGACGAGAGTTGTGATTGGTGAGATGCATGGAACAGAGTGGAGATAACTTTCAACACAAGTAAACCAGGATTGCTTCGTTAATGGAAGAGGGGACTAGGAGGTGAAATTGTGTTCAAAATAGTAGTGTTAAGGTAGGCAATACCTAACTAAATCAAAATTTACCACTCCTGATGACTATGGAAACAACGTTACAACCGGAAGTTTATCAAGGTCAATTTGGCGAATTTACAATTACCAAGAGCGATCGCACTGGTGTGATTGTGTATCGGGTTGGATTAATGGTAGCAGCACTTAGCTTTGCTATTGCTAGTGGGCTGGTTTTATTGACAGATTATCCAGGTGTTATTCCCGCACTGACGCCTTTGTTTGCCTGTTTTAGTCTGGGTTTGGGTGTGAGTTTAGTTACCATCCATATTTATATGGCAACTCTGCACCGACTGTTACAATTATTTTGGGCTATCGGTTCTATGAGTGCGATCGCACTAGCGCTGGTGAGTCCCGAACCTCTAGCAGTAACGATTTACACCCAATGGTGGGGATTATTCGGCGTCGGGTTTAGCTTTGCTGCGTTGACAGGAATTTATTTCAAAGAAGCCTTCTGTTTCAATCGTTTAGAAACAAAAGTCCTGACACCAACGGTACCGTTGCTGTTATTGGGACATTTAAGCGGGATTTTACCCAGCCAAGCAGAACGGGTATTATTGGCTATCTGGGCTATTTTGTTTGTAGTTTTTGCTATCCGTAAGGTAGTACAAGCAATTCCTCCTGATATTGGTGACAAATCTGTGTTTGCGTATATAAAAGCAACAAAGACACAGAATTCTGCCCAATCATCACAGTAGCCTAATGTCTAATCAGTTTCGTCGTCACAAAAATATATTCTCCTTTCGGCTGATCACACGCAAACAAGTGTGGACTCTGACGCTGCAGGGATGGGTACTGATATGTACTTTAATTTCTGGTTTTCTAGTGGTCAGTATTACTCAAGTCCACTCTTTTCTTGCTCCGAATCAACCTATTGCTGCAGATATATTGATTGTAGAAGGATGGATGCCTGATTATGCTATTGAGCAAGCGGTAAAGGAATTTAATCGTGGTGGTTATCGCCAAATTATTGCTACTGGAGGTTCTTTAGAAAAAGGAAGTTACATCACTGGATACAAAAGCTTTGCAGATGTAACTGCAGCAACTTTAAAAATCTTAGGTGTACCACCAGAAAAAATTGTTGCTGTACCTACAAAGAATGTAGTTAAAGATAGGACTTATGCATCAGCAGCAGAATTTCGTCAGTGGTTAAATGCATCAGATTTAAACCTAAAATCAGTTAATCTTGTTTCTTTTGATGTTCATTCCCGTAGGAGTTGGATGCTGTTCCAAAAAATATTGGAACCAGAAGTGAAAGTGGGGATAATTTCTGCTCAGAGCCGTGATTATGAACCTAGCAAATGGTGGAAGTCTAGCTATGGTGTGCGGTTTGTACTTAATGAAGCAATAGCATATATATATGCCCAATTTTTTAGTTTAACAACTTAAATTGGGGACAGTTATCTATAACGTAGAGAAGCCATATATCCTGTATCTACAAGCTAGTGCTATTATTAGTCATTATTTCCCAGAGAAAATAGCAAATAGCTGCACTACCTACAGGGACTGTCAAATTATCAATCCCCAGAAAAGAAACGGCTTCTAAACCAGTGGCTGCTATCGCAACTATTAAGGAAACAACCCAAGTTTGCCAAAGGTTTCCTTGCACAGCAAATAAAATCAAACTACAGACAAGATAGCTGAATAAAAGCATCGTTAGGGAGCCTTCCCAGCTTTTTTCGGAACCTATAAATTTGTATTTGTGTTTACCGAAATTCTTGCCAATTAATGCGGCAAGACCATCTCCCCATGCCATAATTAAAATACCAATAGCTGCGTAGTATGGTTGTTGTAAATGCCAAAACCAGGCAACTAAAACACCGATACTCACAGCATAGAAAAATGTCCCAAAACTGCGACGTCCGACACTATTAATACCAGGGAGAAGCGGGAAGATATAAGACAATAAAGTGACAGCACTGGCTACAATTGAAGCGGTAATGCCAATAGTCGCTGGCATATCTAGCAACCAGGCAAATAAAATCACATTACCAGTACCAATATGTACAACCTTGCGTACTAGCTCTGGTTCAGCTTTGCCAAAGCTATGCAACCACCATGCTATCAGGAGAATGATACCCACCCAAAGAGCAACAACGGCGATTTGCTGCGCTAAGAGGGGGATTGAGGTTAACCAGGGAAATGAAATCAACAAAGAAATTAGACAATCAACGATGTTTACCTTTATTAATACTTTATTAGATTTGAGCGATCGCCATGAAACTATTACTGATTTGGCTGATTAAATTTTATCGGTTATTCATTTCACCCCTGTTTCCTCCGACTTGTCGGTTTCAACCGACCTGTTCACAGTACACTTTACAAGCAATCGAGCGCTTTGGTGCGTTCCGTGGTAGCTGGTTGGGAATCAAGCGGATATTACGCTGTCATCCTTTTCACCCTGGTGGTTACGATCCTGTACCAGAGGTGGGAGATAGGGGGAGGTGTGAGAGCGAACATTCAAAGGAAGACAAGGGTTAGACCGTACTCCTACACTCTTCTACCCAGCACCCCCAGTCTTTTCTTGCAAAATCTAACCCTAGGGTCTTGTTTTAAATTTTGCCGTAGGTTAGGTTAAACGTAGCATAACCCAACAAAACTAGGAATGTAGGTTGGGTTTGGTTCCTCAAACCAAAGTACTATTGAAGTTTCCCAGTCCCCTCTCCCAAAAAGCAACGTCTAAGTATTGAAAATCTGCTTTTAGAGATGAATTATTTTTCTATAATTCCTCTCTAAATCGTGATACATAACTGTTACCTTAGACAGGTATTTTTTCGAGATTTTATTAATAAAATCTTACTATAATCAAACCAGAAATTATCAATAAATAAAAATCTCAACATTGTTTAAATCCTACCTCCAAGAACTTGGAGGACAATCACAACTAATTCATCTGGGTCTACTGGTTTAGTTACATGGCTTTTAAAGCCAAAACCTAGAGATTTCTCCTGGTCTAGTTCCGCAGCATAAGCTGTGACTGCAATAGCCGGAATATTGCTGTTGTATTCTGATGGTAAAGACCGTATTTCTCGTAACAACATATAACCATCCATTTCTGGCATTCCGATATCGCTAATTAAAATATCAAGTGGAAATTGGGGTAAGATTTGCAAGGCTTCAAAGCCGGATGTTGCTGTGATAACTTTAGCCCCTTCTTGTACTAAAACAAAGCTGACAAAATCCCGCGAGTCAGCATCATCATCTACAAGCAATATTTGCCTACCCTCAAGACTTAAACAGTTGGATGTCAAGTCCTCTGTGTTTTCTTTATCTGCTGAACCAAAGTTTTCCACCATACGTCCTTGAATTAAGGTAAAATTTTCCCTTGCTCTTTGCCTACGCTGTAAATTTGAATCTTACCACTGTAGATTTATAGGAAATGTACTACAATTGTTACTCTTTACTTACAACTGTAAAATTTTGTACTAGTGGCAGTATCTGTTTATCATAAATCATCAAAAACATAGGGTTAAAATAGATTGGAATTACCTTATTTTCATCGATGATAGCGATTTTAGCATAGTTATTAGCTGGTTATAGATGTAGTTTCACTGTACCGCTAGTGCGGTTTTTCCCACTATTTAAAGTAAATTACAAAAAATTGCTGTAAGTAGAGTGCATCTTCTAAAAGATAATAATTATTATCTTAAATTTATCTTTACTATAATTTAATCTTATTGCCCTGTTGATTATTTTACTACATTCAAAATTTAATAGGACTTACGAAAGCATTCGCGTCGTCCGAAGCGACGGTCACAGCCGTTTTGGGAAGCAATCCCATAGTTTTTGGCTATTACTTCGCGCAAAGTCGCTTCGGACGCAAAAACATAATTGGTGCGTAAGTCTTGTTTAATAGACCTCTTGCAAAAGTGGGATATTAGCAGTCTCTGTTCCCTGTTAAGAGTTCCCTGTTCCCGACTTCTGCAAGAAGTCTAATAAGGGAAATTTCCAGTAAATCAATTTTATGTTGTGGGATAATCGGAATATTCTTAAAGCTAGCAAAATAAGAGTTATTAACAGAAATAAAGCTATGTGTCACATATAATATTGATTTAATCCTGAATTAGCAAAAGACGTTACACACTATTTTTATCCAGGAAGTGTGTAACGTCTCTAGGAGATAATTAATTGTGGTTGACACTGGGTAAATGACTATCTAATTCTCAAGTTTTACCCACAAGATCCAGAAAAGTTAAGCTTGGGTTTTCATTGGGTCAGCAATATACTTAAAATTCTCATCCGAATTCCAAGGACCACGCTCATCTTTGCCGTTAGTAGAGAGGTTATAGTAAATATCTACAGTCTCATCCGGCTGAATATTACCAAAGAATGGATCTGTGAGTTTATCCAAGGATTCCAAGGCTTTCATAAACATTTTAGTGTGGGAAATTTCCCGTGTAAGCAGGTGTACTAAGGTGTCTTTAGTACCTTCATCGGGAGCGAGTTTAATCAAAGCTTCATAAGTTTGACGCGCTCCTGCTTCGGCTGCAATATTAGCTCTTAAATCGCGGACTACATCACCACCTTCGTTAAGATAAGCTGCTGTCCAAGCAACACCTTGAGAGTCAAGAAAATGTGGTCCTATTCCTCGGACCGCAAACAGAGTACTTTTAAAAGCTTCGGTTTGGTCAACATTTTTTGTATGTGATTCAATTAGCTTCCCCACCATTTCTAAATGGCTAAATTCTTCGATTGCTATATCTTGCAGCATATCTTTAATACCGGGATTTTCAACATGAAAAGACTGTACCCAGTATTGTAATGCTGCCGAAAGTTCACCAGTCGCACCACCAAATTGTTCCAGCAATAGTTGAGCAAAGCGGGGATTAGGTTCTGAGATATTGACTGGTTTGGCAATTACTTCTTTTTTGTGGAAAAACATAACAATCTCGTCTGGATTTTGATTACATTTGCCATGTTAATTCCGAGGCTATTGCACAATCATTATCTTAAGAAATATTTGAAAAAATTTTTTATCTACCAAAAGTAGTAACCAATAAATAATGATTTCCAGCATAAATTAGTATTTACTATGTTACAGAAGATTATTTATCAACAAACATAAATAAACATGGAAAGTCTGGCAAAATCACTATTTAAATCTTGAGAATGAGTCATAGATTGATTTTGACTCTGAGATTCCGCTATGTTTGACTATCTGAGCGATCGCTATCTTCCCGAAGAGACTGTGGGACTACGACCTAGAGCTATAGAGCGTATCAACCTATAGAATAGGTATCTAAATCAAATGATGAGCTTGCTTAATGCTGAATCAGAGAGTAGAACTACACCTGACTAGGGTAATTAACTAATATTTATATCTGCAATACTTGATATTTTATCTCTCTTGACAAGGCTAATTTGTTACTAGAGTAAGTTTTTGTTATATAATCAGGTTGTTAAACTCAGACTAAGTTAACCATTTATTAAGTACAAAACCTTGAATAAACCTACCATAAACCAACTCTCACTTTCAACAGAAAAGCGTAGGGAAGCAGAGCGTATCCAAAATGTTCTGCTGCTATTACAAAATTTAACTAACAATCAGGAAGCAACTGTAAAACTAATTTTAGATTGCCTTTATGATATTGCTTATGTTAATTTAATTAACCAAAAACTTCGCTTACGTCCTCTAAATAGATTAACTAAGTATATTGCTCGGATGTCTAAACCAATGTTTAGAGTTGTAGCTTGGTATTGGTTTAAGCGCAACGGTCCGCAGTTAATCACTAATTGGCTGCATTCCCAAGTTATTTTTACTAATACAACAAGTTCCCCTGGACAAATAGCTGAAAAAGTCGCTATAGAAGTAGCAGATATTCAACCATATTTACCATCTCAGAGAGAAAGCATAAACCAGGAAGTTAAGCGGTTACGCTATCAGGTGAGATTGCTAACAGGAATTTCTATTTTAGCAATTGCTACTTTAGGTATAACAGTTGTTAAACTATATAGCAATGCTGAACTAATACCATTACATACAAGGCAGATAGTGCAATCAGAAAATAATTTGACAGTTAGCAAAAAGTGTTCATCATACAATAAATAACTTTTTCTACATAACATATGAGCATTGTGGATTGCTCATAAAGTATGTGATTTTTAAATATAAATTAGTTGATTGAATTACGGTTATGAAAAAATTAGAACCCAACTTAGAAGATATCGAAATTGAATTACTAATTGAAGGGGTATTTCGTTACTCTGGTCATGACTTTCGCAATTATGCTCCTTCTTACCTGAAGCGTCGAATCCACAATTTTCTGCATTCTGAGGGTTTAGCCAATATCTCAGCATTACAAGAAAGAGTACTACACGATATAAATTGCCTGGAAAGATTTTTGCTAGCTTTGACAATTAATGTCACATCAATGTTTCGTGACCCTAGCTTTTATGTCGCTTTCAGAAATGAAGTAGTTCCTTTATTAAAAACTTATCCTTTTCTGCGAATTTGGCACGCAGGATGTTCCACAGGGGAAGAAGTTTATTCAATGGCAATTTTATTGATGGAAGAAGAAATTTATCATCGTTGTCGGATTTATGCCACTGATTTTAATGAACAAGTATTACAAAAAGCTAAAACTGGGATTTTTTCTTTAAAATTAATGCAAAATTACACGCGACTTTATTTAAAAGCAGGGGGTAAAAAATCTTTTTCAGACTACTATACTGCGGCTTATGAACATGCCATATTCCGCACCTATGTGCGAGAAAATATTGTGTTTTCTCAGCATAATTTAGCCACAGATAGTTCTTTTAATGAATTTAATGTTATTCTTTGCCGCAATGTTTTAATTTATTTTAATCAAACCTTGCAAAATCACGTGCATAAACTTTTTTATCACAGTCTTTGTAGGTTTGGTGTTCTTGGTTTAGGAAGACAAGAATCTCTAATTTTTTCTCCTTATGACCATAGATACCAAGAAGTCGTTAAGGGTGAAAAGCTCTATCGAAGGATAGATTGATTCTGTAAAAAATATTACTCAGCGTTACATCTTTAGGAAGATTGTTGGCTAGGAAAATAGTGTTATAAAAAATACCATATAATTAATTGAGAAATATTGAGAAATTACGATTGTTATTTTACAACTTACATCGCTATGAGTTTTGTTTGGCAAAAATCAAGATAATTAGCACTAAAACAAGGGAGAAAATATTGTTAGATAGATTAGACATTGTTGGTGATGAATTATAATATTAAAGAAATCAAAAAGTAAAAATTTATAAATTTATAGGAGAATAAAAAAATGAAGCAAGCAGAACCAAAAGTTAACATCCTTCTAGTCGATGATAAACCAGAAAATTTGTTGGCACTAGAGGCGATTTTGGGTAATGAAGAAAATATTGTCCAAGCAACTTCCGGAGAAGAAGCTTTACGTTGTCTGCTACATCAAGACTTTGCAGTAATTTTACTGGATGTGCAAATGCCAGGAATGGACGGTTTTGAAACGGCTAATTTGATTCGTTCCCGTCAGCGATCGCGCGAAACACCAATTATTTTCCTGACGGCTTTTAGCACTAGCGAATATATGCAATTTCAAGGTTATGCTATAGGTGCCGTTGATTATCTATTCAAACCCCTAAACTCAGAAATTTTAGTTTCTAAAGTGAAAGTATTTGTTGAATTGTATAAGAAAACAGCAGCTTTAAAGCAAAAAACAGCGCAACTAACAGCTTTGAATACAGAACTCAAACAAAGCGAAGAAAGATTTCGTTCTCTCAGTAATTATTCACCGATTGGGATTTTTGAAACTAATAGCCAAGGGGACTGTATATACACCAATCCTCGTTATCAAGAATTTTCCGGTGTTACTCACACAGAAAATATAGGAACATGTTGGTTAGATTCTGTTCATCCAGATGACAGTGAACAAGCAAACACCAGTTGGTCTAATTATATTTGCAATGGTGGAGAATACTCCCAAGAGTTTCGGTTTCTGACAACGGATAACGATGTGCGCTGGATGAGTGTTCGTTGTTCCCCAATGCTAAATGATGATGGTCAGTTTCTGGGTCATGTAGGTACTCTAGAAGACATTACCGAACGGAAAACGGCTGAAGAAACTCGCGCTCAAATATTCCGGGAACAGACCGCAAGACAAGAAGCAGAGGCTGCAAATCGGATGAAAGATGAGTTTTTAGCAGTCCTGTCTCACGAACTTCGCACCCCTTTAACCTCCATGTTGGGCTGGTCAAAAATACTACGTACCAAAAAACTAGACGAACAAGGAATGTCCCGCGCTATCAACGCTATTGAACGTAACGCGATCGCACAAACCCAATTAATTGAAGATATTTTAGATGTATCCAGGATTATTAGGGGACAGTTGCGACTGAGTTTATCTGCTGTAGACCCAAAATCAGTGGTAGAAGCAGCTATAGAAGCAGCACGACCACAAACGGAAGCTAAAGATATTCAATTAAACACTTGTATCGATACTTATGAAGGAAAAATTAGTGGTGACCCGATACGTTTACAGCAAATAGTATCTAATTTATTATCCAACGCCATTAAATTTACACCTAAAGGTGGTCGCATTGATGTACATTTGCAACCGATAGAAACATCTACAGTGCAAATCACAGTTAGCGATACAGGTATTGGTATAGACCCAGATTTTTTACCTAAAGTATTTGACCGTTTCCGTCAAGCTGACAGCACTACAACCCGCTCTCACAGCGGATTGGGTCTAGGACTGGCTATAGTAAGTCATTTAGTGGAATTACACGGTGGAAACATCACAGCATACAGCGCGGGAAAAGGACAAGGAGCTACCTTTACCGTCCAGTTACCTTTAATTAGAAAAAGCTCGGAAAAATTAAATCCAAAATTATCATCTTCCTCACCTTCTTCTCCCTCAGCAGATATAACTAATTTATCCATCGGATAGATATGGACTACATTTCTAACTGCATTCTAGATAGATGCTGTTTATATTGCATATTTTTTACAATACAGACACAACAAAAAAACAAGAGAGTGTAGTTATGAGCGAACAAAAAAAACAAGATAAAACTTCTCAACAAGATGTAGATACTAGTGCTTCCGGTGGTTATCAAACTCCTATCGAACCTGAAATTCGCCAAACTGGTACTGCAGTGGAGAGTGAAGGAAAAGCTACTGCTAAACCAGAAGCACCGGAAAATGATTCTGTACAAGGTAGTCCCAATCAAGGTACTGAATCCCGTTAATCTCTGAAATCAGAGACCTCTGGTAAAAATTGTCGAAACACCCCTCCCTAACCAGACTATAATCTGCGGGAAGGGGTTAACATTTTCGGTTTCCTCCCTTTATAAGCTAGGATTAAGGGAGGTATATTTGACCAGAGAATTTTATATTTTAGATGGGGTATTTTGGATTAAATTCAAAATCTGAAACCCAGATAATGTTGGAGAAAGTTATAAATACACATAACAAACATATCCCTGACTTCTTAAAGAAGTCGGGGATATAATATAACTGACTTAGGATTAACTTGTTAAGATGCTGAGCTTCTTCAAGTTCATTTCCAGTCAATCACTGGAAACGAGGATTCAGTATCAGTACTTGATTTTATTCTTAAAAAAATTCATCCTCAACCTATCTTGAGAGCGAAGTAGTAAAAATTTGTCAATTTCAAATTTATGTCTAAAGATAGAGGGATATTTCCTCCTGGCGAAAGATGGAATTTCACTGTATTAGTCAACAGATTATAAATAAAAGCTCTAATTATAATCAAAAATTATTTAACCAAGAACTAAATAACAAAAATGATGTATTTAGATAATTGTCAAAACTATTATCATAAATGAATTTATGCTGTTGTTTATTTTAAATTAATATTTATTTAATATTTGCAATTTAACTATAAAGATGTAAATACAAAACTCAAATCTGTATTAACCTAGTATTGAAGTTAGATAAAAATGAGGCAGTTCAATGCTTATGACTAGTACTTCCCATATTTCAAATCCCAGCAGTTACAAAATTTTGGTTATAGATGATGTCGTAGATAACTTTGACCTCATCCAAGTAATTCTAGAAAGTGAAGGATACGAACTGGATTATGCTGATAGCGGTCAAGAAGCCTTCAAAAAGATTGAAAATGAAGCACCGGATGTAATTTTATTAGACATCATGATGCCAGAAATGGATGGCTTTGAAGTAGCGCGTCGTCTTCGTCAAAATTCTCGCTTTTCTAAGATTCCTATTTTATTTATCACTGCCTATGATGATATCAATCCACCAGAAGAAGGTTTAGATAATCTTGGTAATGGGTTACTTAAAAAACCAATTGACTTTGATGAACTAATTAATCAGGTACAAAGAGCATCAAGCAAACACAACAGTAAGAATCTGTCAAATTTATGGTGATGATGCAAAAAGTGAGAGATTTTACGAAAAAATTGCTCAGATTCTTAAAATTAAAAAGTTGGGTTTCTATAAGGTAGTAAACCCAACCTATAATTATTTTTATCGCCTGAGCGTGACAAGCGCGAAATAACCAGGGTATAAGGTTATTTAACCAAACCCGCTCGTAGCGCTCGGACAGCAACTTGAGTACGGTCATCAGCAGACAACTTATTTAAGATATTACGGACATGGGTTTTAACTGTACCGACGGTAATGTAAAGTTTCTCCGCAATTTGGTTGTTACTACACCCCTCAACAATTAATTCTAAAACTTCATACTCCCGCGCTGTTAAAGGATAAGCTAGAAGAGATTGACTTTCTTCCTCCGACAAACCTCTGATATTAACTTTTTCACCGACAGGTTTACTGGGAACTGGTGTGTTACTTTGTCTGGTTTGTTCTAGTACAATTCGAGCAATTGCTGGGTCTATCCAAGAATTTCCTTCCTGGGTAGTGCGTACTGCTTCTGGTAATCTCTCGATGCTAGCGTCTTTCATATAGTAAGAATCAGCACCAGCAGCAAAAGCAGCCAACACCGTCTGCTCGTTGTCTTGCATAGTCATAATCAAAATCTTCGTTTGCACGGGAGAATCAGCAGTCAGTGCGCTTTTAAACGTCTGCGTTAATTCAATCCCGGTCATACCCGGTAGACCTACATCTACAATAGCAATATCTGCATTAGCTGACTGGAGCAATTTCAAGCCAGATTGAGCGTCGCTTGCTTCTCCGACAATCTCAAAGTCAGGTTCTGACTTTAAAACTTCACGCATACCAATGCGGGTAAGGTCATGGTCTTCGATTAAAATTATGCGAGTTGTATTCATAATCTAGCCTAAGTCTTTGTTGTTATGTACAAGCAGTTTATTTTGCTTACTTAATGAAGTAGAATTTAGTTTCTAAGAGAATTCTAAATATTTATCATTAAGGAGTATATCTATCAGTAGAATAGACTATAATAAGACAAATTCTATCTGGAGATAGAGATAAAATCATCCCCTCGATAATTGTATATTTTATTGATAAATGATTGGTTTCGCGCAAAGACGCAAAGAGCGCAAAGATGGGTTATTCGCGAGGTTTTTGCAGGAGTTTATAGGTTAGGAAAGCAATTATGGCACCGATGAGGAGGCTGACTACAAAAACATAGATTTTGTAGGTTGGAGGTGTTGGTTCGTCGGGGAGTTGAGCGAGAATAGCAGCAGAGGCTATTTGGCTGGTTGCTAGTCCGACACCTGCAATGGCTACTGTGTGATTTAATTGGCGATCGCTCTTAGTTCGTTCAATATCGATAATACCTTGAACTGTTTTAATGGTGTTTTCCATTAATGTTAATCGAGATTTAATATTCGCATGGTCTGATTCAATTTGTCCTAAATATTTCTCTTCAGCGAAATCGCTAAATTCCTGCAAAAAATCCCAGTTACTACTAGTATCTAAATTCTTTAATTTTAGGCGTCGCTTATTATAATTACCGATATTATAGCGTTTCCTAGTCTACTGAGGTACAAATTTATCGGCTTAAGAAAGCGTCCATCCTCTTCTATCGGCGGTTAATTCTTTCTTGCTATACCTCACGAGCGTGGGAAGCGCTATAACTTTAATTGTCCGTCTTTGGTCAGATAAACAAGCATTTTTCCCGGCTTCTGCGATTTCTAAGGCTGTAGACAAGTTTCCTGACTGTACCGCAATATCAACAGTTAATTGTTGAAAGCTAACAAATTTTAAAGCTAGTTGTTTCTTCTTCCCTTGGCTCGGTGTATTGTTGAGTAAATCGCCTAAAACATCCGTACCCCGTCTTCCCAATTCTTCAGCTTTCGCGGTTTTCCCCAAATCTAAATAGACGCGCATCAAATCTTGTAAAACATCTAGATGTAATTCCGGAAAATCCTTTGGTGTCAGAGTTTTCAGCGCTTCGTTGTAGCTGGTAACAGCTTGGGACAAATAACTGCGGGAGTATCTATCACCACGTCCTCGGAAGTAATGAGCTTTGCCTATTGCTTGATGTAACCTTCCCCAGCCTTCCGGGTGCGTATCTTGGAGACAAATATTTCAACCCTTCCTCATAGCTCACTAGTTCTCCCTCATAACCACGCTGGTTGAGCTTGGGGTTTTCTCTAGCGATACGGCTTTGGGAAGCGAGAAAGGGGTCACAACTAACTGATTTTCCGGCTGCAACACCCCGTCCGTACCAAGCTGGGTGGAAGTCAGGTTGAATTTCTATAGCGCTAGAGAAGGATGCGATCGCATCTTCAAACCTTCGCAAATTATCCAGCGCATTACCCAGCTTGGAACAACCTGGGTGGAAGTCAGGTTGAATTTCTATAGCGCTAGAGTAGTCGGCTATTGCATCTTCAAATCTGCCCAAATTAACCAGCGCAATACTTCTATTTTCGCAGTTACTTCGGTGTTTCCGGTTAATTTTGCACTACTCGGATGACATGGATGAGTAGAGTTGTAGGTTGGGTTGAGGAACGAAACCCAACATTTACAAGCATTTGTTGGGTTGCACTTCGTTTAACCCAACCTACAAACTCAGGAATCAGGACTCTAATTCCCCAAACTTTTCCCGATACTTCGCTAACAATTCCTCCGCTTCTGCTGCAGCTTCCTCTGGTGTCGGGACAAGCTTACCATCAGGGGTAAAAAAACGCAGTTGTTGTTGATGAATTCCCAAAAAAAGCTCTAATTGCTGACTCCACAACCAGCCATTTTCATTGGATTCAAGTGCTTGATATTTCCCATCTACTAAGTGAAAACCCGCAAATTCTAAGTTATGGGGGTCAAACCAAAAGTAATCAAAAGTACGGAATATATCTTGATAAATTTGCTTCTTCAAACCCTTATCAGTTTCCGCAGTGGAATCAGATAGCAATTCTACAATCACATTGGGATACTTCCCGCCTTCATCCCATACTGTCCAACTCTTGCGCGGTTTGGGGTCGGTGTCTAAAACCACAAAGAAATCGGGACCGCGAAAGTCTTTTGATTTAAGTTTGTTAGGATTGTAATATACAGTGAGATTACCAGAAACGTAGAAATCTTGTCGGTTTCGCCAGAACCACCTCAGCAGACGGATGAGTAAATCAATTTGGTCACGATGTAGGTCAGTTTCCAAGGGAGGTTCATCACTCCACAAATCACTTGGTGGTAAGACTATATCATCATCATCATCCCATTCTTGGTCGGGGATGATTTGTGTACTGGCTAAGTCTTTGGCAACAGACATAGGCGCCGTCTCAGGTGAAGTTAGATATACATATATCTTGCATCACGTATCTTGCATCACTGGAGGTAGAACCTCCCTGCAATCGTTCCCAGGTTGAACCTGGGAACGAGAAGCTTGGGAACGAGAAAGGAGTCTTTAATTACTCATTACCATTACTCAACCTCTTTCTCGCCTCATCTCTCCTATCCCGCGCTTCCTGAAATTCGGGATTGATTCCCAGACTTCTGTTATAAGCTGCAACGGCTTCTTCTGTGCGTCCTAATCTTTCTAGCGCCATACCTTTGTTGTACCAAGAAAGGAAGTCATCGGGTTGCAGTTCTAGGGCTTTGTCGCTACAAACGAGGGCTTCTTCATATTTTCCTAGCGCTCCCAATACCCCGCTCTTGTCGTACCAAGCGAGGTAGTTGTCGGGTTGGATTTCTAGGGCTTTGTCATAGGCTGATGCAGCTTCTTCCATCCGTCCTAAGTCTGCTAGAGCTAAACCTTTATTGTACCAAGCGAGGTAGTCGTCGGGTTTAATTAACAGCGCATGGTTGTAGCTAGTCAGAGCTTCGGTAAATTGTCCTAATTTTTGCAATATCACTCCCCGGTTATACCAGGCTGGGTGATAGTCGGGTTTGATTTGGGTAGCTTTCTCAAAGCTTCGCAGTCCTTCCTGCAACTGTCCCAAATCTGCCAGTAATTGTCCGCGTGTATTCCAAGCTTCGTAAGCATCATCTGGTTGTAATTCTATACCTTTGTCGTAGCTGGCGATCGCTTCGGCGGTTCTTCCAGATTTTATCAAGCTCAGTCCCCGACTGTACCAAGCTGGGGGGAAGTGGGGTTCTTTTTCTATGGCTTTGTCGTAGGATGCGATCGCTTCATTCCATCTGCCCAACATATCTAAAGCCATCCCTCGACTAAAATGCGCTTCATGCTTGTCTGGGTCTAGTTCTATAGCTTTGTCGTAGGCTGCTACGGCTGCTTCTAAGCGTCCCAAATTACCGAGAGCGCTTGCTTTGTTATACCAAGCTTCAGGGATATCTGGTTGCAGTTCTATGGCTTTGTCAAAGCAGTTCAGGGAAGCGTCAAAATCTCCTGCATTTGCTTGATCTAAACCCGCGTTTATCCACTCTTCTGCATCCTGGGGTTCTGATACCAGGGAAGTCTCACCAAATGTGTAATCCCCTGTGGCTGTTTCTGTACTTGAGACTTGATTTAATTGATTTAATTGATTAATCAGCGTCTGGACAATTTCTTGCGGGTCGCTGGTCTCAATCCCTAACTGCTGGTTTATTTGCTGGCGTAATGTTTCATCTTCGCCTAACATTACCAGCAATTCATCGAGGGTGATAGCGGAAAACTCTTCATCCTGGTTAACAACTGTAGCGTCCGTTGTTTCAGTCGATGGGGTTGTCTCATCCTGTGTTGTTATTGTCTGGCTAGCATCAGGTCCTGAGTACTCCCAGACTGGTTCTACTTGGTTGCGTGTGAGCAACTGCATTCCAATATCATAAGCCGCGTCTGAGACTTCACCAATGTTTAACTCACCCAGTTGCACCAGTCTTGAGGCTAACTCGTTATTTGGTGCGGATGAGGCTAATAAACCTTCCCCAAACCCCCGTAGCCACTCTAGCCAGCGTTCCGTCGGGACACGATGCTCGATATTTTTCAACCATTTTAGCGCCCAATCGTACCCTCTTTGCTGATTCACCCCTTCCAGCAGCTGCATAAACAGCATTTCCAAATCCGCATTCGTCAGTTCTGGTGCTGGTTGTGACGGTGCGATCGCTTCTGAGGGAGAAGCACTTTTACCGATACCAAACAGCCGCTGAAACCACCTAATTATTTGCTGCCAAATTCGCTTTAACATTTTCCGATTGGGAGCGATGCCTTACCGCATACCAGACTAACCTACCTAATGTAGCGGATTTTGAGCCTCGGCTTAACGCCAAGCCTTCCCAATACGCCCAGTTTCCCCATCAGGCAATGGCTTTACAAGCTAGTTTATCCTAGCTCTTGATATTTTTCCGCCTGGTCATAAATTATTTTTCTTAATCATTTTTATGCTGTGGTAATTACTTGCTTTTTTTCTCTGTCCTTGCTATTACTTACACGCTCTCCTATTCCTGCGTAATTTTTATTGATAGGCAGCAAATATTGCCTTGTTTTATCCTCCTACTCCGTAGGATTACTCTTGCTTCTTTTGACAACATTAATTTAATTGGCTTCCTTAGGATTATTAATATTATATATTTCCCCTTATTCCCATAACAACTAATTATTTATAATAATTAAATTAATTTATCAAGAATAATATTTTATCCAAACATGTGATTCATTTATAATTTTTAATTTCCGGATTAAATATAAAAAACCTTTGCCTATCAATGTTTTAAACCCGATTTTTAAGAAACAAATTTAAGTTAGTAATAAAATGATAATCGTACAAAAAAACAATAATAGGAGATTTTACAAATAAGTAGAAAATCGAAAAATATCAGGTGATAATTATGATATGTTATGCAAGTAAATAATGAGATTGCTGGCAGAAGGATAGAGCGATCGCCAAGTTGACATTTGTCAAGACTTGACATTGGCAATCCTGGCAGACAAACTAAAATAGATATATAACAATAGATTTGAAAAATATAAAGATTGACTTAATTTTAATTGCCGATTAAATCAAAAATTTTGTATCCGCACTCTACCAGACAAATAGTGCATATTTGTCAAGGGAAGTAGAAGTAAATGCTATTGACAGATAACCTATCTCAGCCCATGTCCTACGAACCCCTACACCATAAGTACCGCCCCAAGAGTTTCTCACAGTTGGTAGGTCAAGAGGCAATAGCAACGACCCTGACCAACGCCATTGACACCACCAAGATAGCCCCTGCCTATTTATTTACAGGTCCGAGGGGTACAGGGAAAACTTCCAGTGCCCGCATTTTAGCAAAATCTCTCAACTGTTTAAGCAGCAAGCAGCCGACAGCGGAACCCTGCGGGGTCTGTGATGTCTGTCAGGGAATCAGCAACGGTTCGACCTTGGATGTGATTGAAATCGACGCGGCTAGCAACACTGGTGTAGATAACATTCGGGAAATCATCGAACGAGCGCAGTTCGCCCCGGTGCAGTGTCGATATAAAGTATATGTGGTCGATGAATGTCTAACTGGCGACTCTCTGGTGTTAACTAGTGAGGGGCACTTGAGGATTGACGACCCCAGCATCAAAGGGAAACAGGTTCTCAGCTACAACGACTCTACAGGAGAATGGGAATATAAGAAAGTTCTCCGGTGGTTAGAGAGGGGAGAACGTCAAACCCTAGTCATCAAAACCACCAACCGGGAAATTCGATGTACTGGCAATCATTTAATTAGGACAGACAGGGGATGGATACCAGCAAGGGACGTAAAAGAAGGTGTGAAGATACTATCCCCTGCGAATGTGGATGCGGCACCCTCATTTACAAATTCGGCACTGATGGACGTGCCAGAAGGTTTGTTAGCGGACACCAGTTCAAAGGCAATACCTACGGGCAAAAATCTTACGATAGGGAAGCCATCCTTCAACAAGCGGAAGCACTCCGTCCCTTCTGTGCTTGCGGATGTGGAGAAAAGCTGGATGTCCCCGCCTTTTTACAACAAAAAGGCAAAGGCATTAAAAGCATCCTGTCTCGCTGGCAAAAACACCCTTACAAGAAAGGACACGGTATCTGGGAACATAGAACAGAAAAATTCCTCGCTCAGGCGGAATTTCTCCCAACACAAACCCTTGGGCTTATCTACGGCACCTTACTGGGAGATTGTTCCATCACTTACCCAAACAAACACAGCCGATTCCCCAGATTGGCTTGGACTCATGGAGAAAATCAGCAGGAATGGTTGGAATATAAAGCCCATCGCTTGCAAGCACTACGACCAAAACTCCGATTTGCATCTAACCAGGGATACGGGAATCAATCAGTTACCGGCAACACAGCCTGTCACCCACAACTCACAGATGTGTTTGACATCGTTAAACCCAATGGAGATAGGAAAATTATCTCTATGGACTGGCTCAATAGAATTACCCCAGAAGGACTTGCTTGGTGGTATCTGGATGATGGCTCCCTCAGTCTCAGCCCTCAAGGAAGTCCACAGATTCAATTACACACAGAAGGATTCTCTGGCGAAGAAAACCAAATCCTTGCTGATTGGCTTACAGCAGTGGGATATTCTACAATTGCAAAGCTCTATACCAGAAGTCGCACAGGCAAGAGATACCATTACCTATGGATGGGAGCAGACAGCGGTAGAAAATGGCTGGCAGACCTCAAACAGTACTCCATCCCCGCAATGGATTACACATTTGGAAACGGTCGAATCTGTTCACCTCGCTGGGGTCCAGAAGGTTTATGACCTTGAAGTTGAAGATAATCACAACTTTGTGGCAAATGGGTTGACTGTTCATAATTGCCACATGTTAAGTACGGCAGCGTTCAACGCGCTACTTAAGACCCTCGAAGAACCACCGAAACACGTCGTCTTTGTCCTCGCGACTACCGACCCCCAAAGGGTATTACCAACAATTATTTCTCGCTGTCAGCGGTTCGACTTTCGCCGGATTCCTCTAGAGGCGATGGTAGAGCATTTGATAACCATTGCCCAGAACGAAAATATAAATATTACTCCCGAAGCTGTCACCCTTGTGGCTCAACTTTCTCAAGGTGGGTTGCGGGATGCGGAAAGCTTGTTGGATCAGTTGAGTTTGCTGAGGGGAGATGTTACCCCAGACAGAGTTTGGGATTTAGTTGGTTCGGTCAGCGAACGGGACTTGCTGGGTTTAGTAAGGGCGATCGCATCCAACAGTGGTGAAGCAACTCTCGACAGTACACGCTACATCCTTGATAAAGGACGGGAACCCCTAACTGTTCTCCAAAATCTCGCCGCATTTTACCGTGATTTACTCATAGCTAAAACCGCTCCCAGTCGTGGTGATTTGGTTGCTTGCACTCAAGAAACTTGGCAAGTCATGTGTGAATTGGTACAGCCGTGGGATATGAGTCTGATTTTGGCGGCACAGCAGCATCTGCGGAGTTGTGAAGTGCAGGTGAAAAACACCACTCAACCCCGGTTGTGGTTAGAGGTAACGCTGTTAGGGTTGTTACCATCGGCAATTGCTCCCCCTGTAGTGGTGTCTCCCATACAGAGTTCTCCACCTGCTGTTGGGGGGGAAACCACAGCCCCTAGAACGGAAACTCCTCCCCCTACATCCTATCCCCAAACTCCCCCTCTACAACCTACCTACCCAGCGGCTGAAAGGGTAAGTCCTGCCCCTACACCGATAGCTCAATCTTCCCCAACTTCTCCACCCCCTACGCCAATTCCCGAACCACAACCAGTCGATAGCAACCCTAACTGGGATTTACCGACAATTTGGCAGCAGGTACTTACCCATATCGAACCCCGTTCGATCCGAGAAATTATGCGGCAAATGTGCTATCTTATAGAGTTTGATGGCAATATTGCACGTTTGGGTATCAAAGGTAAATGGAAGGAAAGAGTACAAACTGAGTTACCGAAAATTACCAGCGCTTTCCAAACCATTTTCCAGCGACAAGTTACAGTGACTTTGGAGACAGCCAACTCATCGCCACCAGTGTCAGCGAAAACACTTCCCCCGTCTCCAGCACCGAGTCAAGCTCAACCCAATACACCAGCAAGTGGTAATTACAATCCGGGTAACAACAGGGTTTCTAGCTACCAACATGGCAATCACAGCAATCTAACCACGGCTCCATTACCTACCAAGCCAGAGAGTAATAATAACCAACCCAGAAACAACCCACTTGCCAAAATTGAGACACCCAAGACTGTTACCCAAGCAGTGGAAACAGCACAGCCACCTCAAACAGCAACCATCAAAGGAGATAGTTGCTTGGATGATGAGGTGGCGATCGCATCTCAGCGTCTAGCGCAATTTTTTGATGGCGAAGTAGTCCGCTTTGCCAATGAACCCAGTGAAATCTCGGAACCCCTTAACTCTTCCGACTTGGAATATGAAGCTGAGATTGATTAGGTAATGGGTAATGGGTAATGGGTAATAATTGCCCCATGCCCAATGCCCCATTCCCTATTCCCCAGTCCCAGTATGCACTGTTTTCACCCATTTTAACCGTTTAGGTAGAACAGACATCCGGGCGGTGGTACTACTCATGACTGGTATCCAATGGAAAGTATAGAGAGTACCGCGCAGGGTTTGCAGCAGCAGCATCAACAATGTCGCCCAATTTAATGGCTTACCTTGACGTACCCGCTGCAACCCCATAAACATCCACATAATGGATAGACTCAGGGTTAAGCCGGTAACGGGAGCGAAAACAGGTGGACGATGGCGCACAGCTGCGAGCAATAAATCGGGTACACCAGCTGTGGGTAAGAGGTACTGGACGAACATAAACTGGAGTAAATCCCAGGTTTTCTTCGTACCCATCCGGTTACGAATAATAAGCTGCCAGTAATCCAAATACCGCTGATATCCACCTTCTGCCCAACGGTTACGTTGATGCCAAAGTGCCAAGGCTGTAGTAACACCCTCTTCTTTGACTGCTGGGTGGCATAGACATGCAATGTCCCAATCATCCAGATGTAGGCGGATAGTCAAATCCAAATCATCCGTGATGGTTTCTTCGTTCCAACCACCGCAGCTTAACAGTGCTTTGCGCCGCACAAATTGACCGTTACCGCGCAATTCCGCAATACCACCAATAGCAATCCGCTGCTGCTGGTAATAAATATCTAGCGCCATTTCTGCCGCTTGACCTTTTGTCCAGAAGTTTTCTGAAGCATTGGCGATCGCTTTACGGACTTGTACGGCTCCTACCTTTTGTTCTTGGAACAAAGGTATAGTGCGTAGGAGCAAATCTTGAGGTACTTGAGCATCGGCATCAAATACAGCCAAGATTTCTCCCTCTGCAAGGGCAAGGACTTGATTGAGTGCCCCAGATTTGCCCCCACTAGCACCGGGAGGACGCCGCAATACTTTCAGATTGTCGTATTTGTTCTGGAATTCTGCAAGTAATTGCGGAGTTTTATCCGTGCTATCATCATCGATTACCCAGACTTCATATTTGTCTTCCGGGTATTCGAGATTACACAGTTCCTTGACTAATTTGCCAATAACTGCTTCTTCATTTTTGGCTGCTACCAATAGGGAAACAGAGGGAAAATCCCCCTGTACGGTTGCTGGGTAGCAGCGGGGTCTTGCTAGCACTAAGCGCAAGGCATGAATGCCAAAGATAGTGGTTAGTGCCAGGACAAATAAAGACCCCCAGGAGACTAAATGCAAGGCGATCGTGCCGCTCCAGACAACGATTAACACGACTGCCGCCTTGCGCCTGCGACCGCCATAGGAAGCGGGTAAGGGGGAGTCAGTTTCTTCCCCTACGACTGTCTGGTCCTCTAGTGACAGGTCAGACAGTAGAGAGTTGTAAGAATCGTTTTCGGGCCAGGAATTCGCTGGCATAGGTTACTTGATTCAACCACCAGTATTTGTCTACACCCATAAAGAAGCTGGGTATTAAGTAGCACCAAACGGTGCAACCCTCACAGACTTTTAGCTTGCCTTGAGATTGGCGGTACTCCTCTACCACTTCGGATTCCCGATATAGTTCGTACAGCCGCCCGTTGATGGGAACCCCAGTCTGGGCAAAATGATAACAAGGCAGAAGCAGCTCGTCGTTGGGAGATATGGCAATCACGGCATCCACTGCCTTACAGCGAGGATTTTTAGTGTCATTGCCCCCAGCTTCAATAAAAGCTAGTGCAGCCCTATTGTACCCGACATTCTTGTATTTCTTCGCAGCAGCTTCAATTGCTGCTACCATTTCCCCACTGGGATTTTTTTTGGAGTTGTAGTTATCATGGGCAGTGAAAGCTGGGTTCAGCCAGACGCGAGCTCCTATTTGTTTACCCAATTCACCCAGTTCTTCAATCCGATTGAAGTTTTGGGCGGTGACTGTATGGTTGAGAACGGGAAACTCTCCTAATGACTTGGCTATTTTTACTGATTCTACCAAGGTATCGAAGATTTTTACGCCTCGTGAGTGGTCATGAGTTTCTGCATCCGCACCATCCAAGGAGAAGTTCAAAAAGTCTACTAAACCTTGAATTTCTTTAGCTTTTTGCGGATAAAGAATCGTGTTCGTTGTCATGCTAGTATAAAAACCCTGCCGCTTTGCTTCGGTATAAATTTCACCGACATCTTGGCGCAGCAGCGGTTCACCACCCGTGAAGTCTATGTACTTCACTCCCAGCCGACGTAAATCATGCAAATTCTGCTTAATTGTGGCAAAATCTGCTTCTTTCCCAGGTTCTAAAGCCCAAATGTTACAAAAATGACAGCGAGCGTTACAACGATATGTAAGGTAGTAGTTTGCGACCAGTGGAGCCATAGTGTTCATTCACGCTTCGTCTTCATTAGTCATCTTTAAACGTCCTTCACAAAAAAGCAACAATTCTTTGAATTAAGAAATTAAACTCTTTCTTAGGGTATAAGTCACAATAAAACTTAACCTAACTTCATGTAAGTACAATTTTGGGGTTGAGAGGCGGGAATAATGTAAAAGTTGATAAAAATCTATTATCGTCAAGGAGCATAAGGAACTTTCAAGTATGGCTCTCGAAAACCTACAACCTGCCCCTCAAGGAATGGTAAGTGTTTACATGCCTTATTTCCAGGGGAAAAAGCGAAATTATTTACCAAAGGCTATCAGTCTCTATCAACAAGGAGTTTTAGAGGGTAAGCGGAAAATTGAAGGTAGCGACCATATTCCGTTTGTGGCTACATGGAATATATCCACCCTACCTTCCGACTTAACCCGTTGCAGGATGCAGTTTGATGGCAATGCAGAACTCAGCTATGAAGTGATGATGGCAAGTTTCGAGTTTATCAATTTTTTAATTGAAGTAATGGATAATAACCAACGCATGGGTATTGCTGACTTTTCTAAGAATTTCTATCGCAAATTGTTACGGATAGAGGAGTAATCTAGTTTCACCAGGTCTATACTCTGGAAAAAATAACCATTTGAATGTGGATAGCGCGATGCTTGGCTAGTACCGCGCTTTTTTTATACTCGGTTTCCCCTGAAGAAAGTTAGAGTGTGCCTCCAAATGTGAATCAATAGTCAATTAGCGACGCTAAGACTAGTTATGTGATTATCTGCTGCCTACTTATAAGTAAAAAATTACTATAGTCCTGGTCTGTGAGTTTTAGTAATAAGTGTAATTTACCAAAAATCACCAATTTTTGGGGGTTAATCTGGGAAAGCGATTGATGACGACTCCATAGTTGTTTTTGCATTCTCGAATCAAATACCATCATCGACCTAAAATTAGGAAAGCCAGATGGGTGGTAGTGTTGTATAAATTAGGAGTAAGTGCGTGTCAAAAACACGAAAATATTTGCTGATAGGGTCAACCGAGAGTTATAGCGGTAAGTCAGCGACTGTATTGGGATTGTCAAGGCAGTTACAGCAACAAGGATTGGATATTGCCTACGGCAAACCCCTGGGTACATGTTTGAGTGAATCTCAAACTAGATTAATTG
This sequence comes from Nostocaceae cyanobacterium, assembly GCA_035285345.1. Taxonomy (GTDB): domain Bacteria; phylum Cyanobacteriota; class Cyanobacteriia; order Cyanobacteriales; family Nostocaceae; genus JAYKJH01. Next base: position 7,519 of record JAYKJH010000228.1, on the reverse strand, counting down.
ATCAAGATGTGGAATTTATTGCCCAGATTCTGCAATTACCAGACAACCGCGTTTTACCTACCCTGCTGGCTTTAGATGAAGTAACAGTACAAAAACGACTGCGGGGTGAGGATAAAACAAACTATCACCAATCTCTCAGCAAATATACCCAAATATCTGTAGGCAATTTAGTCTTGCTGGAAGGTGCTGGGAATTTAGAAGAAGGGAGTTTGTTTGAGTTGTCTCTACCAGAAATTGCTGCACAAATTGATGCTCAAGTGCTGTTGGTGACTCGCTACAAATCAGCCTTGTCTGTGGAAGCAATATTGAGTGCGAAAAAACGTTTGGGCGATCGCTTGATTGGTGTAGTTCTCAACGATATACCCCACCCAGAACTAACGACGATTGATAGTGATATTCGCCCATTTTTGGAAGCTCAAGCAATCCCTGTGCTGGGAATGTTACCCCAAAGTGAAGTGCTACGCAGTGTCAGCGTCGAAGAATTGGTAAATCAACTGGATGCTCAAGTCCTTTGTCGGAGCGATCGCCTAGATTTAATGGTGGAAAGTCTGGCAATTGGAGCGATGAATGTCAATGCTGCTGTCAAGTATTTCCGCAAGCGGCGGAATATGGCAGTAGTTACAGGGGGTGATAGAGTGGAAATTCAGCAAGCAGCCTTGGAGACTTCGACACAATGTCTGATTCTCACCGGACAGCTACCTCCACCTCAGTTTATTCTCAGCCGTGCGGAAGAATTAGAAATCCCGATTTTGTCAGTAGACTTGGATACTCTAACTACTGTGGAAATTATTGACCGTACCTTTGGACAGGTGCGTGTTCATGAACCGATTAAAGTCGAGTGCATTCACCAGTTGATGAGCGAGCATTTTGACATCAGTCGTCTGTTGTCGCAACTAGGGCTAAACCCAGCAGCAGCGTTATCCTAGCTTCAGCAAGCCAATTGCTAGCAGTTGCAATTGGTAGCAATACATTTTTTATAGTCAGGGTACGAGGCTCTCGTACCCCTGGAGTCCAGAAGCAAAAATTTAGCTAATAAGTTGAAAAATCAAGGCTTTCATTTCCGTTCTGTCTGGTAAAATAACTTGGTCGTTTAATCTGATGCCGTCTTTGAGTCAGTCCATCGACCTTATCAACGTTGATACGTTAGCGCAAGAACTAGCGACTATTCAGCAGACTGGTTCTAAGCGTATAGCTTTGCTCGGTTCCCGTCACGTTCCTATCACTCATCAAAATCTGATTGAGATGATGACCTACGCCCTAGTGTTAGGGGGAAACCGGCTGATAACTTCTGGGGCTACGGGTACTAATTCTGCTGGTATTCGGGGTGCTATGCGGGCTGACCCCAATATGTTGACTGTGATTCTACCCCAAAGTTTGGAGCGTCAGCCCCTGGAATCACGTCAGCAACTAGAACAGGTTATGCATCTGGTCGAAAATCCTGCTAATGATAACCTCTCTCTGGCAGAGGCTAGTTACCTATGCAATAAAGAGATAGTATCCCGCTGTCAGCAATTAATCTGCTTTGCTTTTCACGATAGCCGCACCCTACTGCAAACTTGCCAAGAGGCAGAAGAACAACGCAAAGTAGTAACCTTATTCTACTTTGATTAGTCATGAGTCATGAGTCAGTAGGGGCGGGTTTGACCAGTCAGTGGGGAACGCAAACAAATATCTCAGTAAACCCGTCCTGTCATTAGTCACTAGCCTATAACTAAGGACTATAGACTATGACAGGATGAAATCTAATGAATTTTTACAAATGCCTGTGTCTGTAATTTTTCTGTACTCTATCGCTGCTGCTGCCTTCCTGATTTATCTACCTTTTATGGTGGTTGCTTATGCACGGGCAACTGTAGGCTATGATGTCTCTGCTCCCCGCGCTATGTTTGATAAATTACCAGCTTATGCTCAACGTGCTACCTGGGCACATCAAAACTCCTTTGAAACCTTTATGGTTTTCGCTGTTGCCGCAATGATGGCATATGTAACAGGAGTTACTTCTCCTATTGCCACTTGGTCTGCGATCGCCTTTGTGGTGGCAAGGCTATTTTTTTCGGTTTTTTATATCCTGAATATACCCCCTTTGCGATCGCTGATGTTTGGCATTGGTAGTCTTTGCTCTGGGACTCTGTTTGTACTCAGCATTCTCCAGGCGAATTCTTAGGACGGGAACGGACTGGAAGGCATTGGGGACAAGGAACAAATCCATTACCCATTACCTATTACCTATTACCAATCCAAAATCGCAAATCTAACATCTCGACTTGTTATGGCTTCTACCTATTCCTTCGACATTGTTAGCGACTTTGACCGGCAAGAATTGGTTAACGCTGTTGACCAAGTTGTTCGGGATATCAAAAGCCGCTATGACCTGAAAGACACTAATACATCTGTGGAACTGGGTGAACAAACTATTAGCGTCAACACAGATAGCGAGTTCACCCTAGAGTCAGTCCACAACATCCTGCGGGAAAAAGCAGCCAAGCGCAACCTCTCGCAAAAAATATTTGACTTCGGTAAGGTTGAATCTGCTAGTGGTAATCGCGTGCGGCAAGAAATTACCCTGAAAAAGGGTATCAGCCAAGATATCGCCAAGCAAATCTCCAAATTGATTCGCGACGAGTTTAAGAAAGTCCAAGCCTCAATTCAAGGCGATGCGGTGCGGGTGTCGGCAAAAGCTAAAGATGACCTACAAGCTGTTATCGTGCGAATTAAGCAGGAAGATTATCCCGTTGCTTTGCAGTTTACCAATTACCGTTAGCTAAAGCAGCACAAGCCCCACACCTATCCGAACAGAGGTTTTGTCTAGTGATTGTTGTCCGGTACGGGCGAACTACTGCGTGTGGTTGTTCCCTGTGAATTGTGAATTGGCAAGGTCACACCGTACCGTCGCAGTGGTCGGTGTCCCTTAATCTGAAATTCCCGATTCCTCAACTCTATTCCCATCCCTGTCGGGGAAACTTTCAAATAGCCATAAAATCCCCTACGGATAGTAATTATTCTACCAGACCGAATAAATCGTTAAAATATCAATCGCTGAAACGACCTATTTTCGTAAAATAATTGAAAATTATTATTAATATTATTGATAATAGACAATTTTATTGAGAAAAATCTCTAAAATGTCATAGTTTCATAACTTTTACTTAAATTAACATTTAAATAAATTATCAATTGGACGAGGATAAATCTCTGAGGGTTGTCGATAAGTCAGTTTATGGTTATACAGTTACTTAAATATGGGTGAGTAAAAGTCAACCAAACTTGGGACTGAGTTGAAAATCCAAACATCCTCGTAATTTTTATTAACAAAGCTTTATTTGTTGCTTAAATCATCTTCATTAATATCTGAATGAGTGTTCAGGTATGTTAGGATTCTGAGAAAGATGAGGATGTAAAGTATGACAACCGTTACGCAAATGAAGTGTGCTTGTGAGTCTTGCTTGTGCATCGTTTCCCTAGAAGATGCAATCAAGAAAGAGGACAAATACTATTGCTCAGAAGCCTGCGCTAATGGACATACAGATGGTGCTGGTTGCGGTCACTCTGGTTGTGGTTGTGCGGCTGGTTAAACTAGTGAATTTACTGCTTCCATGAGATATGTCTTAAAAAACCGGATTTTTCCCCAAAAAGCCGGTTTTTTGTGGTTGAATTACTCCAAATGTTTAATTCAGTAACAAGCTTGTTCGTCAGTCATGTTGTCATGGGATAGTTGAAACAGCACAAGCGAGTGATTCACGAAAAATATAAAAATATAAAAATTAGAGGGCTGACAAATTGTCAGCCCTTCCAGTTAGGTAAAATTCGTGAAGTGCTTTAACCACGAAGGTATAAGCTTCTTGGGCACACCGTTTATTTTGGGTGTTATCCTAGTCTTGCAACTAGCTCCTCAAGCGTAGGTTCCGGCACTTCCTGCCGTACATTCTATATTATATCACCAAGGGGGTAAAAATGGGTCGTTTAAATCCCTACAACCTACAAATGCAAATTACCAAGATGTTCGCGGAGGGACAATCATTCTTTGCTACAACGAAAGTTCAAGATTGGTTGAAAGAACGCAATCACAATCCCGCAGATTACGATATTACCTTCCGTCACAAACCTGCTCCTCCCGGTTCCAAAGAAGTAATGGTAGTGGAAATTGAATTGCGACGCAAAGACGGACAACCTGTAGATCCGTGGTTACAAGAACAAGCGAATTTACAGGCTTAATCATTGGTCATTGGTCAAAATTGACATAGCTTTAATGACTAACGGGTAAATCATAAATTATTGGTGAAGTTTTACAATCAGAGCTTTCCCATTGTGGAACGCTCTTTTTTGTTGTTGAAGTATAGCTTATCTTCAGTGATCAAATACTCTAAATGCAATGAAATCAAATCGTCGTTGGGTTTTTGCTTTTTGGTTTTACTTGGGAATTTTAATGACAATCTCTATGTCAGCTTACCTGCAAATTATCCCAACTGAATTATCAAATTTTCCCCACTATGACACAATCTTACATTTTATCTTGCTAGGAATAGCCGCTTACTTAAGCCATCTAGCCTTAAATAAACGGAAAATTAGATGGTTAAATATTTCGCTGCCACTGGCACCAATTATCGTGATATTTTTTTGCTTAATAGACGAGGTAATTCAACTATTTACTCCTTGGCGAAGTTTTGATTTAATGGACTTAGCTGCTGATTTGTGCGGGATAGTGTTGTTTACTTGGCTAGCTGAAAGACAAAAGATTAATCGTGATGGAAGATAGGGAACCACAGATAAATACAGATAAACACAGATGAATATGTTGATTTCGAGAATCTAACTTAATTTTTTTACTCGCATCGATACCATTCAGTAAACTACTAGTAATGTAAATCCACAGATTTTTTATACCCAGTCGCGTACCTTCAAAAAATCGGCAATGAGTACGGCGATGTAAGCTTGTTCTATAGCAGTTATAAAGAGATTTATCTATAAAAAACAGGGAAATACAATTTGATATCTTTATTTTTGGTGTTTCTAGCTCACGATATGAATTGTCCCAGGCTGAGCGTAACGAAGTGGAACGTTTGCTTCGGTGTGAGCTTGCGTTTAGAATATCGACAGATGGTTCGTTTCACGTTGCTACACTCACCATGACAAAATAAATTCCTATACTAATTAAGCAACAGATTATTTGGAAATCCAAACAAATATCAAACATATTTTTTTCTTCAGAATTTTTGGCATTTTTTTGTTCACTAAGGAATTATTAAGTACTAATTAAATGCGGGTTATGATTTTATCCTATACAATATAACTGTTTTCAACAATCCCAATTAATAGTTAATATGTTATATAGATATTGTCAACTCACACTGAATATATGTATTGCAGCCAGTGTGATTCGTCTTAGGTAGCTATGACAAGTACTTACTCTTGCGAATTATTAAATAAAACCCAGCTAGATGTAAATACTAATAGATTAAGTCTAGAATCGACCATAAAAGAATTGTCATTGTGGGATTTTCAAGTTTTACCGTCTTGTTTGGGTTATGAAGTTGCTCAGAAATTTGCCACTAATCCGCTGCTTCCTGGGGTACTGCTGGTAGAAGAGGATGAGTTAGTGGGGATGATTTCCCAGCGACGATTTTTAGAATTGATGAGTCGTCCTTACGGATTAGATGTATTTACTAAACGTTCTCTAAAAATCTTATTCAATTTTCTGCCCTCAGACATTTTAATTTTATCTGGGGACACTTTAATTGTGGCAGCAGCACGGGAATCTTTACAGCGCTGTCCCCAATCATTGTATGAACCAATTGTAGTCGAAATTGCACCCCAAACCTATCGTTTATTAGATGTCCATCAATTATTGGTAGCTCAATCTCAAATTCATGAATTAGCAACTGAATTGTTGCAGGAACAAACTCAGACGCAATTACTACAAGCTGAAAAAATGGCTTCTTTAGGACGGATGATAGCTGGACTTGCTCATGAAATTACCAATCCAGTTAATTGTATTGCGGGTAATTATCCATTTTTATCCAGGTACTTTGGTGATTTGATAGATTTGCTGCAATTATTGGAAGCTGAATCTGGTGTTAATTCGGCAAAAATCGCAGATGCTAAAGACAAAATAGATTTTGAATTTTTACAAGCAGATTTGCCATCGCTGTTAACTAGTATTAAAGTAAGTTCCGAAAGATTAACCCAGTTAGTCAGCAGTTTACGCAGCTTCTCCCATATGGATGAAAACCAGCGTAAACCTGCTGATATCCATGAATGTATTGACAGTACTCTGTTGATTCTTAACAACCAGTTAAAGCGGGGTATTAACGTAGTCAAAAACTATGGAAATTTACCTCTGATTAGATGTTATTCAGGACAACTGAGTCAGGTATTTATGAATTTGCTGAGTAACGCGATTGATGCGCTGGGAGAAAAGAAAAATTTCTCCCGCAATTGGCAACCACAAATTGACATTACCACAAAAGTTATAGAACCGGAAAATTCCCAAACCAAAAGTATCAGTATTACTATTAGAGATAATGGTATTGGTATACCACCAGAAATTCAACAACAGATTTTTGAAATTTTCTTCACCACTAAACCCGTAGGTAAAGGTACAGGTTTAGGGTTAGCAATTAGCAATCAAATTGTCACCCAAAAGCACGGTGGACAGTTGCGGATGACATCCCAACCAGGGGTGGGGACAGAATTTCAGATTATATTGCCATGTGATGATATTCTCTGATTAAATCTCTAATAACCCCTGTGGTGGAGTAATTTCAATCCTTCCCGCTTCCAAATCCACCACTGGGACGATCGCTTCCACAAAGGGGATTAACACATTCTTAGGGGCTTTTAGTTTCTTCCCCATGAGCGCGTCAGTGGGTCTGATATCGACGGCTTGTTGTTGATGCAGCTTCACTTCTAGTAAATCATTCCCTGCGGGAATCACACTGACCACTTCCCCCAATAGTTCTCCCGATTCCTGAAGGAACACTGACAAGCCAATCAAATCCCGGACGTGATATTCTCCTGGTTCCAATTCCGGTATATCATCCGCCGGAACCATTAACTTACAACCGCGCAATTCTTCTGACTGGTTGCGATTGTCAATCCCTGCTAGTTTAACAATATACAAATTCTTTCCGTCTAAATACTGTCCTTCAATTAATTCCACTGGCTGTGGTTGAGCTGCTTGTGGATGTAGCAACCAACGTTTTCCGGACACTAAGAATCGTTCTGGGAAGTCGGAGGAGGGATACACCCGTACTTCTCCATGTAACCCATGCGGTGCGACAATTGTCCCTATTTCTAACCAATCATCCATGTTTATATTTATCTCACGCCTACACTGGCAAGGGATATAGTAGCGGATGTAACGGATGAGTTATATCTGGGATAAGGCGACAATATCTTAGTTACATCCGTTCCCCATCCCTTGTCACATCCTCTGCTGTTATGCCCTTACCGCCGTCCGCTGATAGACTTGTTGTGCTACTTTTGCTAGACGCTGCATGGCGATCGCAATTTCTTCATCGCT
>JAYKJH010000227.1:0-7576 GCA_035285345.1 Nostocaceae cyanobacterium | reverse complement strand
GGCAATGATGTCCTCGATGGTGATGCTGGCAATGATGTCCTCGATGGTGGTAATGGCAATGACACCCTCTTTGGTGGTGTCGGCAATGATACCCTCAACGGTGGGAATGGTGCTGATACTCTCGTTGGTAATGTCGGCAATGACCTGCTCAACGGTAATGCAGGTAATGACTTCCTCAACGGTGGTAATGGCAATGACCGCCTTTTTGGTGGTACAGGCAATGACCTGCTCAACGGTGGTAATGGCAATGACCTGCTCAACGGTGGTAATGGCAATGACCGCCTCAACGGTGGTAATGGCAATGACCGCCTTTTTGGTGGTGCAGGCAATGACCGCCTTTTTGGTGATGCAGGTAATGACCTCCTCAACGGTGGTGCCGGTAATGACGTCCTAACTGGTGGTGCCGGTAATGACACCCTCATCGGTGGTGGTGGTAGCGATAGCTTTAGATTTACCTCTCCTGCTCAAGGCGTTGACACCATCTCCAGCTTCTCGGTTGTAAATGATACTATCCTTGTCTCCGCCAGTGGGTTCGGTGGTGGACTGCTTGCAGGTGTGCCGATTGCGGCTAACCAGTTCCATATTGGTGCATCAGCAACAAATGCAAATCATCGGTTTATTTACAACAGTGCGAATGGTGCGTTGTTCTTTGACGCCAATGGTAATGCTCCTGGCGCACAAGTGCAGATAGCATCACTAACTGCAGGTTTGGCGATGACGAATAATGACATCTTTGCCTTCTAAAGGTTAGTCGGGTGAAAGTCCAGGCCGAGGAATATCGCGTCTGGACTAACTTTTCATTGTTTAAACCCCGCCCTTAAGGGCGGGGTCTTGTTGTTGCACCCCATCCCAGCTTTGGCGTCAACCAAAACCGGGAGCGGTTCTAATTCTTAGTCAAAAGTCCCCATTCCTTTAACCCTATTCTTTCAGCAACACCCCATTGAGAAATATATCCGCTAGTCCTTCTGCCATTTCTTGCATGTCGCTGGGGGAACCGTCGGGTTCTATCAGGGTGTTGTAGCTGAACCCAGCTACGGCAAACATGCCTAAAAATACTTGGGCGACAATTTTGGGGTTCATTTTGCGATAGATGCCTTTTTCCATCGCTGTTTGAAAGAAGGCTTCGGCGACATCGGTCATTTTGTTGATTACTTCCGATTGGATGCGATCGCGCAAGTCGGGGTGAAATTGTGCTTCCATAAAACATACCCGCATCATGTCAGCGTTTTTCTGCATATTCCACATCCGGCGTCGCATTACCTGCGCTACAGCTTTATAGCTGCCCATCTCACTCAATTCTGTCAGCAAATCCGTGAGAATCTCCACCCAGCCACTAGTCGCTACTTCCACCAAAATCGCTTTTTTATTGGGAAAATGACGAAATAGGGTACCTTCAGCTACTCCTGCAGCCTGTGCTAAGTCGCGGGTAGTGGTACCATCAAAGCCTTGGGCAGCAAACAACCGTTGTGCTGCTTGTAAAATACGGGTGCGGGTTTGCGCTTCAGAAGGAGGGGGAGATTTATAAATTCGCATAGCAGTTTATCGTGAGATTACTGGAGGAAGACTCGTAGCGTTATTGTCATATAGCCAACGGTTTAATCCCGGAAAGTTTAATAGAACATTAACGCTCTCAGGCGATTTGCCTTTACACTCTGTAACTTAAACTCTTATTTTCGCTTATGATCCAGACCAGTTACTTTATCCAGAAATTCCTGACTCGGCTCAGTCTTGTAAGGAAATGTAATATGTTCGCCGCCAAAAGCCAGCAGCTATTTGTAACGTTTCTTGTAGCATTGCTGGTGTCGTGGAGTTTAATCCCAGGGTTAGCACTGGCTCAAACGCCTACGACTGCACCGGCTGCTCCTACAACTTCGATTCAACCCTATTTTGACCGAATTAAACAGGAGTTGACGGAGTTTCGCCTAGATAATGGCATCAAGTTCATTGTTTTGGAACGGCATCAAGCTCCCGTAGTTTCTTTTCTTACCTATGCTGATGTGGGTGGTGTGGATGAACCAAATGGGAAAACAGGTGTAGCGCACTTTTTAGAGCATTTGGCATTTAAAGGTACACAAAAAATTGGTACTAAAGACTACAAAGCTGAAGAACCGCTGCTGGAGAAATTGGATAAATTAGATGCCCAAATTAGCAAAGCCAAAGCTGCTAGAAATCAAGCTGAAGTAGCTAAGCTGGAAGCAGAATTTAACAAAGTCCAGGGGGAAGCGGCTGCTCTAGTGAAGCAAAACGAGCTAGGAAGGATTGTGGAACAAGCCGGGGGAGAGGGTTTAAATGCCAATACTTCTACGGAAGCCACACGTTATTTTTATAGCTTCCCTGCTAATAAGTTAGAGTTGTGGATGTCGCTGGAGTCAGAAAGATTTTTGGAGCCAGTATTTCGGGAGTTTTATCAAGAAAAGCAAGTAATTCTGGAAGAACGACGGCTACGGGTGGAAAATTCGCCCATTGGGTTGATGGTGGAGAAGTTTCTCGACGCGGCTTACAAGGTACATCCGTACAAGCGTCCAGTGATTGGTTATGACGAGGATCTCCGCAACTTGACACGGGAGGATGTGCAGGAATTTTTCCAGACGCATTATGTACCGAGTAAGTTAACTTTTGCTGTCGTGGGAGATGTGAATGCTCAACAGGTGAAGCGGCTGGCAGAGGTTTATTTTGGTCGGTATAAGGCCAGACAAGCAACCGCTTCCCAACTGCCGGTGGAACCGATGCAAACGGAAACGCGGGAAGTGACGTTGAAGCTGAAGTCTCAGCCTTGGTATTTAGAAGGATACCACCGTCCGCCGATTACCAATCCTGATAATGCGGTGTATGACATTATCGGCAGATTGCTGAGTGATGGGCGGACTTCGAGGCTGTATAAGTCTTTGGTGGAACAAAAGCGGGTAGCTTTAGCTGCTCAGGGGTTCAGTGGTTTTCCAGGGGATAAGTACCCGAATTTAATGTTGTTTTATGCCCTAACGGCGCCGGGACATACGGTGGATGAGGTAGCGGAGGCTTTGCGTCAGGAAATTGACAGGCTGAAGACTCAGCCAGTGTCGGCTATGGAGTTACAGCGGGTGAAGACGCAAGCACGGGCTGAGTTGTTGCGTTCTCTGGATTCTAATAGCGGTATGGCGCAGTTGTTGTTGGAGTATGAGGTGAAGACTGGTTCGTGGCGGAATTTGTTTGCAGAGTTGGAGCGGTTGGCTGCGGTGACTGCTGGGGATGTTCAATCGGTGGCGAAGCGGACTTTTAGTGCGGAAAATCGCACTGTTGGAAGGCTTTTGTCGGAGTAGGGGAAATAAATAGGGTTTCGCGCAAAGACGCAAAGAGCGCAAAGGAAGAGAGATATGAACAGAAGGAAGGGAAGGCGGATGTTAAGAAGGTTAATGTCTGCGTTGGTGCTGGCGGTTGTGTTTTTGGGTTTAACGTTTAATTTTGTTCCCTGGTTAAGGTTGGGGACTTTGGCTGCGCCGACGGCTAAGCATTATACTGAGTTGCAGTTTGCGCCGTTGGGTGAGGTGAAGGTGCCGGATTATCAGCGGTTTGTGCTGAAGAATGGCATGGTTGTGTATTTGATGGAGGATAAGGAGTTACCTTTGGTTGGTGGTACAGCGTTGGTGCGGACTGGGGAACGCTGGGAACCGGGGGAAAAGGTTGGTTTGGCTGATTTGACGGGGACGGTGATGCGGACTGGGGGTACGAGGAAGCATTCACCGGATGAGTTAAATGAGTTGTTGGAACAAAAAGCGGCTGCGGTGGAAACTAGTATTGGGGAGAGTTCGGGTAGCGCTAGTTTTAGTGCGCTGTCGGAAGATTTGGAGTCGGTTTTTGGGTTGTTTGCTGAGGTTTTGCGGGAGCCGGTTTTTGCTCAGGATAAATTGGATTTGGCGAAGACGCAGGTACGGGGGGGGATTGCTCGGCGGAATGATGAGCCGGAGGGTATTGCTAGTCGGGAGTTTCGCAAGTTAATTTATGGTAAGGAGAATCCTTATGCACGGACGGTGGAGTACGCGACGCTGAATAATATTTCTCGTGAGGATTTGGTTAAGTTTTACCAGCAGTATTTTTATCCCAACAATATAATTTTGGGGATTGTGGGGGATTTTGATTCTAGGAAAATGCGGGCTTTGGTTGAGGCTAAGTTTGGTGATTGGCTCTCAAAGCCGCAAGCTGCTACACCTGCTTTACCGAATGTGGCACAGGTGAATAAGAGCGGTGTGTTTTTTGTGAATCAGCCGCAACTAACCCAAAGTAATATTCTCATAGGACATTTGGGGGGACGCTGGGATAATCCAGATTTTGGCGCACTGGATGTGGTGAATGGGGTGTTGAATGGTTTTGGGGGACGCTTGTTTAATGAGGTGCGATCGCGTCAGGGTTTGGCTTATTCTGTCTATGGTGCTTGGAGTCCGAGGTTTGATTATCCGGGGTTGTTTATCGCTGGGGGACAAACTCGTTCTGAGGCTACGGTACAGTTTGTGCAAGCAATTCGCAATGAGATTAAGCGTTTGCAAGATGCGCCGGTAACACAGAAGGAGTTGGCTTTTGCGAAGGATTCGACGCTGAATTCCTTTGTGTTCAATTTTGCTGACCCTAGTCAAACTTTATCGCGGTTGATGCGGTATGAGTATTATGGCTATCCGGCGGATTTCCTGTTTAGGTATCAAAAAGCAGTAGCTGCAACTACGATTGCAGATGTGCAACGGGTGGCGCGAAAATACCTGAAGCCGGAAAATCTCGTGACTTTGGTGGTGGGGAATCAGAAGGCTATTAACCCGCCGCTAACGCAACTATCACCGCAGGTAACGACGATAGATGTTACTATTCCTGGTTCCCCTGTGGTGCAGAGATAGAACACCCCTTACTCCCTGTTTATTGTTCCTGGTTCCTATGCAGAGCATGGGAATGCACTAGCTGAGGCTTTGTGTCTAGTTGTAGGGTGGGCAATACTTTGCTCACCCTACCTCATATCTTGCACCACGGGAGGGAGAACAAAAGCGGATCTTGTTCCCAGGTTGAACCTGGGAACGAGAAAATAATTATGTTGGTGCAAGATGTGAGTCAGGAATATTTTTTGTATAAATCACAGTTTTGCAGACAAAACTCCTGTAGTTAAGTCCTAATAAACCGTCACACAATATTGATTTCTTTCGGTAATTTATCAACAATAGCAACAGTAGACAGCCATAAAAGTCAGTTAATCAATCGAGATTTTTTTTACCTTCGGCTGCTCCAAAAAGTGACCAGTGGTCATCGCTTATTTGTCCGCGTAGTAGGTTACTCTTGGGGTAAATAAGGCTAGACACTTTTATTTAGCTTCATGTACTAGGTTAATTTCGCCAATTACGGTGATTACTTTCTGAGTTTCTTCTCTGTCTAATTAGCCAAAAATTTTGAACAATTTCCAGACATAATGCCTTGAATAATGTCTGAACAATTGAAAGTAATGCCTTGAATTTATAAGTGGATCTGAGGAGAATAAAAGTTAGGATTCAACAAGTGACGCTTGTAATCCGATTACCAATTGTACCCAATCTCTTAAATCAGGGTTTTTAGGAGTACGAAAATGGCTAAAATCACAATTTCAGACTTACAGTATCTAGAAGCAGTTGTAGTTGAAGACAACAGCATTGTAGGCGGATACGCATTTGCCGATGCATACTCATCAGCATCTGCTTCTGGTCAATATTTTGCAGCCACTTACACCAGCACCTATACCAGTGCTAGTTCCTCCCCCTACTACTACTACTACTACGGCAATTCTGCGTACTCTAGCTCTTCCTCTAGTTCTGCTGCACATTAGGTAGAAATTCGCAAAAGGGCAGATGAAGAGGTTATTTATAAAGTTCCTTTCATCGGAGGTTTTGGGTTGTTGTAGTTTACCCAGTACGGGACAATAGGACTTTATAAATAAGCTCTGAGTAGGGTAGAAAAATCGCTGGAAGCTGTGAATAAAGCTTTCGGCGATATAACTATTTCCCAAGGGGGGCTTATGAGTCGATTAAAAATCGTTGACCTCAGTTTTTGTGAAACTGAATTTTCTAGTAATAGCCAAGTGATAGGCGGAATTACGGTCTACTCTCCTACAGGTAGCTGGTCAGCTAGTTATGGCTCTGCTAAGTCTGCTGGCTATTATACAGACCACTTCTTTGACAAAACAACTGGTAATTATGGCTATCTAGTGATAGCTCACACTGACGGGGCTGTAGGTGGTGCAATAGCTGGTGCGCTTGGTGATGGTACTAACTATGCCTCATCTTATTCAATAGCTGGCATCTAGCAGATCCTAAAGCTATTAAAATAGCGCCTCTAGCGCTACAACTACAGTTTTATAGGGTGGGTAAAGACAGCTTTACCCACTCTAAGTTTTACCTGCGCTTAGGTTTTATATTTTGCCATTTTTAAGACAAAACTCCTGTAGTTATGTCTTGATAAGCCGTCAATAAATAGTGATTTTTATGGGAAAATTGTGAGCAATAACACATTAATTTGCTATCAAAGGCAGTTGCTCATCTAAATTGCCACAAAAATATCTCTTTACCTGAAGACATAATACCTGTAATTGTGTCCAACAAACTTTTGCAAAAAGCTTGATATCAGCGATTTATTCTTCAACAATGGAACCAGGATTAAACCAGTAAAGATTTTAATCTGCTCAGGAAATTAACGACTTTCTTTTTCAGTAATCAAATTATGGCTTTTATCAAAATCCATGAACTTCGCCCAGCAGGTGCTGAACTATTTCAAGATTCGGAAAGCTATCTAAATGAACTAAACGACCAGGAACTTTCCGCAACCTTCGGTGGTGAGGGTGACGAAACTCTTGCCGTCTACACTCTATATTCAGAAAGTATTTCGCTGTACACCATAACTGTTATTACTGAAGTGAACTCAAAAATCAAAATAAAAATTAAGTTACCAAAAGATAAAGACAAAGGCTAATCTTCGATTTTCTGTTCTATAGAAATATAAATACTTACCATTTCCTCCCTCTTTGTAGTTCTCAAAGAGGGGGGAATATTTTTTTATTTTGGAGAGTGGGCAAAGTTTTATCACTCTATGATTTCCGGAATATTAGATGTTTTAAATGTCAATCGACTAGACAAAACTCCTATATTTATGTCTTGATATCACGTCATAAAAAATTGATTTATTCAGGCTATTTGTTAACAATAGCAGATGTAGACTGTCCTCAAATACAATGATATTGGTGATTTTTTTAGTTGGTTAGTAATTTTTGACTATTTCTTCAATGGCTGCAAAATTTTACTAACAACAAGACATAACACCTTTACTTGTGTCCATCTAACTGTTGAAAAACCCTTGATTTTTTCGATTAATTCTTCAACAATAGAAGCAAGATTAAACAAGTAAAGAGTTTAATCACTTCAAGAAATTGATCCAAGCCAAATTAAAAGGAGCAACAAAATGGCTTTTATCAAATTACATGAACTCCGCCCAGCCGGTTCTGAATTGTTCCAAGATTCCGAAAGTTATCTCAACGAATTAAACGACCAAGAAGTTGCTAATGCTTTTGGTGGTGACGGTAGTGATGTGACCAGTACAGTCATCA
>JAYKJH010000226.1:0-34247 GCA_035285345.1 Nostocaceae cyanobacterium | reverse complement strand
CACAACTTGATAGCGATCGCAAACACAAAACCAATTCTCCAGTGATTATCGTCAGACAAGGGTCGCGTACCACACACTGTCGCTCTGCTATCATTGCAGGACCTAGCCGAATACTTTATCAACCGGAAAATCCTTTACCTTCTTGTCCGGCTAGGTTGTGGATTGAGGTAGAACCTCATGTCTTGGTGAAGACTGACCTTTTTGGTTAACTGTTAAGCCCCTGGCTGCGAACAAGAACCACAAAAATGTTAATCTTACGCTTCAGCATGAAATGCCTGATGTAATTGTATAGCAACCTCCGCAACGGCTGTGTCAGGATATGGCTGTTTTAGGTGCAGGTAAGCCAGGAACTCATACCATCTATGTAAGAACGTCATCCGAATGTTGCCTTTAGGCATTGTGGACAAGCGTGGGATGACATGCAGATGAATGTGCTTCACGTCTTCAGCATAAAGTCCAAAATGCACTTTTGCCGGTTGAAGGACGCGATCAAGTGCAACTTGGCTTTTTCGCATCATTGGTCCGAGTGCTGCTAATTCGGATTCGGTAAGCTCGTCTAAGTGTTCGCAATGACGCTTGAGGACAATGAAGCCTTGTCCAGGAACTAACAACGGACGGGATCGCAAGAAGAACACCCAATACCCATCTTCATAGACAATCCCACCTGGTGGCTGATGGTGTCCTCCCAATGTAGCGCAGGAAATACATTGCTCATCATGCATAAATGTGAATTATAGGCGGCTGTGGCTTGAGGTGCTTGCTAGGTGATAGCTAGGAAGACTGAACTTTTTCGTTTCAACCTGTCTAGCGTCTTCTACGGTAATGTCCTCGGACGTAGGTTCCGTCCCTGCGAAAGTAGCCTTGAACATAAGTGGAGCCGTAACTTGAAGTCGGAATGGAGTAACTACTAGTTGGAGAAGAGTAACTACCAATTGTGCTACGTGTATTGAAATTTGGTTGTTCACTTGCTGCTCGCTCCCCACAGCGATTACTTGCCGAGTCAAATTCCCAGGGATAGTTACATCTGCCAGAACCACTTTCGGAACTTGATGAAAAAACAGGAGGAGAAAAACGTTGACTCGGCGGGGCAACTTTTTCATCATTAGTGGATGTATAGGTATAGCTTCTTAATGCAGGATTGAGTGAGTTTACAGAAAGCGGTTCTGATTTATTTTCCGATGCTGGTTGTGGTTTAGTTTCAATCTTGGGTAATTCTAAAACACTTTCCTGTGCGTGTTGTTCTGATGCCCGATTAATTTTATTTTCCGGTGCTGGTTGTAGTTGAGTTTCAATTTTGGGTAATTCTAAAACTCTTTCCTGTGTGTTTTGATCTGATACCTGATTAATTTTATTTTCCGGTGCTGGTTGTGGTTGAGTTTCAATTTTGGGTAATTCTAAAACTCTTTCCTGTGTGTTTTGATCTGATACCTGATTAATTAAGCTTTGACTACTCTTTTCATCAACAGGGATATTAGTCTGGACGCGGAAAACATCAAAAACAGGCTCTGTTTGCTGCTGGATTACACGACTTGATGCTTCTTTGTGTTGAAGTCGGTTAGCAGAGATTTGAGAAGATACCGATTGAGGCTTTTTGGAGTCAGCAGGATGATGTCTGGCTATTGGAGTGGAAAGGAAAGGAGCTTGAGTAGCTGTGGGCAGGAATTGAGAAACAGGAGAAATGCTACGGAGTTTAGGCAAAGATGAAGGCAACTGACTGCTTGGGCTAAATTCTTTCGGAGAATTTAAGGCTTGGAGGGGTTGTTTATCAGCAGGGTTTGTGGACTGTTTAGGTGTATTGGGACATCCCCTCACTAAAACAGAAATCAACAATCCAGCTCCAATTAGCTTCCAACTTCGCATAATATATATTGCCATCTTCAGGAAACGTGTCCACCAAGCCACAAATACCTACTCTCAGACCACCCTTTAGTTAATAATACGGACTAAAAATCCAGAATCAGGAAATTAATTACTATTTTCTGCACAATAATTCATACCTAAGTACTTAACCGTGGAGGAAAAAGTGTGCATCTAGATTTTGAGCATGTTTCCCCCAACAAAAACCACAAATAACCTCAAATAAACACAGATGCACACAAATAAACTCATCTGTGTTCATCCGTGTGCATCTGTGGTTAAATATTCCCACTCCCTAAACAGAGGAAGGAACTAAAGCTATTGTGAATAAGCCTCCATCGGTAGACAAGAACAAACAAAATTCCTATCCCCAAAAGCCGCATCAATCCGACCAACCGCAGGCCAGAATTTATGTTCCTTAGTCCAGGGTGCAGGGTAAGCCGCTTGTTCGCGGGTGTAGGGATGATTCCATTCACCGCAAATTAAACTATCTGCAGTGTGGGGTGCATTTTTCAGGACGTTATCCTGAGCATCCACCTTACCGGCTTCAATTTCAGCAATTTCCTGACGGATGGAAATTAGCGTATCGCAGAAGCGGTCTAACTCCTGTTTTGATTCGCTTTCGGTGGGTTCCACCATAATAGTACCAGCCACAGGCCAGGAGACAGTTGGAGCGTGGAAGCCGTAGTCCATCAAGCGTTTGGCAACATCATCAATTTCGATATCTGCCGATTTCTTGAGCGATCGCAAATCCAAAATACATTCATGCGCTACTAACCCATTTGCACCTTTGTACAAAACTGGATAGTAATCTTCCAGACGCTTGGCGATGTAATTAGCGTTGAGAATAGCCACTTTAGTAGCTTCCGTCAACCCCGCACCACCCATCATGGCGATGTACATCCAAGAAATCACCAAAATGCTAGCGCTACCCCAAGGAGCAGCGGATACGGCACCAAGGGATTTGGGATTATTTTCGTGCATTGGGACAACAGGGTGTCCTGGTAAAAACGGCACGAGATGGGCTGCAACGCCAATCGGACCCATACCGGGACCACCACCACCGTGGGGGATACAGAAGGTTTTGTGCAGGTTGAGGTGACAAACATCAGCACCAATATCCCCAGGACTACAAATGCCGACTTGAGCATTCATATTTGCCCCATCCATGTAAACTTGTCCGCCGTGGTTGTGGATAATAGCGCAGATTTCCTTAATTGCTTCCTCGAATACACCGTGAGTCGAGGGATAAGTCACCATCAACGCTGACAGGTTTTTGCTGTGCTTTTCTGCCTTCGCCTTCAGGTCAGCAATATCAATGTTACCTTGGTCATCACAGGCGACGCCAACCACCTTCATCCCGCACATTACTGCACTCGCAGGGTTGGTACCGTGTGCTGATGTGGGAATTAAGCAAACGTTGCGGTGTGCTTCACCCCGGCTTTCGTGGTACTGACGAATTACCAACAACCCAGCATATTCGCCTTGAGAACCAGCATTAGGCTGCAAAGAAATACCAGCAAAGCCAGTAATTTCCCCTAACCATTCTTCCAACTGCTGGAACATGACTTGATAGCCGCGTGTTTGCGAGGTGGGGGCAAAGGGGTGAATCTTGCCAAACTCAGCCCATGTTACCGGCATCATTTCCGCCGTCGCATTCAGCTTCATCGTACAGGAACCCAGGGGAATCATCGATGTGGTTAGCGACAAGTCCTTAGATTCCAACCTGTGCAGGTAGCGCAACAGTTCGGTTTCACAGTGGTAGCGGTTAAATACAGGATGGGTGAGATAGCTGCTTTCACGAGCTTGGGTAATGTAGGGAGTGGTAAGATTTTCTAACTCTGCCACCGTGAAAGGTAACTCATCCCCACCGGCAAAAATCTGCCACAGGTCAATTAAATCGGTGGTGGTGGTAGTTTCATCCAGGGAAATACCGACAGTAGTGTCATTGATAACCCGGAGGTTAATTTCCCGTGCTTCCGCAGCCGCGAGGATATCTTCTAAACTACGGCTTCCTAGTTCCACCCGGACGGTATCAAAGAAATCCTCTGTCCCAATGCTATAACCTAAACGCTTCAGACCTGCCGCCAGTAGCAGAGTCTGTTGGTGAATATTCTCCGCAATAGCTTTCAGTCCCGCCGGACCGTGGTAGACAG
Source organism: Nostocaceae cyanobacterium (assembly GCA_035285345.1). Lineage (GTDB taxonomy): Bacteria > Cyanobacteriota > Cyanobacteriia > Cyanobacteriales > Nostocaceae > JAYKJH01. Next base: position 30,234 of record JAYKJH010000226.1, on the reverse strand, counting down.
CGTACATGCTAGCAATCACCGCTAATAGTACTTGGGCGGTACAGATATTGCTAGTCGCTTTTTCCCGGCGGATGTGCTGTTCGCGGGTTTGTAGTGCTAAACGCAATGCCCGATTACCATTGACATCTTTGGATACACCAACAATCCGTCCAGGTACTAGCCGTTTGTACTCTTCTTTCGTAGCAAAGTAGGCTGCGTGGGGTCCACCGTAACCCAGGGGAACGCCGAAGCGCTGGGTGCTACCGACGGCGATATCCGCACCAAATTCTCCTGGAGGTGTTAGTAAGCACAGGCTCAAGGGGTCGGCAGCAACGGTGACTAATGCACCGATTTTATGTGCTTTCTCGACAAATTCGCGGTAGTCGTAAATTGTGCCATCACTGGCGGGGTATTGTAAAACTGCCCCAAAGATGGGTTGGGCAAAATCAAAGGTTTGATGGTCGCCAACAATGATATTAATCCCCAATGGTCTGGCACGTGTCTGTAACACGTCGATTGTTTGGGGATGGCAATCTTGAGAGACAAACAAGGAGTTAGCCTTATTTTTGCAGACAGCATAACTCATAGTCATGGCTTCTGCGGCGGCGGTTCCTTCATCAAGTAAGGACGCATTGGCAATTTCCAACCCAGTTAAATCAATAATCATGGTTTGGAAATTTAGCAGCGCTTCCAAGCGTCCTTGGGCGATTTCCGGCTGATAGGGAGTGTAAGCTGTATACCATCCAGGATTTTCGAGAATATTGCGCCCAATCACTGGGGGGGTGATGCAGTCGTAATATCCCATACCGATAAATGACCGGAAGATTTGATTTTTAGAAGCAATTTCTTTCAGCTTCCCCAGGGCTGCATATTCACTTTCCGCCGCTGGTAGTTGTAGCGGACGAGATAGACGTATAGCCTGGGGAACTGTTTTGTCAATCAGGGTCTCAAGGGAGTTAAACCCGATTACCTGAAGCATTTGCTGGATATCATCAGCATTAGGTCCTAGGTGCCGGTGAATAAAGCTAGAACCGGAATTGTTGCTGTTTTCCAACGGTTCATGAGTGTTATCCGTGGGACGAGCGGTAGATATTACCACAAATTGCTCTCCAAACAAGACTACTTGTGCAGGTATATATTTTTGTTATTTTGCACCAAAATACAAGTGCGTCGTGGGAGCTTATTTATCAGTTCATCTAAAATTCATAAATAATCTATCGTAATGCAAAGAAGGATGAAGTATAAAATATTGATTTTTCCTTCATCCTTGAGCAAATAACTGCTGTAGCAGCCTTGTTGTCTGGGGCTGCTACTGACTCAGGATTACTAAGCTTATTCCTCTGCTACGAAGGAGCGATACTCATCGGCAGAGAAAGTATCATCCAGTTCGCTCTCATCCTTAATCCGTACTTTTACCAACCAACCTTCACCATAGGGGTCGTCGTTGACCATTTCTGGAGAGTCATCCACTAGTTTATTACACTCGACGACTGTACCTGTAACTGGTGAGTACACCTCTGACACAGCTTTTACGGATTCAACTGAACCAAAGCTGTCGCCTTTGGTAACTTCTTGATCAACTTCTGGCAGATCCAAAAATACGATCTCGCCTAATTCGTTTACAGCAAAGGCCGTAATCCCAATTGTAGCAATTTCGCCCTCCAAGCGGACATACTCATGCTCGTTCGTGTATTTCAGGTCATCAGGATAATCAAAAGACATGTTTTAGTTCCTCTGTGGCTAGGTAAATAGATTGTCAATTGAATTCAAGGGTTTAGCCATAATTGTGACGCGATCGCGACCAGCGACAGCATCACCAAACTGATGGTACACAATCAAACAGCATACCTAAAGCTTGTGAAAGACAGCAGTACTTTTGGAGAAATTCTGCACAAACCTTTGCTTTTGTACGTATTGCTAAGTATTGCGAAGGGAATTATTGACCGCTGATTGTCGGTTGCTAGGGATAGCTTGGATTACGGAAAGTCTAATGCTACAAACTACGGAGCATACTTACCTGGAGGAAACAACAATCCCACGGCTTTGAGAATCTCTACCTCTAAAGGCAGAAGAAAGTAAAATACCATCTAGAGTACTTTAGATATAAAATCTACGAAAATCCGATTTTGACGGCAGACGCTACTGAACCGTTGGTTCCCATCTAGTAAAACCTGTTCCAATTGCGGACATATTCAAGATATGCCACTTAAAGAACGAATCTTTAAGTGTGGAAGTTGTGGGCATTCGATGGACTCTTATTTAAACGCAGCAATTAACTTGAGCCAGTGCGTTGCGGGGGTTCCCCCCGTTGTAGCACCTGGCGTATCGCGCTTGGCTAAAGCGTGAAAGCTTACTGAGGGATAACCGCTCCCATGCTCCCTGTGAAGTAAGAAATAAATGTCTAGACTTGTCTAGGGTTTATATAGCAGGATAAAGAATAAGGGATAAAAGTGATGGTGCATCCGGGAAATTTTCGTCAAGCTCATCAGGGTAAAGTTGTTTCTGTGAGAAGCAGCGTTATCGATGTGGAGTTTACGCAATATCTTCCCAAGATTTATAGTCAACTTAGAGCCGGTGAAGATAGCCAAATCCAAATCGAAGTTATCACCCACCTCGACTCGCAAACAGTGCGGGGAATTGCTTTAACACCCACATCAGGTTTGGGACGCGGTTCAATAGTTATTGATACAGGAAACCCTCTCCAAGTCCCGATAGGAGAAAGAATTCTGGGGAGGGTGTTTAATGTTTTTGGCGAGACTATCGACAGAAAAGAAAAAATTACCGGCGGAGAATGGCGCTCAATTCATCAGTCTACTGTTCCTCTAGCACAACAATCTACAACCTCAGAGATTTTGTCCACTGGGATTAAAGTAATTGACGTTCTCGCACCTTTGGAAAGGGGAGGAAAAGCGGGATTGTTTGGTGGTGCTGGTGTGGGGAAAACTGTCCTGATTACGGAAATGATTCACAACATTGTGAGTGCTTATGAGGGCATAAGTTTGTTTTGTGGTATTGGTGAACGCAGTCGAGAAGCGGAAGAACTCTATCGGGAAATGCAAGACGCGGGTGTGTTGTCAAACACGATCATGGTGTTTGGACAAATGAATGAACCCCCCGGTGCCCGGTTACGTGTTGGACACGCGGCTCTGACGATGGCGGAATATTTCCGCGATGAAGCGAAAAAAGATGTCTTACTATTAATTGATAATATTTTTCGGTTTATTCAAGCAGGACAAGAAGTTTCTGGGTTAATGGGGCGACTACCTTCTCGTGTTGGTTATCAACCTACCTTAGAAACGGAACTTGCACAATTGCAGGAACGGATTACTAATACAGCCAGCGGTGCTATTACCTCCGTACAAGCTGTGTATGTACCAGCAGATGATTTTACCGATCCTGCAGCAGTTCATACTTTTGGTCATTTATCAGCATCAATTGTATTATCTCGCAAACGAGCCAGCGAGGGATTTTATCCAGCAATGAATCCCTTGCAGTCGAGTTCCAAAATGTTGACACCAACAGTTGTTGGTGAACGACATTATCAAATTGCTCAAGCAGTCAGACAGACTTTAGCAAACTACGAAGACCTGAAAGATATTATCGCTATGCTTGGTTTAGAAGAACTTTCTCAAACCGACCGCAAAATTGTAGCTCGCGCTCGTCGTTTGGAACGGTTTTTAACTCAACCATTTTTTAGTACTGAGCAATTTACAGGTAAACCAGGAAAACTGGTGAGTTTAGAAGCAGCGCTCACAGGGTGCGAGCAAATTTTAAATGATGAATTTGCTAATTATCCAGAGCGATCGCTTTATATGATTGGCGCTATTGACGAGATAAAAACAAAAGTCAGTCAAAATTAACTCCGTTGCTGAAGTTAGGAGTAAAAATCACGATGAAATTGAAAATTTTACTGCCCACTGAAGTACTTTTAGAAGCATCTGTTAATAAAGTCGTAGCTGAAGCTGGGAATGGTGCTTTCGGTTTCTTACCTAATCATATTGATTTTGTCACAGCACTTGTCCCCGGAATTTTGTCTTTTGAATCTACTCAAGGAAAAGAAATATTTCTCGCTGTTGATGAAGGAATTTTAGTCAAGTGTGGTTCACAAGTAACCGTGTCAACTATCAACGCTATCCGAGGAAATGATTTAGAATCATTACACAAAACCATAGCAGAACAATTTCTTACCTTGGATGAGCGACAGAAAAAAACCCGCAGTGCTATTGCTAAATTAGAAGCGAGTTTCTTCCGAGGATTTTTCCAAATAAAAGGAGGATAATCCGTGAATCAGCAAAATCACAAATCACCTCCAGACAAAACTCACCGCACTTTCAAAGAATTCCATCGACTGTTAAAAATTAAATCATTACGCAAGCTAAAAGCACGAAGAGAAAAGGAAAACGGTATATTTTTTGGTTTAGGAATGATTGGTCTTGTAGGCTGGTCTGTTGCAATTCCTACCTTAATCGGTATATTTGTAGGAGTTTGGATTGATAACAGATTTCCCAGCCGCTATTCCTGGACATTAATGCTGCTATTTATTGGGGTTGTCTTAGGTTGTTTGAATGCTTGGTTTTGGGTGCAGCAAGAAAGTCAAGAAGACTGATAAATTTTAGATTTTAGTTTGAGATTTAAACATTAAATTAGCCAAGTTTTTAGACATTTTTCCTCCATCTATTACCTAGGAATAAATTATGAACAACATTTTTCATCTATTCATTGCTCTTCTATCAGGTTTTATCTTGGGAATTTTCTACTTTGTTAGCCTTTGGGTAACAGTACGACAATTACCAACTACACAAATGCCTATCCGGTTATTTATTGGTAGTTATTTAGGTCGTATAAGCATCACTCTCTTGGGCTTTTATTTAGTCATAAATGGACATTGGTCTAGAGCGCTGGTTGGCTTATTAGGTTTTTTACTGGCTCGAATTTTGCTAGTAAATCGCTTGCAGCCTCAAAGAAAATATCTCCAATTTAAAATTGAAGAATAAAGTTATGGATATTACACCAGACAACATTATTTATTGGCAGTGGAGAGCAATTACGCTGAACGCAACTCTCCTATTTACTTGGTTAATCATGCTGCTATTGGTTGTGGGTTCTTGGTTAGTAACCCGCAACCTATCCGTTAAACCAAAAATCTCGCGCTGGCAAAATATGTTAGAAATTGTAGTTGAGGGAATTAACAATCAAATTCGTGAGGTCAGTCAACAAGAACCAAACCAATATTTACCCTTTGTTGGTACTTTATTTATCTTCATCGCTGTCTCAAATTTATTAACTATTTTCCCTGGTTATCAACCACCGACAGGTTCTCTTTCTACTACGGTTGCTTTAGCTTTGTGCGTTTTTGTAGCTGTGCCTTTTTTTGGAATTACAAAACAGGGGATTGTTAGTTATTTAAGGCATTATTTACAGCCAACACCTTTGATGTTACCTTTCAATATTATTAGTGAACTTTCCCGGACTTTGGCATTAGCAGTAAGATTGTTTGGCAATATCATGAGCGGTTCGATTATTGTAGCAATTCTTATTTCATTAGCTCCCTTATTATTTCCTGTAGTAATGCAGGTATTTGGACTTTTAATTGGACTAATTCAAGCTTATATTTTTGCAATTCTCGCTATGGTTTATATAGCCTCTGCTACTCGCAATCATCGGACAAATCATGGTGCTAACCAACCTTCAGAGGAGGAAATAGCATGAATATTGATAATGCTGGTTTGGTTGGTATGGTTTCTATCATTATTGCTGGTATCACAACTGGTTTGGGTGCAATTGGTCCAGCAATTGCAGAAGGTTGGGCTGTAGCTCGTGCTTTGGGTGCGATTGCTCAACAACCAGATAAAGCTAATACAATTACCCGCACTTTGTTTGTAGGAATGGCAATTGTTGAATCTACTGCTATTTACTGTTTTGTAGTATCAATGATTTTGATTTTTGCTAATCCATTTTGGAATTACTATACACAAAAGGGAGGATAATCTGTGTTAATTGATTGGTTCACAGTTTTTGCCCAATTTGTCAATTTTATAATTATAGTTTTTCTGTTGCAACGGTTTTTATATAAGCCCATTACTCAAGCAATGGATGAGCGTCAAAAACGCATGTATGCTCGCTGGGAAGAAGCAGAACAAGCGCGACAATCAGCAGAAAAACAAGCAGAAATATATCAACAAAAACAACAGGAATTAGAGAAGCAGCGAAACACACTTATTACCAAAATGGAGGAAAAAGTTAATGAGTATCGTCAAGAATTAATTCACCAAGCACGTCAAGAAGTAGAAGAAATGCAAGCAAAATGGCGTACAGCTATTGAGCAAGAACAAGATGGATTTTTGGAGAATTTGCAAATCCATATGCAAAACCAAATTTTTATGATTACCCAGCGGATTTTGCAAGATTTGGCTAACAGTGATTTAGAGCAACAAGTAATTAATCAATTTATCAATCGGATGCGAAGTTTGGATGAAGAAGAAATTAATAATTGGTCGAAATTATTAGATGATAAATTTGCTCAAGATATTGTTATTAATAGCAATTTTGATTTATCGTCAGATAGCCGCCACAAAATTATCAATATCTTACGAGAAAAACAGATTATTAAGAAACATAATGTGCAGTTTGCAACTGATAATGATTTAATATGTGGCATTGAATTAAAGATAGGTGGTAATCAGATTACTTGGAGTGTTGATAATTACTTACAAAAGATTCAAGACAATTTTAAGAGATTATTTCCCGACAAAGCCTGAAGAACCATAAGTTTTTGCGGACACAATATGAATTTTACCATACCCTCAAAAGGCAATGAACAACAATTACCAGTCGTTAAAAACAGTTATTGATGTTAATTCAAAAACTTTAAATCAGGCATTAGAAAATTACAAATACGAACTACAAATTCAAGAAATCGGCAGTGTTAAATCTGTATCAAGCGGGATTGCTCGTGTTACAGGTTTACCGAGTGTCAAAGTAGATGAAGTCCTACAGGTTACCGGAAATTTATTAGGTATTGCCTTTAATTTAGACCCAAAAGAATTGGGTGTTATCTTATTAGGTGAAAGCGAGCATCTTCAAGCTGGAGATAAAGTTTATCGTACTGGACGAGTCATGGATGCACCAATTGGAGAAGCGTTGTTAGGTCGCGTTATTAATGCTTCTGGTATTCCATTAGATAACAAAGGAGCAATCAGAGTAGCACAACGTCGTCCAGTGGAAAGAGAAGCATCAGCAATTATGGATAGGGCACCTGTAACAGTACCGCTACAAACTGGTTTAAAAGTAGTGGATGCTCTGATTCCTATTGGTCGCGGTCAACGAGAATTAATAGTAGGCGATCGCCAAACGGGGAAGACTGCGATCGCTATCGATACGATTATTAATCAAAAAGATAAAGACGTTATTTGTATCTATTGCGCTATCGGTAAACGTACCTCTGCAGTTGCAAAAGTGATTGCAGATTTACGTAAACATCAGGCTCTAGACTATTGTATTGTATTAGTTGCAAGATGCGAAGACCCTCCTGGTTTGCAATACATTACTCCCTACGCTGCAACTACTATTGGTGAGTATTTTATGGAACAAGGAAGGGATGTATTAGTTGTATATGATGACTTAACTCGTCATGCGTGGGCTTATCGAGAACTATCGTTATTGCTCCGTCGTCCCCCTGGAAGAGAAGCCTATCCAGGTGATATTTTTTATATTCATTCTCGAATGCTAGAACGTGCAACACATTTACAACCAGAATTAGGAGGTGGTTCGCTAACAGCTTTACCAATTGTGGAAACCCAAGCACAGGATATTTCTGCTTATATTCCGACTAATTTAATATCAATTACAGACGGTCAAATATATCTTTCTCCTGACTTATTTCAAAAAGGGATTTTACCGGCGGTAGATGTAGGAAAATCTGTGTCACGGGTAGGAGGAAAAACCCAGTTACCTGCTTATAGTGCTGTAGCTGGAGATTTGCGTCTTGCTTACTCCCAATTTCAAGAAGTGGAAGTTTTTGCTCGCTTTGGTACACAATTAGATGAAGATACACGTCAAACTTTAGAAAGAGGACGTCGGGTTCGGGAAATATTGAAGCAACCCCAAAATCAACCCTTACCAGTAGCAGAACAAATTGCTATATTATTGGCAGTTAATGGCGGTATTTTTGATAGTTTACCAGTTGATAAAATTCCCGTAGTGGCTACAGAAATCCGCCAAGCTATTTCCCAGCAATTACCTAAAGTATGTTCTCGAATTGTAGCAGGTGAAAAACTCACAGATGCAGACAAAGAGGCTTTATTAACTATAGCAAAAGATGCGGTGATTCAATTCAAAATGCACTCTGAGGAATCATAAAATGCCAAGCATGGAATCACTAAAAGCAAAAATTAGTAGTATTGAAGATTTGCAGTCTGTTGTCAGGACGATGAAAGCTCTTGCTGCTGTCAGTATTCGTCAGTATGAAAAAGCAGTGGAATCTCTAGGAGAATACAATCGCACTATTGAAATGGGACTGCAAATTGTCTTAAGAGAACGATATTTTGCAGATAAATCAATTTTATCATCATCTATAATAGCAAACAAACCATTTTTTATTAATCGGATTGGAGTAATTATTTTTGGTTCTGACCAAGGTTTATGCGGTCAATTTAATGAACAAATAGTTTCCTTTGCAGTAGCGGAACTTGATCAACTACAAATCAACTCAGAAAATCGCCTAATTGCAGCAGTTGGTGCGCGTCTGATTCCCCATTTAGAAGCATCAGGACAATCTCTTCTCTCCCCATTTTCTTTACCTAGTTCTGCTAAGGGAATTACTTCTATCGTTCAAGAAGTTTTATTAACAATTGAGCAGTGGCGGACGCAGCAACAAATTGATAAACTAGTTTTATTTTATAACAAATCCCTTGCTGGTGCAACCTATCACCCCCATACTCTCAATCTTTTACCCGTTAATCCTGATTGGTTACAAAGTTTAGAGCAAGAAGCATGGAACTCCCCAGTACTGCCAACATTTACAATGGATTGGCAGCAATTATTTTCAGCATTAATTTACCAATATCTTTTTATTTCCTTATACCGCGCTTGCGCTGAATCTTTAGCAAGTGAAAATGCTAGTCGTCTTTCATCAATGCAAGCAGCGGAAAAAAATATTGCTGACCGCTTAGCGGCACTTAATGCTGAATATCGCTACCAACGTCAAAGTACAATTACAGCCGAACTGCTTGATATTGTAGCTGGTTTTGAAGCTTTGACTGAATCCAATCCATAAATTTGGGATAATAATATCTTATCCTCCCGATTTAGCGTTGGCGCCAACCACTCCAAACAGGGAAACCATTTGCATCTCGCAGTGTCAATACGGCGTTACCTTTTTTGACAGATGCTGCAACAATTGTCGGTTGTCCTGCAAAGTTAATTCTGGAACCTGTGACCTCAATGTTGTCCCCCGGTTTCACATCTATATCTTGATTTTCAAGATACCAACGAGGACCTAAATGCACAGACATGGTTTGACCATCTGCTGTTTTTAATGTCAGATGTACACCTTGCGACATACCCCGCATAGGCATTATGCTGTCTAAACTAACTACCTCTCCACGGATAGTTTCCACAGTTTGAGGATTGTACATCCGGTGATATTGTGTCTGTGTACCCCAGCCACCACTTCCTCTCCACCTCATTCCTGGTTGAGCTAAAGATTGTGTTGGCAGGATTAGGCTGAGAGTAGTAATTACTACTAAAAACAATCCGATTTTACGCATAACTCTCAAACCTCCGAATCACACAGATTCTTGAGTTTCCTAACAATTTTAGAACAACAATATGAGGAACTTGTGAGGATGCTGGAATTATGCTCTAGGTGAATTTAGTTTTAATATTTCCTGGAAGTAAGTCCTGTGCAATTAGCGTCTCTAGTATTCTCCTACGCTATATCACTATGAGATATAGCGTTTCAAGGGTAGAGGTGAAGTACAGATTTATCTGTGTAAATCTCGTGTTCATCTGTGGTTTATCCTAAACCCCGTCCTTAAGGACGGGGTATATTAGCAGACTAGGAAACGCTATATCCCTAATTACAATTAAGTAATTGGCTTGGAGATTACCGGATACTTTAATTTTAATCTGATATTTCGCGGTTGTTCTTTATCTTTGCTTTGTTGCTGAATATGTACAATTTGTTTTTCAGAAATCTGCCATTTATTAGCCAAGTATTTTTTAATAGCTGTAACTCTTTGGGGAATAAAACTATCAGAGTTAACTACAGAATCCGTAATTAATTCTAATTGTAATTCACGCTGCTGTTGTAAAATTTTTCCTACTTTATCTAGTAGTTGGTTGCTAGCTGTCGGTAACTCTATACTATCGTTGGCAAAAATTACCTCTCCTTGAGAAACAGCTATTCTTTGCAAATTCACCTTTGCAGTTGGGAAATTTAGTCTATTTCTGATATCTTCAATTAACAAATTCTTAGCATCTCTATCAATCTCCCGTTCGCTGAAATATATTAAATTTATCCCCAGAGGTTCCACTGAACTTGTTTTTACTTCATAGTTTAATAACTGTGCTGGTGCAGGTAGTTTCAAACCTTGTAAAGCTGCTGAAGTTGTTTGTAAAAAAGCAATTTGTGTTTCTGCAACATTCGGAGGCTGTGGAGGCTCTCTTAGCTGTTGAGATGTAGTATTATTAACCGCTAATTTGGCAATAATATCACTGCTAGCTGTGGGAATTTCAATTAATTGCAGTCCAATATCATCAGGATTTTTTCCTAGGTGGGTTGCAACTGTGCGGATAAATTCCTTTTTTTCTTCCGGAGTGTAAAGTTTACTGGTAAACACTCGCGCTTGCATCACCAACTTTCCATCTTTTGTTTGCGTCAGGAAGTTATCAATATCAGAACGAGGTGTACCATCAGGAAAGGTAGAAAATTTCTCCCGCCAAATTTCTGTTCCCAGTTTTAATATCTGGGTATTTTCTTGCTTTTGAATAATTTCTTTTTGGAGTTGCGTCAAAGATTGGCTGAGGGGAACAAGCAAGGTTAAAACTGGAAACAAAATCACAATAAATCGGCTAGGAAGACTACCAATAACTTTTAAGCGATTTGATGCGGGAAACTTTTCTAATAATGATTGAATCCTGTGACTCTCAGTGTTTGTTCGATGCCAATCTCGTACCTGAGAACGCACATTACTCGTATCAATGTGTACTAATAAAAATACCACCATTGCCATGAGAGTAATTGCAGCTAGGTTAGTTAAAAATAGCAACCCTCCCCCACGAGCAATTTGTAGACCATCTAACCAATTCAAGCTAGCTGCAATCCCAATTCCATACCCTACCACACATAAGGGTGGCATTAGCGCTACAGCTATTGCTACCCCAGGAATTGAAGTCACAACTCCCTTTGGTTCTTTACAAGTCGCAACAGCAGCTAAAGCACCAGAAAATAATGCTATTACTAAATCTAAAACGTTGGGGCGAGTGCGAGCTACAATTTCAGATGTTAGTTCCTTAAACGGTAAAATTCCCACCAAAATGAAAGCAAAAGTAATTGCCACCAAACAGCTTAAGGTAAGATTAATTATTGCCCGTAACCCTAACACTAAATCCCCAGCTGCAAAAGCCAAACCATTAGCAAGAATCGTTCCCATGAGAGGAGAAATTAACATCGCTCCGATAATCACCGCTGGGCTGTTTATAACTAAGCCTAAAGTAGCGATTCCTGCCGCAAAAATTACCTGTAACCAATAGCTGATATCCCGTAAAGTTACAGAACGCAGTAAATCACAATAAATTTCTTCTTTGCGAATTTCCGAGATACCTAAATTATCACTAAACCAATCTCGACATCTACTTACCCAATTTATATTTGTGTTATTTGTCCGCGTTAACTTAGTCATAATTGACCTCGCTAGTTAATTCACACACCATCTCAATTTAGGGAATACTAACACTTGCTTGAGAAGTAGGGAGAATAAACAATAAAAATTAATTAACTTCTCTTCAACTACTCCCACGACGGAATTCTACTGCAGTATAGAGTCTCGCTAAAATTTCTTCTTCACCCTATGGTGTAAGGGATTAACACAAAGTAGCATTCCCAGAGTATAGGTTGGGTTTACCGTGTCAAAACCCAACCTACTATGTCTGTCAGAAACTTGGGATTATCTGTGGGGTGCTATCAACAAAAACCAATATAAGACCCCGCCCTTAAGGACGGGGTATATTAACTCACCGGACTTGATATCATCCCCAGACCACTACAACTCCATGTTTAGGTACTAGTGTTTTCCACTTCTATCTCGAATGTCTGCTGTAGGAAGGGAGCAAGTTCTTTATTTAATAAACCTCCTCGGACAAATTCAGCGTAGGTTTCCGCTTCAATTGCTAGTAGTTCACCGCGCAATTGTTCAGCCATAAAATTACTTAAATTGGGATGCTCATCTTGTAGTTTTTCAATCTCCGTTTGTAACCGGGTCATTTCTCCACGAACTAAAGCTTCTTGGTAGCGGTAAAACTCTGGTTCAATACCAGGACGCTTGTCTGATTGTGTTAAATGTTGCAATACCCGCTTCAGAGCAACCAGCCGTGCTACTGCTGATAAATATTGCTGTCGTAGTGATTGGTCGTTTAAAAGCTGCAACTTTTGCAGTAAAGGTTGGGTGGTTAAACCTTGGACAAGCAGAGTAAATAAAACCACTCCAAATACTGTAGCAATAATTACTTCTCTGTCTGGTAAAATTGCAGGGACGCTTAAAGCTAAAGCAATAGAAACTGAACCACGCAATCCTCCCCACCAGAGTATAGTTTGGTCGCGCAGGGGAATTTGAGAATTAGCTACCAAGTTGCTGAAACCACCCAAAAGATAAATTGCGATCGCTCGTGTAAACACAACTGCACCCACGGTGACAGCAATCATTCCTAAATTCTCTCGCAAAAAATCAAACCGAATTTGGTCACCGATTAATAAAAAGACAATTGAATTCACAAAAAACGCCAGAAATTCCCAAAATTCGCTGACAATAATCCGGGTACGTGGGTTCATCCCAATCCGGGAACCAAAATTACCCAAGATTAAACTTGTAGTCACCACCCCAATCACCCCAGAACCGCCTAAATCTTCGATAATTAAATAGGTCCCGTAGGCAGAAACTAAAGTCAACGATTGTTCCACCAGCGGTAAATCAAACCGTTGCGTCAGGTAGGAAATCGCAAACCCAATTAAAGCACCCACCCCCACACCAATACCCACAACTGAAACAAATTCCAGTAAAATCGGTTGCAATCCTAATTGAACACCTCCCAACGGTAGCGCTACCAAAAACCCAAAAGCCACCACCGCCATGCCATCATTAAATAGACTCTCACCTTCCATCAAGGTAGTTAACCTCTTTGGGGCACCTAACTCGCGAAATAAAGCGGTAACAGAAACCGGGTCAGTTGCAGATAAACTTGCACCAATTAACAACGCTGTGGTCAGAGAAAGTCCCGCTATTTGATTTAACCCCACAGCAACACCAACAATCGAAATTATCACCCCAAGCACCGCATAGAGGCAAATTGGGATTAAATCTCGCTTCAAATCCGACCACTTTAAATTCCAAGCGGCTTCAAATAGTAACGGAGGCAAAAAAATCGATAGAATTAATTCTGGAGAGAGATTGACTAATCGAACATCAACTGTAGCCAATCCTAGCCCTACAATCACCAGCAATAAAGTGTAGGGAATTTGACGAACCCAGCTAAAGACTTGTGGAAGTGTCGCGACGCTCAAAGAAACTGAAAGTACCAAGAGAAATTGTTTTAAATTAGCTGCGATTACAGCTTCATCCAGCGTAGACTCAAGTGTCATAGAGCTTTCTTAATACAATTAACACCCGAACTTAGCCAGTTTACTCCTTTCTTCAGCATCTGCAAATAAACCACTGAATTAACAGGGTTCTAGTTCCATCTTATTTATTTCAGTAATAATGCGGGACAAACTGATTTAATCGATTTTTTTTATACAATTTAATCAGATAATCAAATTCAACAGAGCGCCAATGTCAAGCTTACCCAGATTTATCTATAGCAATCCGATTTGATTTTTGAATCAACTCGTGAAGATAAAAAACAATTGACACACTCCCTGCCCTATAAGGGACGGGAGTGTGTCAACCGAATTACCAACACCACGGAAATCTGCATTACAACGGCGTCCTTCTCCTGCAACTGTTCTGTCAAAAGCAGCAGGACAACCCCCGGTTATCCAACCAGTGGTGAAGGAACCATCTACCCCAGCTTCTCAACCATTTACAGTTTCCGAGCTAGAAATTATATCATCTCCCACAGAGGTTCATTTACCATCCCAGTCCCTATAAACCGATGAGCCGCCAGAGAAATCAGTAATTTCCGAACCCTCTACATTTACTCCTGAGATTTACACGCAGAAAGCGCCAGAAACATCGATAAGTTCGGAAAATAATACTGATAATAACAGTAATAATACTGAAAAATTGTCTATTACTGCTGCTCCCGATTCAGTTAATAACCTAGATAAATCAGCTATTTCAGAGGATGATAGTGATTATATCCGTGATTACCCTGATAAAACTTCCAATACTAGGGAAAACACGTCTTTCCCAGTCCCTAGCTCAGAAAGACACCCACCTAGAACCCCACGACCTCGGAAAAAACGAAGAATACGAGGAATCATCAGATTGTTGAAAATACTTTTCATAAAAATTAGAAGGTTATTTTCATTTACCAGAAGAAAGTCCAGTTTCAAACAGCCAAACATGTGATCAAGCTAATTGTAGCGGTGTAGAGCAGTTCCAACTGCATCTGTCTACAATCCTCTGGGATAACGCAAAATCGTTGTCTGAAGGAATAGTAAGAGGTAATAGCTCATATATAGCAATTCTATTTGGTTTGTGAAACTTGAAAGTCTCAGATTCCCGACTTCTAGGAGAAGTCGGGAATCTTGGTGTTCACGAATCCTCCACGGACTGCTATAGCAGTCACCAAGATTTATTGATTTCTAACTCAAGGTAGATGTATAGCTAGCCTATATGATTTGTAAAAGAACCCTCACCCCCAACTCCCTCTCCCTAGGGGAGAGGGTTCCGAATGATTTAGGCTTGCTATATAACTAAAGATAATTAATTTCTATTATGTCTTTACACAAATAGCTGTTAAGCAAAGAATTAAACCTAAGATAGATGTAAGTTGAAAAAATGATTTAACAAGATATCAACTTTCGCAAGTATGTGAAAGTTTTCGTTTTAAATTAGATTTTTGAATATCAAAAAATTATTTGTCTATCGTAATTTTTCTACTTTTATCTATAAATTTAATAATTCTTGAGAAAAATCTTTAGCTGGCATAAATTTAAAGATTTGATGAAGCAAGTATGATTTTTCAATAAATTTTTCTTAAAATTTTAATAATGGTATTGACAATAACACGGAGATAGAAGAGATAATATTATGTGTTGCCAGGTAACAGCATCCTGAGTCCAGGTTTTATCCTTACCAAACCAAACAAACAGAAAGTTGTGTACCTGAAGCAACAGCTAGCTATAACAATCTGCCCCACCTAGACAAGATAAAACAAAGCTAGAAAGCTAGGGAGTTAACTATATTCACACCCCACAGATAGTTGGCTCTGTTTCTAGCTCTGAATCTTTCACAAAATTGGATTTTATTTGACCGTTTTAACCTACTCCAACGTCAAGGTATACAGCATGTACGATACATAACTATTCAGGAAGTTTTTGAATTGCATCTACTCAACCCATAGCACGCAATTTAAGCTATTTGACAAGCTCTGTTATTGGTGCAACTCACAAACAGGACTACCCCTAATTAATCAATGGTGATTAGTGACATGAAACGAGTTTATTTCCTGGTGAGTTAGGAATATGTATGTGTTGGAAATTAAATGCTTCTGAGGAGCAAAAAACAGCGCTGGTTAACCATGAGTATGTCAAGAGGAAAAATTTTGCTAATTTTACATCAAGAAATTAGTCGATTTTTTCTTGATTGACTGAAGTCAAGTTTAGTCATTAATCATTAGTGGTTAATCAAGACGAAAAGCTAATGGTAGACAAAAGATAAGCAGGAAAAGCTGAAATCTTAGTCCACTCGGCTTAAGGGAATAGGATTTAGCTTTTACCCTAGGCTAAATTTTTCTACGATTAAACTAAAATTTTGGTATTTTTGCCAAGATGTTTGATAGCAAAAAAGTTGACAAATAGATTCACGCAAACAGATTAACTTGATTCTACCTGGGAGTAATTATGGCACACAATACCAGTAAAAAGCAAGTTTTGGAGAGCTATGACGCGGCTGGGGGGAAATTTTTGACTTCGTTTCAGAAAAAGGCTTTACTCAAGAATTTGCAAGGGAATTTACTCCCAGAATATCGGCGGAGGCTAGAAATTATGTTGTTAGCAGATATAGGTAAGTCGCAAACTCAAATCTGTCAAACGTTAGGTTGTTCTCAAGAAATGGCAAGGTATTGGATTGCGGTCGCACAAGCAGGTATGGCGCACAAATGGCAAGAGAAATCCATAGGTAGACCAAAAACCGTGAACGAGGAATATTTGCAAAGACTGAAAGAATTAGTCAGCCGCAATCCCCGAGAATATGGCTATGCATTTAAGTCTTGGACAGCCCAATGGTTGAGTAAACATTTAGCAAATGAAATGGGGATTGAAATTAGCGATCGCCACATTAATCGCCTGCTCAAACAAATGGGACTATCCACAAAACAAGCGTCGGAAGAGACTCAAGAACAACCAGAGGAAACTAAGGATTCTAGTATTACAATTTGCGACTTGCAATTTGCCACAAAATCTAGTTTTCCTTGGTCATTTAATTTGGTGCATAGCAGTAACTAAATGGTAAATAGGGAATGGGTAATAGGGAATAGGTAATAGATGAATTTCCCACTACCCATTACCCATGCTCGGTTGCAAAGTTTTATGAGGCAGAAGAGTCAATGTCATCTGCATTTCCGCAAGCACAGCTAGCTGAGTATATTACTCAGAGTTTGGGTGAGAAACTTCCACAATCAGAACTGGAAAGATGTTTATCAGCGCTGGAAATTGTGGAACCACCAGCAGCCAAGCAATTTTGGCAAGCCACAGAAGGGAAAGCAGGAATTTATATAGTCCTGAAAGGGAAAGTGAGATTGCTT
Source organism: Nostocaceae cyanobacterium (assembly GCA_035285345.1). Lineage (GTDB taxonomy): Bacteria > Cyanobacteriota > Cyanobacteriia > Cyanobacteriales > Nostocaceae > JAYKJH01. The sequence continues at coordinate 13,071 of JAYKJH010000226.1, read as the reverse complement.
GATAGTGGCAATAACTTGATTGCTACCCTCTCTAGTGGGGGTTGCTTTGGGGAGTTAACTTTATTCCCACGAGAGCAATTTCAGCCTTATGCAGCCAGATCTGCTGCTGCTTTAAAGCTCGGATATCTGAACACTGAGATACTGCAAAACTTATATCGCAGAAGCCAGCGCATCCAAGAGCGCCTCTATCGTAGGGCAGAAACTTGGGATTTGCTGCTGCTGTTATTGCAACAAAACTCCCAACAGCGGAACATATCCGTTGACGAGATGCTCAGAGCTTTGTCGTTATTTAAGTCTCACCATGTAGAGATTGGCTCTCTACCAGCGCAACTATCCAAACATGACAAGTTGTGGCTGCTACGGAGGGGGGAATTGCTACATACAGAAGGTAATACCCTGAGTCCAGGAACATTCTACAGCCCCAGTCGCAATGGCAAGGTGAGTAAATGGCAGGCAATTCAACCAACTGTCGTTTACAGTTTGAGTGATTCCGATTGGGAAGCCGCACTCTCTGATTGTCCCCAATTGGGAGAGTTTGTAGCTGGTGACTCCACAACAGAGGTAGCAGAAACTACAGTTACTCCCAGAGATAGCCAGACAAATGGCAAAAATGGCAGAGGCGAATTTGACTCTCTCATGCAAGCAAATTCTCGCTCCCATCGAGCCTCTGAACGCCAAGAGAAGCCCTCTGGAAAGAAGAAACGCCGCCGCGCTTACTTTCCCAGTCCCACCGTTACCATCGGTCATTTGTGGGGACGGCTGACCAAGCGTTATCCCATATTTGAGCAACAAAGCGCCTCCGACTGTGGAGCCGCTTGCTTGGTGATGATTGGACGTTATTGGGGGAAACAATTTAGTGTCAACCGACTGCGGGATACTGCTAACGTCAGCCGCATGGGAGCCACACTGCGGGGTTTAGCAGCCGCTGCTGAAAGTATTGGCTTTTCTACCCGTCCGGTGAAAGCAAGTTTGGACAAATTGGCACAACAACCATTACCAGCGATCGCACACTGGGAAGGGAAGCACTACATAGTTGTTTATGAAATCACCAAAAAGCATGTGATTGTCGGCGATCCTGCCATTGGACAACGTAACCTCACCCCAGCGGAATTCAAAGCTGGCTGGACTGGTTATGCATTGTTATTGCAGCCTACAGCCTTCCTGAAGGACGCTGAGGAACAATCTGTAGGCTTCTGGGAGTTTTTTGAATTACTCAAACCCCATTGGGTAGTCCTGCTAGAAGTGTTTATGGCCTCGGTGTTTATTCAGCTATTTGGACTGGTAACACCCCTATTCACCCAGTTGTTATTAGACCGGGTAATTGTCCAGGGTAGCAGTGTTACTTTAACCGCCGTCGGGTTAGGATTGGTGATTTTTAGCTTATTCCGTGTCGCTATGACCGGATTGCGGCAATATTTGCTGGATCACACCGCTAACCGTGTTGGGGTGTCAATGCTAGTTGGCTTTATCAAGCATACCTTTCGCTTACCCCTAGCCTACTTTGAGTCCCGTTACGTCGGTGATATTGTTTCTCGTGTCCAAGAAAACCAGAAAATTCAACGCTTTCTTACAGGGGAAGCACTGTCAATTATTCTGGATTTATTGACAGTGTTTGTTTATATGGGATTAATGTTGTGGTACAGCTGGCAAATGGCATTAATGACGCTGTTGATTGTGCCACCATTTTTCTTACTCGCAGTCATTGCTACACCTTTCTTGCAGCGAATTTCTCGTGAGATTTTTACGGCTGTAGCTAAAGAAAACAGTTATTTGATTGAAGCCCTGACAGGGATTCGTTCTATCCGTTCTATGGCTGTGGAACAAACAGTACGTTGGCGTTGGGAAGAACAACTGAATAATTTGACCAAAAAAACATTTTCTGGACAGATAATTAGCAATCAATTACAAATTTTCAGCGTCACAATTGAATCTTTAGCTAGCACAGGATTACTCTGGTTTGGAGCCTCATTGGTGATTAATAACCAACTGACAATTGGGCAATTAGTAGCTTTTAATATGTTGTTGGCAAATATTATTCAACCTTTTCAGCGGCTGATAGTATTGTGGAATCAAATACAGGAAGTCATGGTTTCCACAGAGCGGATTAATGATGTCCTAGAAGCGGAACCAGAAGAAGACTTGCAACAGCAAATCCGCCAGTCTTTACCTAGGCTGCGGGGTGAGATACGCTTTGATAATGTCACATTTCGCTACCACCCAGACAGCGATAGGAACGTCCTAGAAAACCTCAGTTTTGAGATTAAACCAGAGCAAACCGTAGCAGTCGTAGGACGCAGCGGTTCTGGGAAAACAACCCTCTCTAAGCTAATTCTAGGTCTATATCCAGCGACAGATGGCAGAGTGTTAATAGACAGTCAAGATGTAGCAAGTATTTCTCTGAGGTCATTGCGATCGCAAATTGGAGTAGTCGATCAAGATACCTTTTTGTTTGGAGGTACAATTAGAGAAAACCTGAGTATTGCTCACCCAGAAGCGACCTTAGAAGAGATTATTGAGGCAGCACGGTTAGCAGGAGCAGATGATTTTATTAAACAATTGCCAATGGGATATGAAACACCCATCGGTGAAGGTGGAGGAATGCTTTCCGGTGGACAAAGACAACGCATAGCAATTGCTCGCGCTTTATTAGGAAATCCCCGGTTATTACTGATGGATGAAGCCACCAGCCACCTAGATGCGGAATCAGAGCGAATTATTCAGAATAACCTGAATACAATTCGCCAAGGTCGCACCACTCTAATTATTGCCCATCGTCTGTCTACCATTCGCAATGCTGACGTAATTCTCGTTTTAGATAAGGGTGTATTAATCGAAAGCGGTAGTCATGACGAATTAATCAAACGCAAAGGTCATTACTATTATCTCAACCAGCAACAATTAGCGCAAGTAGATTGATTGTTAGCCCTAAAAATATGGTCTCCACATCAGACATTTTTTAATCAAATAATTGACCTTTTTGCGTTCTTCTTTCTCTGCGTCTTTGCGTCTTTGCGCGACACATAAAACATTCATTTTTAAAACAAAACTTTGCTGCTTTCCAACAAAAATCAAGAACTACCATGCCAGACCCAACAAATAATTCATCATCGGTTCTTCCCAAACCGATAGATAAGGAACAAGGAAGCAAAATCACCGCAGCATCAGATATAGAGCTTACAGATAATCAGCAAACACTCACCGAAAATGAGACTAGAGATTGGTTTTACGGCACAGAGGAATTACTCGATGCTTTACCGCGAGTTTGGACGCGCTCTTTGCTGTATTTTCTAGTAGGATTTGCAGTCATTGTTTTACCTTGGTCAATGCTTTCCAAAGTCGATGAAACAGGTAGTGCTAGAGGCAGAATAGAACCGAAAGGAGCAACACAAAGAATAGACGCTACAGCGTCGGGAAAAGTAACTGTAGTGCGAGCCAAAGCCGGACAAACTATAACAAAAGGACAGTTGCTTCTAGAATTAGAATCTGATGTCTTGCGAACTGATTTACAGCAGACACAGACAAAACTTGAAGGACTACAAACTCGCCTAGCACAGTTAGAATTAGTCAAAAATCAAGTCATGCTGACAATGCGCGTTCAAGAGCAACAAAATCAGTCCCAAGCCTTAGAAAAAATGGCACAATTTAATCAAGCTAAGCAAAATCTAGCAGCCAAAAAAAGTAGTTTTAACTTACAAAAACTAGAAAAAATTTCCCAAGTAGACCAGGCACGACAGAACCTCAATTCTAGCGTAAATAACTACAAAATAGTTAGCAATCGGTTGCAAAGAGACTTAAGTGAAGTAGAACGCTTTCGTAAGCTTTTTGCAGAAGGTGTGATTCCGGAAGTTAAAATTGTAGAACTCGAAAAAGTAGCAGAAGAAAGTAAGTTAAACGAAGAGCGTTATGCATCAGAAAACGAACAAGCTAAATTGCGACTACAAGAGGAAGAAAGTCGCTATCGCAGTATTATAAATCAGGGTCAATCTGATATTAAACAAGCCGAATTAGCACTACAGGAGCAGCAAAGTAGCTATGAAAGTGTCGTACATGCAGGTCAAATAGCTATATTAAAAAGTCAGGAGCAACTTAAAGACCTACAAACACAAATTACTTCTCTACAATCAGAAATTGCTCAGACACAAAGTCAGATTAAATCTATCAATTTACAAATCGAACAACGAGCGCTACGTTCTCCGATTAATGGCACAATCTTCCACATGCCAATTGGTAAACCTGGAGTTGTTGTGCAACCAGGCGAAATGGTAGCACAAATTGCTCCTAAAGGTAGTTCTTTAGTTCTTAAAGCCCAAATGACTAGCCAACAAAGTGGTTTTGTCCGGGTAGGAATGCCTGTTAAAATTAAATTTGATGCCTATCCCTTCCAAGATTATGGCGTCACACAAGGACGGGTAACTTGGATTGCCCCTGATTCAAAAGTTGAGGAAACTGTACAAGGGAAAGTCGAGACTTTTGAATTAGAAATTACCCTGGATAAATCTTATATCCAAAGTGGCAGCAAACGCATTCCTATCACCCCCGGACAAACAGCAACCGCTGAGGTAATTGTTCGTCAGCGTCGGGTGATTGACTTCCTATTAGATCCGTTTAAAAAGCTGCAAAAAGACGGATTAGAACTTTAGCATAACCATTCTTATCGAGGAGAAATTATAGATTTATCTGTGTTCATCTGCGTTCATCTGTGTTTGATGATTCTTGTACATCAGCTTTTTGCAATTGGAGTGCTTTACCATGTTAAAAATTCTCAATATTTCCGCTGAAGAAATCCTGCAACACATCAAGATTACTTGCCAAATTCCTAGTATCATTGAAGCCATTGCAACGCAAAAAATTATTACTGAGACGGCACAAAAAATGGGGATTAAAATCGAGCTAGAAGAACTGCAACAGTCCGCAGATAGCTTACGCTTAAACAACAATCTCCTGAAAGCAGAAGACACCTGGGCTTGGTTAGAAAAACATCATCTTTCCTTGGATGAATTTGAATCAATTGCTCAGCTAAATATTTACTCTGCGAAGCTAGGAAATCATCTATTTGAAGATAAAGTCGAACCCTTCTTTTTTGAGAACCAACTTGATTATACTGGTGCTGTCACCTATGAAGTAGTTTTGGATGATGAAGACGTAGCTTGGGAATTATTTTATGCCTTACAAGAAAGCGAAATTAGTTTCCAAGAAATTTCCCGTGAATACATTCAAGACCCGGAAATTCGTCGCGCTGGTGGCTATCAGGGAACCCAGCAGCGTAGTGATTTTAGACCAGAAATTGCCGCTGCAGTATTTGCAGCACATCCACCCCAAGTCCTCAAACCAATTGTTACTCCCAAAGGAGTTCATCTAATTTTAGTTGAAGAAATTATTCAACCAGAATTAACACCCGAATTGCGCTATCAAATTCTGACAAATTTGTTTGCTGATTGGTTACAGCAGCAAATCAAAGAAATGGAAATTGTGATGCAGTTGCAGTTAGAGGGTAATTCCAATGGCAATTCTAAGGCTGCTAAAGATGAGAAATTAGTTAAGACTGTGTAATACTAAAATGTAGGGTAGGCAATGTATTGCCTACCCTACAGTGATAATAAAAAACCTCTCCCATCTTACGAGAGGAGTTGAGAGAGAGGGATGTTGATTGAGGGTAATATACCGGACTAGTGAGAGGTTCGTAGTGAGCGATTTATCGCTCAATCAAAGAGTTAGAGCGACTGACTACAAATTTCTCGTTCCCAGGTTTAACCTGGGAACAAGCGTCAGGAGGTTCTACCTCCCTTGGTACAAGATATGAGTTAACCAAGTAAAAAGTCCTGTGATGAGAATAGTCCTTGGTTCGCTGGATTTGTTTGATTTGTAAGATTTCCCAGGACGCTAATCTGTCCACCGTCACTCAGGTCTTGGGAGAAAACAACGCGGGAAAAGCCGAGAGTGGTGTTGAAATAAACAAAGAAACCGGCATCGGCTGTGATAGCATTGTTATTTGCAATAGCTTGAGCAGCTGCGGCTGCATTGGGAAATGGGTCTAGCAGCACCAGTAAATTATTATTACCAGACAATTGGTTGCTGTTACCTTTCTGGAAGTTCAATTCCTCAATACCAAACTGAAAACTGCTAAAAGCCAGTTTATCAGTGCCGATTTGATAGTCAGTTAGAATATCCGTTGGTGATGGGGAACTACCAGAGAAGGGTTGGTCGGAAAATAGGAAGACATCTTGACCCGCTCCACCAGTGAGTGTGTCTTGACCCTCTCCACCAGTCAGCAGATCGTTACCATACCCACCATTTACAATGTCATTGCCATCATCTCCGGAAAGGAGGTCATCACCTGCTTCACCATTGATGGTGTCGTCACCTCCTAAACCAACAAGAATGTCATTATCAGCAGTACCGTTAATCAAATCGTTACCGTCGGTGCCAAGTTGAATTAACATGCTAGTTCCTCCTGACGGAATTTTAGATTTTGCGAAAAGTCCTGCAGGCGGGTTTCCCGCCGTAGGGAACTTTTCAAGACGGATTTTGGATTTGAAATTAAATAATTCAAAATCTGAAGTCCTTTCATTCCCAGACCCACCAGAATTTATCCGTGGAGTTAATCTACAATCCCAAATCTCAAATCAAAAATTGCAATAACTATGAAGTATGAAATATGAAGTAAACCCCACTTTGAATTCATATTTCACACTTCATTATTTTATTTTTTTGTCTAATTTACTCCTAGTGATTCTCTCGTTCCCAGGTTGAACCTGGGAACGATAACATGTTTAGGAAATGGAAAATAATTCGTAATTTGTAATTACGAATTATTTTCCGGCTGGGATTTTTTCAAATTATGCAGCCACATCTCAAATAATGCGTTCATAATTTGTTCCCGGACTTCGGGAGTTAATTCGGAAGGAAACCACTTTTCTACTCGGAGAACGTGATAACCCAATTTGGTTTGAATAGGTCCGATAATTTCACCTTCTTTGGCTTCCTTAATCGCATCGGCAATTTCTGGTAACAGTTCTACTAAGTAGCGCACCCCAACAAAACCACCGTTGTTTTGAGACTGTTTACCCTTGGAGTATTGCAACGCTAAAGCACAGAAAGAAGCGTGTCCCTCGCGCAACATTTGTACGACTTTCCAAGCCGTTCCCAAATCTGTCACCAAAATCTGCGATAGCGCTACCCGTTGGTATTTGTCGCGATCGCTCATATAGGTGCCGTCAATACTTGCACCGAACAGATGTTCTTTGAGCTTTTGCTCCAATAGCGCTACGCGAATTCCTTCTGACCATTCTTCCACACTAATCCGCTGCTGGTTTAACCACGTCATAGTTTCCTGAATACCCAGCAACTTGTTATCCTGACGAAAAGCATCACCAGCTGCTTGCCATTCGTCATCAGAGACTTGAATCTGAAACTGTTCACAACAAGCTAAAATCAACGCTTGTCGTTCTGCTTGTGTGGCAAATTCGGCTATTTTCGCATTTTGACGCAGATATGCAATGATGTCTGCATCTGTCACTGGATGGATTTCCGGATTGCGAGCTTCTTGATTGGCTTCATCTTCAGGTGAAGCAACAGCGGTAAATGTAGTTTCTTCCACAGATTTTTGCATGGCTGAATAAGAATTTTAGATTTTGGATTTTGGATTGGGGATTAGGGATTAGGAAAATACCTATTACCCATTACCTATTCCCCATTTCCCATTCCTTAGAGGCTATTAACTAACAATCTTTCCTTGGGTACTTGTTTGATGTTGACGCGGTTGCGATGCATATCGCCATACAAATTGAGGTAGTCGATTTCTTCAGGTGTTAACTTACCTTTCTGAACGGCTTTGATTGCGGCGTCAACCTCTTCGCGATGTTGCCAACCTGCTAATGCTATATCGACAGAGTTTTGACTTAAGGAATAGCGATATAAATCTGGCACAGAAGGTACCCAACATCCAGAGGGTAAACCCGCAGGGGGGTCTGAGAGGGTATTTACCATCCCTGCCGACTTAAAGGTGACTATACCTGGTCGCAGAGGGTCGTTGGCATCTACATGGGGGAAGACCTTTCTTTGGGCTGTGCGGTGCGCTACATTGTGCCTGACCATGACTACATCCAACAAAGGACTGTTCAGCCACTGTTTCGCTAGGTCATGGTCGTGGAAAGAAGCACCAATATAGCGTACTGCACCCATTTTTTTCAGGCGTTCGGAAACACCAAACATCCTTTCTATGGTGCGCTGACAAACCGTATTCGGACCGCGAATATCGTCCGAGGCACCAACGCACTTGGCAAAAGAATCGGCGTTGTGTTCGTCAATCCAGCCCCAGAAAAACACATCCACGTAGTCAATACCCAGGTCTACAAACTGGTCGAACAGATAGGTGAATATGGCGTCTGGGGTACGAATCATGTAAGATACCGTTGCCAGCACCACCTTTTCCCGCAGTGCTGAACCGCGTCCGCATAATTCCCGCAATGCACCGCGCATGGAACTATAGAGATATTGGTGCAAATCGCTGGAGTAGAAAAAGTAGTTAATACCCTGGTCAAAAGCGTAAAGGGTGTCTTCACTGGAGATGTGACCACCGCCACCCAATCCTAAACAACTAACCGTTAAATCAGTCCTTCCCAGCTTGCGGTAAAAAGGCAAATCCGACTTGGGAAATCTACTGTTAGCCAGGGCTAGTTTCGCATCCGGGGTGACTAATTGCGGTGGTGGGGTATCGGGGACGAGATTGGTAAGTTTCATCTTCAAGGGTAATGGGTAATGGGGCATGGGTAATGGGTAATGGATAATGGGGCTATTACCTATTACCTATTAGCCATTACCAGTGAATAATGGAGTATAAATATCCTCAGAGTTGGCGTTGAGGTACGGACGCTGCAAGTCAACGGACAGCAGGTCAAACTGTTGCAGAATTGATTTCATCCGACCTTCTGGGGAATCATCGCCTTCAGACCAAGCTTCCAGCAAACCATTAGCAATAATTTGACAGCGATTCATCCCAAAGCTTTCTTTGTCGCCAAATTTTTGGTTTGGTTCTTCTGCAGTTCCCAATCCTGGTGCAAGTATCTTGGTAAACAAAGGTACTTCCGGCTGAAAATGGAATTTGTGTTCGTTATACACCCTTTCTAGTACTGGATAGACTGCTTGATAATGGTTTTTGTCAAAATAAAGCACTGCTGAGTCGTAACGTCCATAATCAGAAGGGTTGTATAACGCTTTAAAAGTAAAGGGAATCGAAACGGCGTTGAGTTGGGAAGTCAGGCTGTCCATGACCGCAACTGCACCTTCTGAGGTGAGGTTAAAGTATACCCGCGTTAAATCTTCTGATAGGAGAATTCCAGCATTGCCAACCGACACGTAGAATCCGTTTTGCACCAGATTCTTGGGCATTTTAATAGCAACTGAGTTACCAATGGAGGCAGATTGCTCTTCTGGTTGCAAATGGCGATCGCGCTCAATGTGCAGTGTCAACCCATCCTTCTGCACCGCCAAAGCACCATCTTCTTCTTGTTTCACCACCAACCAACCGGCGCTAAAGTAGCCATCACCGCTATTGCTGTGGTGCAAGCGATCGTAAAACTGTAAATCTACACCTAAAACGGTGTTATTTTCTAAATTTTGGTTGAGCGCTAAATTCTCTGTTTCCCCATCTGATGCGAGGGCGCGTTTGAGGGAAGCATTATAATAAATACCGTAGAGAAAATGAGACAATTGTAAGTTGAGATACTTATTCTGCAAATCTGGAGACAATTTCTCAAACCGGGAGGCAGCTGCTGGTGGCAATTCTAAGGGCTTGTAGTCTGGATGCTTAATACAAAATTTCGACTCGATGTGAAGATTATGAATAATATCTTGCAGGGATGACTGTAATGGCTCACTAGCAGATATTGATTGCAGAGAGAAGGAATCTAAAAGTTGCATGTTAGCTCTTTTATGTTAATAAATGATGATGAGTAAAAACAATTAAAAATTAAAAATTAGCCTGAATAATTCTTAATTTTTAATTGTTTATCCTATACGGGAGATAAGCTTGTAGAAGTGAGTTCTGATGCTTCCATTCCAAAAATTGTTGAAATAGACGCTTGCGGACGACATAACAAAGATTTAGCCACCTGAAGCATACATATACCCGTATTGCCAAAGGATTTTTGGTATTGCAACGTTGATTGAATCACAATAATCAACTTCCAACCAGAACATTGCACTACTCGCTGCAAGAAATCAGGACGCTTCTCTAAGATTTCTGGGAACTCTGTAAAATATGCGTTTACCAAAGCCACTAGGGAAGGTTGTACAGCCTCTAGAGGAGTTGTTGCCATGCGTAAAGATTCATCGATACTCATGGTTTTACTGGTAACTAAGCTAGTCAACCAAATGTGCAGATAACTACCGACAAGAGTACCTAAATCTGAAGCGGGATCTCCCCAACCGCACCGTTCCCAATCAATAAAGCGCACCATGTTGTTATTAGCTAACAACTCTGAAGATTCAGCTTGCTGCCAATTATTAGACAAGAGAATGTTGTTCAGTTTCAGGTCATTATGAGCAAGACAACAGGGATTTAAACTAGTTCCCAATTCAGCTATAGCCTGTCCCAAACTATCATAGCGCTGATAGAGAGCAAAGAATTTTAGACCATCCGCAGGAAGCAAGCCAAATATTTCCGGACCTATTCGCTCCAAATCTTTCGTCAGATGCGAACCTTCCTCATAAGATAGTTTGCCGTGATTTTGAGCGAAAAAATTTTCATAATCTGGACGGTCTATAGTCAGACGGTGAATATTAGCTAGATTCCTACCAATACTAGTGGCAATCTCTGAAGGAAAGATATTCTCCTTGAAGTAGAACTCCATCACATCGCGATAGTTATCCAAGTAATTGAAAACAATGATGGAATCCTCTCGATTAAAATGGATTGCCTCAGAAATGAACAAGCGCATATGGCTGATTTCTGGGAATTTTTGGATGAATTCTTGAATTCGCCATTCCCGCAAAAATTCACCTTCTGTTGTCCCGTCTCGATTGCGAGGCTCTTGCTTGACAAGCAGTTTACGACTATTTGGTAAAGTCAATAACAAGTTAAAGTTTTTGGCAGCCTTTTTTTCTATTTTGCCTTCAGCTTTATCTTCTGAAGTACAAAGACCTTGCTCAATCAGATAATCGAAGACATTTTGAGAACTTAATACAAATGCCATAGTCCAATTCTTGTGTGAGTGAGTAAATTGTCTTACTTCTAGTTTGAAAAAAGGTTTTGATAATTGCCCAGCGCTTGATGAAAATTCTCAATCTACTTAATCAACTATTAAATAGATAAAAAAAGACGCGCATTTATTTATATATTTTGTTAAATCCGCTAAAAAATCAAGAGGGTTGCTTTAATTTTTAAGACATAACTCAAGGATATATGTCTTAACAACTGAATTCATATTTAGCTGATATGGCATGACCGATTTCGCTTAGACTAAACAGTCTAAACTTGCTTACCCAGGAGTAAAAAACCCTTCCCTGAGTAAGCAAGCTAAATACTCTTTAACAGCTAGATGTAAATAAATCAGAAAATACACCTGCATTATCAGTATTTTCCCAGTATTTTATTTGAAAACTGTGATGATGCTCTTTACTGCTGAAGCGGGAGATTTGACTTCAGTAATAACAGTCACTGTATTCAATGAAACACTCTCTGAGGCTTGACTAATCACAGAACTATTTACGGAATATCCATCTCCACCAAAAGCTAGTAAGACCTCTGACTCCTGTAGTTCATTAAGATAGCTTTCGGTATCTTGAAACAATTCGGAACCTACCGGATTGAGTTGATAAATGTTGATAGCAGCCATTTGCAATCCCCTAAAACAGTATTGGATGGTTACTTAGATGTTGTAAAATTTTCCGGGCTTAACATCTATCCCTTGTCTTGGATTATTATCGGCAAAGTGTCGAGAAATAATCAATTGCAAGAGAGCGATTTTAACAGACAAAACTCAAGGAATTATGTCTTTTTTTCAGACATAGCCCAGAACTTGCTTTTAAGTAGCGTCAACAGTCGAGAAGTCTGTATAAAATCATGCAGTCAAATATTACTCTCCTTCTCCCCACTGCTTGATTTTCCAGACAGATTACCCCGATCTGACTACCACAACAAACGACTAGCCATCAACCCCTATTTTGAGGTGATGCACCCACTATCTGACTTCCTCAAGTAAGAATGAAAACCCTTAATTGCCAGCCTCTATCCCCATTCCCTATCCCCAGTTACCCCTATTCAGGTGAGTATCTGTCAGAATTAGATTTTACAGCCGATGATAAAGTTTGTATTGAGTTCCACCAGTGATGTTAGAAATTGTTGCAAAACTAACAACGCCAGATTGACTCATTTGGCTGAACACAACATTCTGTCTTAATTCAGTATTTCCTTCTAGAGGAGATATGATGACAAAAGAATAGTCTCCTCCGATTATTTCCGTTCCTTCATCAGCTAGATCGGTCAAAAAGCTTTCCAAATCATTGAACAGTTCAGAACCTGCAATACCTAGTTCACAAATGTGGATGCTGGACATTTTTCATCTCCTATTTTTAGAAACACAACTACAGACAAATTGTCACCTTTTCAAAAGAACATCCAGAGTAGTCCAGAAATTTCTGTGCATCTATATAAAAAAATTTAGCTTTAACAACCTATTAATAATGAGAAAAAGATAAATTTTTAATGTTTAATATTTGGCGCAATTGGAGCTAAATAGCTCCGATAAACTTAGATTATTAATCTAAGTTTTACCTAAGACATCGTACAGAGATAAATCATAAGATATGATAAATTATTTCTGTACGATGCTGAATCAAGCAAGACCTAAGTAGTGATTAGTATTTCTTGCTGAAGATAGAAACAGGGGTTTTAACTTCAGTAATCACACTAACCGTCTTGAGCGAAATAGTTTGTGTGGCAATACTGATGACTGTACTGGTCACATCACTACCGTCACCACCAAAAGCATTAGCAACTTCTTGGTCGTTTAATTCGTTGAGATAACTTTCGGAATCTTGGAACAATTCAGAACCGGCTGGGCGGAGTTCATG
>JAYKJH010000225.1:0-9798 GCA_035285345.1 Nostocaceae cyanobacterium | reverse complement strand
CAACCCCATCGCTACAGCCGGACACTCGCCTTTTTAGACGAATTTGCCGAATCCTTCGACTGTGCGGACTTGGTAGTGCTTACTGACATCTACAGCGCTGGTGAACCAAATTTAGGGCAAGTGAGTGGAGAACAGCTAGCAAATAAAATTGCTATTCACAACCCCAGGGTGAGCTACCAACCCAATTTAGCCACCGTTTCCCACTACCTGACCGAAAATCTCCAACCAGGAGACATGGCGCTGTTTTTGGGAGCCGGAAATATCAATCAGGTGATTCCAGAGTTAATTGCGACTCTATGTCAGGCCAAGGTCGTTACACCCTAGCAGCCTGCCAGCGGTGTAGGGTGCTACACCTGCCTAACTGACTTTTCTGGCTTCTATCTGTAAGCATTTAATTAACTCAAAAATTATGACCATTTTCCAAACACCGGGCATCCGTAAAGTTTCGCCTTGGATTGTGACTAAAGCAGCAAAGAATCAACCTCCGGTGGAAGGTAAGACGATACCTTTAGTAGATACAGACTGTGTAATTAAGTCCCAAGTTCCGCTGACGAACTTTACTTCCTTTAGAGTCGGCGGACCGGCAGAATTTTACGCCGCACCACGTAACATTGAAGGGTTACAAGCCAGTTTTGAATTTGCTACCTCCCAAGGGTTGCAAGTCACGATGCTAGGGGCTGGTTCTAATTTGTTGGTGAGCGATCGCGGTATTTCTGGCTTGGTCATCAGCACTCGTCATCTCCGCCAGATGAAATTTGACTTAGAAACAGGGTTAGTGACTGTAGCCGCTGGAGAACCTATTCCTCGCTTAGCATGGCAAGCAGCCCAACGCGGCTTATCGGGCTTTGAGTGGGCAGTGGGTATTCCTGGTACCATCGGTGGTGCTGTGGTCATGAACGCTGGGGCACATACTAGCTGTGTGGCGGATATTTTGGTCAGCGCTCAAGTACTCTCTCCTGATGGAACTTTAGAAACTCTGACTCCTCAAGAGTTGCGTTACAGTTACCGCACTTCCTGTCTCCAAGGCGGTAATCGCTTGGTTACTCAAGCAATTTTCCAACTGCGACCGGGAGCAGACCCCACCTTGGTCACAGACCTCACCAGTCAACATTTGGATAAGAGAAAAACTACTCAACCTTATCACTTACCTAACTGCGGTAGCGTGTTTCGCAATCCCAAACCCTACACGGCTGGCTGGCTAATCGAACAAACAGGTCTCAAAGGCTATAAAATTGGCGAGGCACAAGTAGCCGAGCGTCACGCTAATTTTATCCTTAACTGCGGTGGCGCTAGGGCGAGCGATATTTTCCATCTAATGCGCTATGTTCAGCAGCAGGTACAGCAAAACTGGTCGGTTTGTTTAGAGCCAGAAGTCAAGATTTTGGGAGATTTTCAAGCGGTTTAGGAATAGCTCCTCAAGAGGGGTGCATTCCTCACGGGGTAAAAAAATAGGCGAATTACCCACCGCATCTATAATGAAATTTGGTTAAGCTGTCAGTATTTAGTCATTCGTCATGAGTCATTAGTCATGAGTCATGGAATTTACGACCCACGACTACTCGACAAGGCACAAATGACTATTGACAGCTTTATGATTTGATACCCAACGCACAGGCGGACAATCAGCTATGACAGGACAAGGAAAGGGATTTGGCTTCGGTTTGGGCAAAATGAAAGAACTAGCCGAAGCGTTTAAAAAAGCACAGCAAGTTCAAGAAGGTGCTAAACGCCTCCAAGAAGAATTGGAGCAAATGGAAATTTTGGGCGAAGCAGGTGGTGGTCTCGTCAAAGTGATTGTCAGCGGCAACCAAGAACCCAAACGGGTAGAAATCTCACCGGAGGCTGTACAAGAAGGCGCTGATGTGCTATCTGATCTGGTGACAGCAGCAATGAAAGATGCTTACAACAAGTCCACAGCCACAATGCGCGATCGCATGGAAGAATTGACCAGCGGACTGGAATTGCCTGGTTTGTAATCAAGACTCAAGAGTCGTTAGTAAATAGTCAACAGTCAAAAAATCTCCATCTGTTGACTAATCACTAATGACTAATCACTAATCACTAATGACTCTGAGAATTTATGGCTTATAAGCTTTTGTTTGTTTGCCTAGGCAATATCTGCCGGTCTCCTGCAGCCGAAAATATCATGAATCACCTGATTGCAGAAGCCGGGTTAAGTGATAAAATTATCTGCGATTCTGCTGGGACAGGCGGCTGGCACGTTGGCAATCCACCAGATCGGCGAATGAGTGCAGCTGCTGCATCCAAACTGGGTATTCAAATGCGCGGTCGTGCCCGTCAGTTTGATAAGTCAGATTTTTCCACCTTTGATTTAATTCTGGCGATGGATCGAGATAACTATCAAGATATTCTTTATCTCGACCCTAAAGGGCAATATAGCCATAAAGTGCGCTTGATGTGTGACTTTTGTTCACACCATACCCTGAAAGAAGTTCCCGACCCCTACTACGGTGGTTCCGAGGGTTTTAATCGAGTGATTGACCTGCTCACAGATGCTTGTGAAGGTCTGTTGCAATACGTGGTGCGTTCCTCAGTTTCAGTGTGAACCACAGTAAATATGACTAATTGGCTACTCTACCAACCGATGCTTGATGGCAAACCCCACGAGTTCTGCCCGATTGCTGGTTTCGGTTTTTCGCAATAAACTGCTCACATACTTTTCTACTGTACGCGGGCTGAGGTGTAATATATGACCTATCTCCGCGTTAGAAAGACCTTGAATCACTAATTCTAAGACTTGCTGTTCTCTGGGTGTCAGGGAGAGTCGAATCTTAGATGAATTCTCAACTTCTGCTGGGGATGGCTCATGAGAACCCATAGATTGGGAAGCAGAACCTTGCTCTTGGGAAGGGCTTGATTTAATTATTTGCGATCGCGCTAGTAAATTGCGAATAGCTGCACCCAATTCTTCTAGTTCAAAGGGTTTGGGCAAGTATAAATCGCAACCTGATTCATAGCCGAGGATTTTTTCCTGGGTTCTGGTTCTCGCGGTCAATAAAATTACTGGTAACAGGCAGAATTCCGGAATTTTACGGACTTGGCGCACTAGTTGATAGCCGTTTATGCGTGGCATGACAATATCAGTAACCATCAAATCGGGATGGTACTCCTGAACCATCGCCAACGCTTCTTGACCGTCAGTAGCCGTAATCACCGAGTAGCCAGACAACTCCAGATAATCGCTAATCGACAGACGAGTGCCCAAGTCGTCATCGACAACAAGGATTGTCAAGGACATGGACAGTACACCCCTAAAATTTTGTGTACGAATAAATTTATTGGGATAACCACTTTCAGTATGCACGGGCAATATTAGCACTCTTATGTTTTCATACTATGCCAGGAGTTTGACGGATTAATCTATTGGAGGATTGACTTGATGGCGAATCTTTAACTGAAATCGATAATCAAGTTATTACCGATCGATACTGCTGATGTGAAAGTTCAGCATTTATATTGGTTTTATACCCCTAGAGATTAAAAAGCCAGCCCTGACAGATTTTTTGATCCACATTTTAGCTAGCATACATACATACATAACAAGCAATGAGCGACAAGAACGAAGGATATAAAGTTGTTACTGACAATCGTCAAGCCCGTTATTTGTACGAGATTCTGGAAACCTACGAAGCAGGAATTCAGCTTACGGGAACCGAGGTGAAGTCAATCCGTGCAGGTAAGGTAAACATGCAAGATGGCTATGCTTTAATCCGTAACGGCGAAGCATGGCTGATTAACGTCCATATTTCCCCCTATACTTCTAGCAGTGAGTATTTTAACCACGAACCTCGTAGAACGCGCAAGCTGCTGCTGCACAAGCAGGAAATTCGTAAACTCATTGGCAAGGTAGAACAGCAGGGTTTAACCTTGGTTCCTTTAAAAATGTACCTCAAACGTGGCTTGGTGAAAGTTGTCATCGCCCTTGGTAAAGGGAAGAAGCTCCATGATAAGCGAGAAGACTTGAAACGTCGTCAAGACCAACGGGATATCCAAAGAGCAATGAAAATTTCTCGCTAGACTTCTAGCAGTACAGATAGTTTACCAAAATCGCTTGCATTTGATTAGTCCCAAAATCCAAAATCAAGAGTCAAGAATCCAAAACAATAACATAGACTCTTGACTCTTGAGTGTTGATTACTGACTCCTGACTAAAGAATTCTGCTTTTGTAACGGTGGTTGGTAATAGCTAGCAATCAGTGCCACAATCATCCACCACAGGGTATTCACCTCTGGTCGATACCAAACCGTATCCACGGTGCCATGACCTAGCATACCCAACAAAGTAGCGATCGCACCAATTAACCAAAATCCCTCACTCGTACCTAATTTTTTCAATCGCACCAGTTGTTTCCACCCGACATTCAAGGTGACAAGTAACAGCCACAGGAAAGTAAACAGACCAAATATCCCTGTTTCGACTAGCACTTCTAAAATGATGGAATAGGCGGAAAGAGCTGTGTAACGCGGGTTAATTTGATAGAGGGGGTAGACTTTGTTAAAGGCATTATTACCAGGACCAATGCCAAAAACAAAGTTGGGTAGGGGTCTATTTTCTGGATGGTCAGCGATCAATTTCATCACCCCCGACCAGACATTCATCCGGAAGTTATTACTGCTATCATTGCGTCCCGCAAAAATACTGAGAACACGCACCCGCAGCGGCTGAACAAATATTACTCCCAGAAGCAGCAGTAATGCTAAAGTACCGAAGATTATCGGTATACCCCACCGCCGCCAAAAAGGAGGTATTTGGTCGCTGAACCAATAGCGTAGCAATAGCAGCAACACCAGCAGGGAAATTACTAGTCCAATCCAACTACCACGGCTAGAAGTCAGAAGCAGGCAGGTGGTATTGGTGATCAACATTAACATTGCCAGGGCTTGTCTAATTCTGCCCTGCCAGACAAACACCGCCACTGGGACTCCAAATACAACCGCCAACAGCGCATTACCCCAACTGCCCTTATTAAGTATTAAAAACAGGAAAGCGGTGACAAAGCAAGCCACATAGACTACAAATATAGTCCTTGCTAGGGATTTTTGAACTTTACCTTGCCAGACAAAAATTGCCATCAGGCTTAAAATCACCGCTGGTAGGAGATAACCAGCCAATAAGTTAGGATTTCCTAGGTAGCTGTAGACCCTAGTGACACCAGACAAGCCAGATTCTGGATCGACCCAAGTTGCTAGCTGCTTGGCCCCAAAAAACCATTGCCGCATACCGTAGACGCTGACAATTAGGGAAACGTTGAGGTAGAGGGTAATCATCCAGGAGCGGAGGCGGGGAGACTTCAGTATTCTTGCTAGCAACGCAAATAGCACTAGATACAAAGTTAGTTTTTGCCAACCCGTAAATGCTGCCAGCTTAACAGGTGATAATGCTGTGGCTATAGTCGAAATTCCCCAGTACAGTAAAACTAGTAGATGAATGGGGGTGACTCGGTTAGCCTCCGATGATGATGTGTCATCTGATACTGTTAATAACAGCCAAAACCCAGCACAAGCCAGCAGTAAAATCCCCACTAGTTGATTGGGGACAAAAGGCGTTAAAACATACACCAAACTTACTAAAAAAGCGGCTATGGGTTCTGCCCATTGCAACAAAAAACTAGTTTGCCGCCAAGACTGTAACAACCCCACCAGATAACGGTGTAGGTAGCTAGTATTGAGATATTCACTCAGGGGCAAAGAGGATAAAGTGAATCGTTGCCATACGGAATTCATAAATTAGCTGCGAGCTGTAGCGTGGATAAGAGCGCTCTTATCATAACTCTGTACCATTATTTCAGTTCATCATCCATGCTTTACCGGCTCAAGCCACTAGGAACTCCGAATTATCAACTATAAATTATTGAATTATTTTAGTTGGCTTTGCTTGCACAAGGAGTAGGAATTGAAAATTTTACAGTATTTGGCGAAAGGATTAAAAAGTACCGTAGGGCATACGGAATCTCAAGCTTGTGGACAGAACAACCTCTATCTAGGTGGGGAAACTCCTCGCTCACAAGTTGGCTGGTTGAAACAAGAATCCCACGCGCTTCTAGCCGTGGGAGTGTCAACTAAACATGTAACATTGGAAATCGTTATTGCTAGAGACGTTCCAGCAGAACGTCTCTATGATTAATCTGGAATTCATTCCTCGATTTAGCAACGCCCTGTGGTCGATCATCAGCTATCGCTAACCGTTTGTGTTGTTGGCAAATTGAGCGGTAAAGTGACTACATAACGGTATCCAGATTCCGAGGAACCTTGAATGGAAATTTGTCCGCCATGTAATTCTGCTAGCTGACAACTGAGGAGCAGACCCAGACTTTCCCGCGAAAGATTGCCTCCATGATACTTAACCACATCAGGGCGGATATTGGCGTTAATGATTTCTGCGTGAGTAACTCTTAAACCAGGCATGAGGTCGGTACTTACAGGTAACAGACCCATTTCTTCTTCTTGGGAGTATGGGCTGTATTTAGCCAGTTCCTCAGACCGGGACATAAAAGGTACGGGACTGGTATACAAATAGGGGTCAACCTCCGTCAGACCGTCTCCCAACCAGGGATGGGATACCCAAATCGTAATATTCAGCTTCTCTTCTTTATAAGAGACATGAATGCGAACTACGCTCCCTGTAGCCGAGACTTGAATCACGCTGAAAATTAGGTGATACAGCATTTGCCGTACCTTTTCTTTATCAAGTGTCCAAATCCGATTTCGTCCTGGTTCCAAAGATAAGCGAATATCCTGAGCGCGACGATGGGCTGCTTCTTCTAAAGTATTAATTGCTTGTTGACAGAGCATTTCCACATCAACAGGGGTCAGGTTGAGGGTGTGAGCTAGGGGGTCGATTGTACCCAGTTCAGCAATTTCGTTGACTAAGGAAAGTAAGTAACGACCACTGTGTTGAATAATCTCTACGTATTCTTTTTGCTTAGTGGTCAGTGGACCATATATTTCCCGCGCCATAACGCTAGCCATTCCTAAGACAGATGTTAAAGGAGTACGCAGTTCCTGGGTTAGCTGTTCTAGGAGTTCCAGTTTAATCTGGTTGCCGCCGGTGGTATCGTTATTTGGTTTAGATGAATTTATTTTTACTTCTGTGACACTGCTATTAGTAAGTGCCCAGTTAGCGGCATTTTTGCCACTACTATTTGTTGATGTTGATTTGAGCAACCGGTTGCGCTCAAATTCACTCATGCTCCAACGAGCAATTACTTGTAAAAATTCAACGTCTCTCCTAGTAAAATTGCGCGGACTCAAATCCATTACCGCCAAACTACCTAAGCAATTGCCTGTAGCATCGATTAGGGGCGCTCCTACGTAAGCACGGATGCCATAATCTTGGACTAACTTGCTGTTGACAATACTAGGGTCATTAAAAGTATGTGTATCGTTAATTACCAAAAATTGACAACTATCCACCACTTTGCTGCAGAAGGATTCGTGCCGTAATAGTTGGCGGGTTTGGGCTAGTTGATTCATTAATCCCAGCCGAGATAAGCCTACTGCTGACTTGAACCAATGGCGTTCTTGATCCACAAACCCCAAAATGCATATTGGTGCATCTAGAAAATGGGCTGCAGTTTGAGTAGCTTCTTCAAAAACTGGAATCATCTCTGGCTGGTGCAAACCCAGTTCAGTGAGTGCTTTCAGTCGTTGTTGGTCTCGTGATCCACCCATTGCCCAACCATCTGAACGTTCAAATAAATTGTTTTCCGGTTCTACCATTATCACTGCTACCTTATATGTCCGTGCTACTGTAACTCATATAACCACTGATATAGGGTTATTTCCTATCTTTAAGATTCCCTAGTTTCACGTGTAATCAACAATATTTATAAAAATTCTCTGTAAAGATTTTGCTAATTAGGGAAAAGTTTTGTGTAACCAGGAAAACAAGTTCTCAAGATTTTATCAGTAGGACATAGTACAAAGCATCAGTGAAAGGAATTCTTTAGGACTTACGCACAGATTAGGTGTTTCCGTCATGGCGACGACTGTTGCAATCTCCAAATATGGTTTTCAACTGACAAGTGCGTAAGTCTGATTCGTAATTAATAATATGGGCTGTCGGCATCCGTTATTAACTACGAATTTCCCCTAATCCCGGCTAGACCAAGCAGGGTGAGCTAGTAAAGAAGCTATGACCCTGACTCCACGTAGTTGATTAGACAGGGGTAAATGACCTTTAGGAGCGTCTAAACTCCAGGTAAACCCGTGGGGATACCTTGTCCAATTAATACCGTCTTTCCAGCCGATTTTCGGCCAGAAGTTATCCCAGTTTTTACCTAACCCTAACCAGATATCTCGCTGCACAGAAAAGCCAAACTTCCCCTCGGAGTGGACAACCCACAAAGTATTAATTGTTTGCAGGTCAGTGATGGGGAAGTTTTCTACTTCCGTAAAATACAACCATTTTCTTTTGACAGCCCCTGGAGAGGCTAATTCGCACATTTTTTGCAAAGTCAGGCTGTCAGCAGCTTGAAAGTCACTTGTAGCAAGTAACTCCTGTAGGGGTTTATAATCAACACCACATTCTGATTTTAGCGGTACAATCCCTTCAGGGAAATTTTGCTGTAAAAATTCTCTAGCTGAGGCAGAATCAGCTGTGTACAGGACTTGGTAGACTTTGCCATCAATCCAAGTCGGCTGATGGTCGCGACGTTGGAGTAAATATTCCATTAAAATATTCAAGCCGTCATTGCCCAGCTGAGCTAGCTGTGGGATAACCTGTTGTTGTACTTTTTCAGACCCACCTATGAACTGGAGGCGGAGAGAGTCAAGTTCGGGCTTCTGTGCTGATATAGTAGTGGGATCTGTCATAAGAACCTCGCGGTAATGTCGGAAACCCGCCTATGCGCGAGGCGGGAGGGATTTCAATTCATTGGTATAATCGCTGTTTGGGCTTGTTTGTGCTTACAAGCCACTGCTTACAACTCAGAGGTCGATGACGCCATGACTCGTTGGAGCAGGTGGTGAAACAGCGATTCGCTCTTCGCAGATTCACAAAGGAAAGTGCTGATAGCAAAGAAAAGTTTACTATTTCTCATCCTACCGAAAACGCGCACAGTGCCCCTGATTTCTAATCATGGGGGTGCTGTGCTACTGCGAATTTATTCGCAGTCCTAAAAATCGTCTTTGCGAATAGTAAATATATATAATGTGTTCAGGAGGTGATTCAAGTGTTTAATCTGACTTACGAATATAAGCTCAAGCCAACTCAAAACCAAATACTAATATTTGAAGAATGGCTAGAAACCCATAGACGGGTTTATAACCATGCTTTGGCTGAACGTAAAGACTGGTATAAGTCTCGTAGTTGCCAGATAAACGCTTGTTCTCTCCGTTATGAGTACATCATTTCTGCTGATGCACCCCGCCCCACCTTTGCTAGCCAATGCAAATCTTTAACGGCTGCACGTAAAGACAACGAGTATTTAAACCGTGTTAATGCTCAGTCTTTGCAGCAAACATTAAGGCGACTTGAAAAAGCATTTGTCAGTATGTGGGAACAAAATCATGGGTTCCCAAGATTTAAAAAACAGGGACGAATGCGTTCTTTTTCCTTCCCCCAATTGGGTATAAATCCATTGAGCAATGGGCGTGTAAAACTGCCTGTTATTGGGGCAGTGAAAATGCGTCAATCTCGCTCAATTCCTGAAGGGGGAGTAATCAAACAAGCTCGTGTGGTTAAACGAGTTTCTGGCTGGTATGTAATGTTAACCGTCCAATGGGATGTTAATCCACCTCAACCGTTACCCCACGGGGAAGTAGTAGGAATTGATG
>JAYKJH010000224.1:0-2541 GCA_035285345.1 Nostocaceae cyanobacterium | reverse complement strand
GTATTTGCTACTGTTAAACGTACAGTAGGACGACCTACATTTAATTCAATTTCCCCTTCTTGAACTATATATTCCCCTGGAATCATAATATTTGCGCCTTTGCGCCTTTGCGCGAAATTTATCTAATTGGATTATGCACTGTCACCAACTTCGTACCATCTGGAAAAGTCGCTTCCACCTGCACCTCATGTACCATTTCCGCGACTCCTTCCATGACATCATCCCGCGTTAGCAATGTCGTACCATGACTCATCAATTCTGCGACGGTTCTCCCATCTCTGGCACCCTCCAAAATAGCAGCAGTAATAAACGCCACCGCTTCTGGGTAATTCAACTTCAAACCCCTATCCTTGCGTCTTTCTGCCAAAAGCGCAGCCGTAAAAATCAATAACTTATCCTTCTCCTGCGGCGTCAATTGCATATCCTACCTCTTCCTCCTCTGTTGGCGCCCTTGGCACCTTGGCGGTTCATATCTGCCAAACTCTTGGTATACTGCTACCACGACCACGCACCATCTGCCAAACACCAATAAACCAGTTTCTCACCTCAGACGTGGAAGCACCACGATATCGACACAAAAATCCATTCTCTAAACTAGTAACCCCTATTTCGCCCCCTCCCTGCCATAAATTTCGGGCTTTTTTAATAATTTCCCCAGAGACAACATTTCCCACCAAAACTAGAGTACCTGTAATTGGTTGTCCCGCCAAGCCGTGGGGACTGGTGAAAACTTCTTCAGTTCCAGGTAAACATTGCCTATCTATCCATAAAGGTTTATTTTGACACCAAATTTCTGTGTGCGATCGCCACTCTCCCTGGACAAATCTTTCTCCTCTTGCAGTGCGTCCAAAACGGGTAATTTCCCAGCCTAAAAAGCTAGCACCTGCTGCTAATTCTACACGCAAATCTTGGCGATAAATTGCACCATTAAATACAATTGTTTCTTGTGGTAGCCATTCCAAACAAGCACCAGCATCGAGTTTTATTTCAATATTTTGTCTTGCTTGTAAGCCGTTAGTGCGATAAATTTTACTAGCAGCCGCTGTGGTGATTAATGCTTGGGAATTTGGCTGGAGTTGAAAGTTACAGGATAATCTATCTCCTCCTACAACTCCCCCTGCGGTGTGCAAAATCACGCTATGACAAATTTCTTGTCCTTCTGGGTAAAATGGGCGTTGGACTTTGAGAGGTGCTTGGTTTTGGTTGTGGATTAGTTGAGTTGTGCCTTGGCGATGGGTGTAGATGAGGTTAAGGGTACCATGCCAGGGGTATGTGGTTGGTGTTTCTTTAAAATTGCTCATTTTTGAGCCAAAATTACATAATCGTCTAAAGAATAGTGAGACACATACTTTTGTCCAAAGTACTGCTGTAACAAAGGAGTTAGATGAGGTTGTTTGGGTAAGTTTTCTCTAGCAAATTTAGCAAAATTACCACCTCCCAAAGGGATTCTAGAACCTGTGGAATTTAAATATTTATACCATACAACCTTTAGTCCAAGCTCTGCTGCTAAGTTTATTACCAGATTGTTTTCCTGTTTTAGGTCTTCAGCTTGACGACAATCGTATGTTTTCCATAACTTCTTGTCTTGTACGATTAGCAGTACATAACCCTGATTTTTCAGGTTCTTAGAAATTATTTGTTTGTAGATATTATTCGCTTGCTGCCTTTTCGTAGTATCTAGAAAAAAGCAGTGGGAAATAACGACAAAATCAAAAAAGTCTTTTGGTATATTACTAGATTGAGAATCCCAAGTAAATAAGTCATCAGTCACAAACCGAAAAAAAGCATTTATCGGAGTTTTACGAGACTCTATATATCGCCGCCAAAATTGCAATCCTCGAAACTGAAAAGCATCTTGTTTCTCTAAAGAAAAGTAGGAGACATGCACAGGCTGCATAGGAGGTAAAAAACTGCCAAGACTTTGGAGAAACACAGCTAACCCGTAAGCAACTGTTCCAGGTCCCGCTGCAATATCAAGGATGTTAATATTAGTTCGTAA
Source organism: Nostocaceae cyanobacterium (assembly GCA_035285345.1). Lineage (GTDB taxonomy): Bacteria > Cyanobacteriota > Cyanobacteriia > Cyanobacteriales > Nostocaceae > JAYKJH01. The sequence goes on along the minus strand of JAYKJH010000224.1, from coordinate 542 downwards.
TAAGCCCGCTTGATAAATTACGAACCAGGCTAAATAAATGCAATATACATTTTCTAAAAAATACTTCATGAAGTAGACGTGAGGAGTAAGACTAAAACGGTAGTCTGGGTCTTGTCCACTTTTTAAGCTATTGATATCGTCAAGAGCATCTTCTAGCTTTAGTACTAACTTATCGGCAGGTATTTTACTAAATTCTTCCTTTAAATATTCAACTAGCCTAGCTTCAAAATCATCAAATATCCGGCTATCAATCCCAGTAGCTTGCAACTTATTCTCATCATGCTCAATTAATTGAAAGCTCTGCGATATATAGCTAATAAACTCCGTATCTGGCTGGAGAATAAAATTATCAGACTGAGATAAATTTCCTTGTTCTAATTCTTCTATCCTCTGGGAAGCTTCTCGTAACCTTTCGCTTAAACTTGCAACCTCTCGCTTATATTGCTGTTGATAATCCTCAGCCTTTAACTTATCTCTAAATAGCTTCTCCAACCATGATAATTTTGCTCCTGATTTTTGAATATCTTGTAACAGCTTTTGTG
>JAYKJH010000223.1:0-12796 GCA_035285345.1 Nostocaceae cyanobacterium | reverse complement strand
ATCGGGACTCGTATCTCCACTGATATATATTTTGGCTTTTGGCTTGGGTTTGGGGAGTTCTATTCGACCTGGTTCAGGAGTTAGCGGTAACTTTGATAACTACCTAGAATTTATTTTGCCAGGAATGGTGGCACTGTCGTCGATGACGATTTGTTTTGCGGGAACGACTTTTTCGATTTGCGGAGACCGACTGTTTAGCAAAACCTTTGAGGAACTACTACTAGTACCCATTAATCCTCTAGCGCTACATGTGGGGAAAATGCTAGCGGGTATTTTGCGCGGGTTGATGACTTCCGGTTCGGTGATTTTGGTAGGATTATTGCTAACTGGTAATTGGCGGTTTCTCCATCCCTTGTTCTTGCTGGTGTTGCTGCTGAACAGTGCGGTATTTTCTGGATTGGGGGTAATTGTGGGTTTGAAGGCGCGATCGCTCGAAACCGTGGGACTCTACAATAATTTTGTGATTATCCCCATGTCTTTCTTGGGAGCGACATTTTTTGACCCTGGGACCTTACCACCAATCTTGAAAGCCGTCGTTTACCTGTTACCCCTGACCTATGCTAGTACGGCGTTACGTGCAGCCACTAACGGATATTGGTCACAGTTTCCTTGGTATAGCATCCCAATTTTGTTAGCGATCGCCGTTGCTGTGTCCTTGTGGGGTGCGAAAAAGTTTTCTAGTCAGCAGGATTGATAGAGTGGGGAACAGGGTTGGGAGTCCTAACTGCTATGGTAACGACCACACAAGAGCCAGATCCCCGACTTCGCTAAGAAGTCGGGGATCTAATTTCTCAGGTTTGATTTTGGATGATCAACTCAGGTTCAAGGATTCTCCGTAGGTCTCTGCAAAGCAAACTTCCTCGATATCAAACCGTCCACCATACTGCTTGAAGGGTTCAGCAGCATACCCTAGAGGAACCAAACAACAGACATCGACTTCCTCTGGGATTTGGAAAGCCTCTTTGACTTGAGCGGTGACAAACCCTTCCATCGGACAGCTATCAACACCAAAGCTTTTTGCCACAATCATGATATGAGCTACGGCTAACATAGTGTGGCGGTTTGTCCACGCTTCCATGCTCTCAAAGCAGGGTGGATTGGCAACAAAACTAGATATGCTAGAGCGCATATAATCAGCAAAAGTATCTGGCATTGCACCGACGGATTTACCCAATTCGATGACAGATTCAATATTTGCCATTTCTGTAGCGCGGCGATCGCCACAGCAAATCAAAACCACGGGTGCTTCTCCTACCTGACGCTGATTGAAAGCACAAGCTTTGAGCTTTTCCTTATTTTCTGGGGTTCTGACGACAATAAACCGCCAAGGTTGGAGGTTAAAACCGGAGGGAGAACGCAGACCCATGTGGAGAATTGCTTGTAAAATCGCTTCTGGAATGGGGTCTGGTTTGAAAGCTCTAGCAGCACGTCGTTGCTTGATAGCCTCTATCAACCCGATAGATGGATGCATTTCCACAGTCATAATTCTTAGTTATGTATTCATTAGTTATTAGTGATTAGTTAAGGGTTAGGAGTCAACTATCAAAGGAAGGAAGAACCTATGACTCATTACCCCAACCCTAGCTCTCGTTTGAGCAAGCTAATGGATTTTTCACCGATGTAATTTTCACAACAAGTTAGCTTGGGGGGACGAATAATATCTTCGCGCATTGCATATGCAGCTGCTTCTACTTTGGGGAAGCTAGCTTGGTCGCAGAGGATGAGGTGAGCGCTCTTGACCATAGCATGGAGTTTGTAAGTATCTTTTGGTTGAGCAGTCATCATCAGGAGTTCATCACCGCGTAAACCGTGGAGGATGACTTCAGCAGCGCGGAGAATTCCCGAACTGAGGCTAACTATCCCTACACAGCTGTCTTTGGGGAGACTTTTCACTATACTGAGTTCATTAGCGAAGTCGTAGATATCCAGAGGAATGACCCGCACAGATTTAGGTGCGGCGATCGCTTCTACTTCCCCAATGAAATACCGGCTGGTGACGACTGTTGCGGAAGAAGTTTGCTCTAGCACCGCTGCTAAGTTTTCCATCGCTACCAACTGGATGGGAATTTTGAGTGATTGCTCTAATTCATAGACAATTAGTTCCCCAGCACCGATATCTTGCGTAGGAGCTGCCACGATTACTCTAGCGCTACAGCGCAAGCGCCAGTCAATTTCTGCTAAAAATAATTCCCGTGCTTGATTGAGTGAACAACCTTGTAAGAGCAACTCGTCTAGAGCATTTTGAACCACTTTGTAAGCTAAGGGATATTGTTCCAGAATGGGGGAGCGTAAATTGCTACCGCCCTCATGACCTTGAGCGCGGACGTAAATCCCGGAACCAGCCTGACTTTCAACAAATCCTTCTTCCTCCAGTTGGCGGTAAACTTTACTGATGGTGTTGCGATGCAAACCTGTCTGCATCGCCAATGCGCGGGTGCTGGGTAATTTATAAGCTGGGGGATACTGTCGGGAAGCAATGGCAAATCTGATTTGATTAAATAGCTGGGTTGATGCGGGAATTTCACTATCTGGCTGAATCCGAAATTGAAGCATATGTTAATCTCCTAGGGGAAGTCAGCAGTAACACCCCAGCTAGATACGCTGACTGTAAAAGAAGCGCAAGAGCTTGGGTAATTGATTATTTGATTGTTGAATAGAGCGAATGGTCAAGGTAATAGATATATTTTAGAACAGTAACTAGGAAACTGTCACATGTATTCGTAAACTGTCACATAGCAGTAATTAAGTGATAAAGCTTATAATATAAGGCTTATAAGCGATGAAATCACATAGAAGTTATTGTGACAGTAGGCAAAATTGTGTGACACTTGCCCCCGCGCTATAGTATTCCCTGACATTGGTAAGAAATATCATGGCAGAACGTGAAATCCAGACGACGGCAGTAAAATTACCCCAAGGGGATTTACAAATAGACGCTTACCTAGCACAACCCCAGGATGGGGGGTCTTATCCAGGGGTTGTGGTGTTGCAGGAGATTTTTGGCGTCAACGTCCACATCCGGGAAGTGACAGAACGAATTGCAACAGAAGGATATGTGGCGATCGCTCCCGCACTGTTCCAACGCACTGCTCCTGGTTTTGAAACTGGTTACACCCCCCAAGACGTGGAAATTGGCAGAGAATACGCTTGGGGACAAACGAAAGCATCGGAGTTATTGAGCGATATTCAGGCGGCTGTTGACTACCTGAAAACCCTGGATAACATCAAAGGTGATGGCTTTGGTTGCATTGGCTTTTGTTTTGGCGGTCATGTAGCCTACCTAGCAGCCACTTTAAGCGATATTAAAGCCACCGCCTCATTTTACGGCGCCCGCATCACCACAGCCACCCCAGGGGGGAATGGAGCCACGATTAGCCGCACTGCTGAAATCAGCGGCACCCTCTACGCTTTCTTTGGTAACGAAGACGCTAGCATCCCCCCAGAACAAGTAGACCAGGTAACAGCAGAGTTAGAAAAATACAAGATTCCCCATCGTGTATTTCGTTACGATGGATCTGACCACGGATTTTTCTGCGACCATCGCGGCAGCTACAATCCCACGGCTGCGGCTGATGCATGGGAACAGGTAAAACATCTGTTTGGCAATGTACTGCAAGCGTCCTAAAATTCCCTAGCAAGCGGAATTGTCATCAGGTGCAATTACAGTGCATTTGGTAACAAGGCCGTGGGATTGCTTCAAATTGAAACCTCTGTTAAAAATCATGAATTCTCCATCGAACCGTTCTCAAGCAACCAATGCACCATTTTCTATGGACGACTTTGCCAAAGCATTGGAAGAACATGACTACCAGTTTGCTAAAGGACAGGTGGTCTCTGGCAAAGTTTTCCAATTGGATCATGATGGGGCTTATGTTGATATTGGCGGTAAGTCCGCAGCCTTTGTCCCTCGTGACGAAGCGGCTTTGAGAACAGTCAGCGATTTATCTGAAGTCTTGCCTTTGCATGAACAAATGGAATTTTTAATTATCCGGGAACAAGACGCAGAAGGACAAGTAACCCTATCTCGGCGACAGTTAGAAATTAAACATATTTGGGAGCGGTTAGCGGAATTGCGGGACAGCGGACAAACTGTCCAAGTGCGGGTCACAGGTGTAAATAAAGGTGGTGTCACCGTGGATATTCAGGGTTTACGGGGATTTATTCCGCGATCGCACCTCGTAGAACGGGACAACCTAGACTCACTCAAGGGACAAACCCTCACCGCTAGTTTCCTAGAAATTGACCGCAGCAATAACAAACTTGTACTTTCCAATCGCTTAGCGACTCGTTCTGCTAGCTTCAGCCAGTTAGAAATCGGTCAATTAGTCGAAGGGAAAATTACTGGTATCAAACCCTTTGGTGTATTTGTTGATTTGAAGGGCGCTAGTGCATTGTTGCACATCAAGCAGGTCAGCCAAAAATTCATCGAAAATTTGGAAAAAGTATTTCAAGTCGGTCAAACTATCAAAGCTGTAATTATTGATTTGGATACAGCTAAAGGTAGAGTTGCCATCTCTACTAGAGTTCTGGAAAATTACCCAGGGGAAGTGACAGAAAAGATGGATGAAGTCATGGCTGACGCTGAAACGCGAGCAGAAAAAGCAGCGAAGAAAGCAGCCGATGCTGCAGCGGATGTATAGCGGATGCGGCACCGGATAAGTACCGGATGAGTTCTCTGTTACATCCCACATCTTTATTGTTACCAGGCTGAATCTACGTAGGTTAGCACAGCTGTGCTAACCTACCTGATATTTTTAACCTATCTAATCCGGGTTTACACCTAACTGACGCAATCTCTCTGCTAACAGTTCTACCCTTCTGTGGGCAGATGCTGCTTGTTGTTTTGCTTGCTCTGCCTTCTCTTCAGGTATCGAAATTAACTCACCCTCAATCGTAAACCACCGCAACCACAACCGTTCAATACTTTGAAACGAACCCTCCCAGATACCCAAACTTAAGCCTAACTCTGGCATCGCTAGGTGTCCTTCGGTTAAATTCATCGCCTCATAATGCCCACCAACTAAGTGAAAGCCCTGTATTTCATTAGTATAACGACTAAAAACAACATAGTAGGGAATCCGCAAAATCCGTTCGTACACTTCCCACTTAGTAGGAGGTTGATTTGTAGCGCTAGTTGTATTACCTAAATCCTCTGCTTCCGTACCTGGGGATAGTAACTCCACCACTACAAAAGGATTAGCTTTTTCTTGCCATCTTACATAACTTAAGCGCAAATCCTGTCCGCGATAAAGTTTGGGAACACCTACCACACCAAACCAATCGGGGTGTTTATACCACTGAGGATGCTCTAGGTCGTAGTATAAATTCAAGTCAGCCGCACTGTAAACTAGTTCTGGATTCCAACCCACAGGAAGAAAGGTTAAAAATAGCAGCAGGGGTTGGAGAAAGTGGAAATCGTCTGGCAAACCTGGTTCCTCTAGATTTTCGCTGGGTAAATCATACATTGTGGGTAGAGTTTCCCAGGGTGGAAGCGGTGGCTCAGATTGGGGAATGAAGCGAGAATTCATGAGCTTTGGGAGTGAAGACAAAACCTGATTTATCCTATAGCAATTCTATCTGATTTGTGAGAATAGAAATCCTCAGATCCCCGACTTCTTTAAGAAGTCGGGGATCTAATTCCCCTGACACAGATAATTTATCCGTGTATCCGTGTTCATCCGTGCTTACTCTTCCCCATCACCAATATCGCGTTTTGGTGGACGCTTGTAGGTGAAAGTAAATGTATCACCACTGTTAATTACTCGCTGCATTTCCTCATACATAGGATAATTTCCCACACCACTTAAATTAGCCCAACCACGGGTGCGTGTTAAAGCTACAAATAACTGGTTGCGGAGATTTACATCGCTTTCATTACGCGCTACATTATCAAATCCGACTACATAAACCATATCCGCTTCGTGTCCCTGAGCGCGAGCGATTCGAGATACGGTAACACCTCCATCATGCCAGAATTTATCAGGATCATGATTCGGCCATTGGGGATATAAGTCATTTAACTTTAATGCGGTAGGAAGATAGATATCAATACCTTGATCCATCAAAAGCCCAGCAACTTCTGTTTCTAATTCCAAAGCTTCTGTATTTGACCCTAAAACCACGACTAAAATATCTCGGCTGGGATTGAGTCCATCATGGACAATATTATGCATAATCTTCTCCCCCAAAGCCGTTAATTCTTCTTGACGAGAGCCATATATTTTAAATTCTAATACAGGTTCACCCCAGATTTCGGGGATGGGATTAGGTGAATAATTTGGTGGTCTTTGCACAGTAATAGGCTTCCCAACACGGCGGAAATCACCTTTTACTTCGTAACCAATTCTGTTCCAATCTTCTTTATTTGTAATTCCCGTCAGCATACCATCAGAACGCAGCAAACCCATACCAATGCCATGAGCAGCCGTGAGAATTTGTCCGGGAGTGCGGTAACAGCAGCGGATAATTTCTGTCTTTTTAATAGCGCCTTTATGCATCCCAGTGACAGCTTTTTTGAGTTGGGTATCTGCACCAAATAATTCTGATGCTTTGGGAATTTTTAAGCTATCCAAGCTTTGAGCTTCATCATACGCCCAAATCAACCGTCGTTGCTCTGGATATTCTGTATCAGCAGGGCGTAATGCTTGATAAGCTAACGAATAAATTGCTTGTTTATCTTGGAATTTCAAATCATCTTCTGCTACTAAATCTTGACCTTCATCAATCAAGATAGCATCAAACATTGGCTCAATTTTTATCTCTTCCTGTAGCCGTTTGCATAGTTCTGCTAAACCTCGATTCGGCTGTCTTTCATGGGTATCTCGTACTGTCCCCCGTCTTTTACCGTGGTAATCACAAATAGTGCTATATAAACCCGGTTGGTCATTGGCTCCCCAGGCGTGCAATACTCGTAATTTCCTGTTAGTTTTGGGGTCATATTGCACCTCACCATAACTAAAGCGACGCATCCACTGGTCAATTAGTCCAATCATCAAATCGTAGAGCGATCGCGTGAAAAATACCAAAGCAATATCCCAGTCTGGATGCTTCAGGTGCATGTGTGCTGCTTTCTGACACAAAAGCACTGTTTTCCCGGAACCTGCAATACCGCGAATCCGTTGGAACCCAGGGGGAATTTCTTTACCAATATGTTCTTGTTGTAAGTCAATTTCGTATAGTTTTTGGCGCAAACTATCTATAATACTAGAGCGAGTTTTGCCGTTAGTTGTAACGTTTTTACGGGCAGGTTTACGAAGTACAGGTGTCCCAGCAATTACTGATAGTAATACATTCCAATCTTTATCTTCTAAGTTTTCTCCTGTAACTGTGGGAAAGGTTTGTTGAATTCGTTCAATTAAACCAACTTTACCCAATTGGTCTTGAAAAATAATCGCCGGACAATTAGGTACTTGGTCAAAGCCTTTTTGCTGCCATTGTTCTTGGGTAATTAAAGGTAAGGCAATCATTGCTCTACCTGTCACTTTACGCCAAATAGCCGGTTCTCTATCTGCATAAGATATCAAGGCTCGCAATTGATTTTCTGCACGCTGTGCAGGGTTTGTGGTTGTGGTATCACAGTTCTGTAATTGCCAATTTTCTTCATCGACAGAGATAATTTTGTCAATATTAACAGGTAGGATTTCTAGGACAATTAAACCCCATTCTCTATCAGCAATTAAAATATCAGGTTCCTTACGAATTTCTCCGACTTTATAAAAAATCGGATAACGCCAATAACCAATACAATTTCTATCAGCAAAAGCACTGCGTACTGCGTCCCAAACTTTTTGTTCTTCTCCCTCTGTACTGGCTTTTAGAGGTTCGGTAGTGATAAATTTATTACCCTGCTCTTCCATAGCAATAGCCATCTATTACCTGCCTTTAATAGTTCCGTTAAATCTATGACCAATTATTTTTAGTAATGCCAAGTTAGCACTGCTCAAATATTAGTTACCAGTGCAGATATACGGATGATAATTAAATCTTTTATTTGTTTATAAATTCCAGAAATATACTTAAATAATTCCAGATTGTGAAGAAAATCATTAAAGTGCTAACTAGATACCCAAGTTCTTTAGCAAAAGTTGGTATAGCGCTTCCCACGCTCGTGAGGTATAGCAAGAAAGAATTAACCGCCGATAGAAGAGGATGGACGCTTTCTTAAGCCGATAAATTTGTACCTCAGTAGACTAGGAAACGCTATAGCTATATGGTAAGAGGTATCCTTTATATAGGCTTGCTATATAAGTGATACCACTTACATATGTATCAATCATACTCTCGTGGTGGTTCGAGTGGAGACTTGAGGGGTATTTTTAGCAATACCCAATCTAGATAGAGGATGAGGATTTGGATTTTCAGGAAGTTGCTGGTGCGTTTGAGGTTGTCTGTCGCATAAAATAGATAATTTGGTTTGGGCTAAGCAATTAAAAACTATCATGATAGAATATCGTAATATCGGACACCACTGGCAATTCACCGACGCCCAAAAAAAACTATTACAATAATATTACGACGCTAATAAACTACTTGTAGATTGCCTCAACAGCGATTGTTATATCAGCCGCGAAGTGAGACAAGAAATAGAAGATACTTTACTATTACCAATTAGTGAAATTAGGCAACGGATGCTTCTTATTTTGGTGATTGATGGGTTACAGTTACACGTGAACTACCTACAATTGGATGGTGCGTCACTATCTGAATTATCAAAATTGACAACCCCTTATAATAAATATTGCTTCACACACAAGTAATTCAGGTGGGAAGGATTAAAATATAAACTACTCCAGACTATTAACAAGGTAGGTTTCCCATGTTAGCCAGTCCAGCCACCTACAAAGTTACCTGGGAAAAATTACCAGATGATTTCGTTTTAGATGACGAGCCAGTGGATAATATTAACCAACCTCCCCTTGCTGCAGCTTTAACTGAAAGCTTGATGCTGGCTGGGAAACTGCCAGATAATTCCTTAACAACGACTAACTACGGTATCTGTGCTACTTTGAATAATCAGACGGTAGTTAAGGCTCCAGACTGGGGATATGTACCGTCAATTCGAGTATCGCGGTCAGAGGTGAAGCGCAGTTATACCCCACGACTAGAAGGGGATATTCCGGCGATTGTCATGGAGTTTCTTTCCGATACTGAGGGTGGAGAGTACTCCAACAAGCCAACCTATCCCCCTGGAAAGTGGTTTTTCTATGAACAAATTTTGCAAGTTCCCCATTATGCCATTTTTACCCCAGATACGGGAGTCCTAGAAGTCTATCAGTTAGATAATTCCGGACGTTATCAACTGCAATCGCCAGATGTAAATAATCATTACTGGATTGCTCAAATGAACCTATTTCTTGGTATATGGCAAGGTAGCCGCGAAAATCGCACCGGCTATTGGTTGCGGTGGTGGGATGAAAATGGGGAACTCTTGCTTTGGGGTTCTGAGTTGGTGGAACAGGAACGCGATCGCGTCGAAGCGGAACGTCAACGTGCTGAAGCGGAACGTCAACGTGCTGAAACGGAACGTCAACGCGCTGAAAGATTAGCGCAACAGTTAAGAGCAGCAGGAATTGAACCAGAAACTTAAGGATATAAAATTAAAACAAGAAATACCTCTGAGCCATCGGTAACACCGTCGCTGGTTCGCAAGTCAGCAACTCCCCATCCGCACGCACTTCGTAGGTTTCTGGATCTACCTCAATACGCGGTAGCGCATCATTAAGTTTCATATCCCGCTTACTCAACTGACGTATCCCAGAAACTGCCACGGTTTCTTTATTCAACCCCAACTGCTGGGGGATACCGCTGTCTAAGGCTGCTTGCGAAACAAAAGTTAATGAAGTTTTGTGAATAGCACCGCCGAAACTACCAAACATTGGACGCATATGTACAGGTTGCGGTGTGGGAATACTAGCATTAGCATCCCCCATCTGCGACCATGCAATCATTCCCCCTTTAATAACTATCTCCGGTTTGACACCAAAAAACGCCGGACGCCACAAACACAAGTCTGCAAATTTACCCTCCTCCACAGAACCGACATACTGAGAAATGCCGTGAGCGATCGCCGGATTTATCGTATATTTAGCAACATACCTCTTCGCTCTAAAATTATCATTATCTGACCTCTCCCCAACCCCTCTCCTATCAGGAGAGGGGCTAGGGGTGAGGTTCCCGCGTTGCACTTTCATTTTGTGTGCAGTTTGCCAGGTTCTAATTATTACTTCCCCTACTCTTCCCATCGCTTGGGAGTCGGAGGAAATCATGCTAAACGCCCCCAAATCATGGAGAATATCCTCAGCGGCGATGGTTTCCCGACGGATGCGTGACTCTGCAAACGCCACATCCTCAGCAATATCTGGATCGAGGTGATGACACACCATCAGCATATCCAGGTGTTCGTCTAGGGTATTGACGGTGTAGGGACGGGTGGGGTTAGTGGAAGAGGGTAAGACGTTCGCTTCAGCGCAGACTTTGATGATATCCGGTGCATGTCCTCCCCCGGCGCCTTCGGTGTGGTAGGTGTGGATGACGCGGTTCTTGAAAGCAGCGATGGTGTCTTCCACAAATCCCGCTTCGTTGAGGGTGTCGGTGTGAATTGCTACCTGCACGTCGTACTCGTCGGCGACGCTCAAACAGGTATCAATAGCGGCGGGAGTAGTTCCCCAGTCTTCGTGGAGTTTTAAGCCAATGGCACCGGCTTCTACTTGTTCCCGGAGTCCCTGGGGTTGACTGGCGTTACCTTTACCGAGAAATCCCAAGTTCATCGGGAAGGCTTCGGCGGCTTGCAGCATTCGGTACATGTTCCAGGGTCCGGGAGTACAAGTTGTAGCATTTGTCCCTGTAGCTGGTCCCGTACCGCCGCCTATCATGGTAGTAATACCAGATGCAATCGCTACTTCAATTTGTTGGGGACAGATAAAGTGGATGTGGGTGTCGATACCACCAGCAGTTAATATCATTCCTTCCCCAGCCAGAGCTTCGGTACCAGGTCCGATGATAATATCTACATTGTCTTGAATATAGGGATTTCCGGCTTTACCTATTTTGAATATTTTCCCGTCTTTAATCCCAATATCTGCTTTGACGACACCCCACCAATCGAGGATTAAAGCATTAGTAATAACTAAGTCTACTGCACCCTCGGCGTTGGAAATAGGAGACTGTCCCATCCCATCGCGGATGACTTTTCCCCCTCCGAATTTCACTTCGTCTCCGTAGGTGGTGAAGTCGCGTTCAACTTCGATAAATAATTCTGTATCGGCTAATCTAATTTTATCGCCTACTGTCGGACCGAAGGTTTCCGCATAAGCCCGACGTGACATCCGATAACTCATAGCTTTTTATCCCTAATTTCGGTTAATTTTGTCAAGAAATGGTTGATTTCTGCTGCTGTTTTGAAAAATCCCGCCACCCGGATTTCAGAAGGTTTTGTATAATGGTAGGCGATTTTATATTTGGGTAAAAAAGTCTGAAACTCGCTTTCACTAATTCCTAAATATTCGCAGAATTGATAAGGATTAGCTTCAAATTCCAATCCGTGGTAGGGATTACTTTTGCCTGGGTTTATATAGAATAATGTCTGAGTGGGTTTTTTGGGGGTGGTAAAAGTCAAGAAAGTTCTGAGTTTGAGAGTGTTTGTCCGGAAGGGATATTTTAATAAGCCTTGAACGACTAACTGATATAAATCCAAGACTCCATTTTTGACAGCAATTGCTTCTAATTGTCGCTTTGTCAACTGTTTCTTTCCATAGGAAATAAACGGAGTATATTGACAAAATTCCCAAGGTTTTAATGAGAGGGTTCTACTAATTAGCAAAGCTGTCCAATCAACACTATCTTGAGCTTTTTTAAAAGCATCAGCATTAATGGGAAAACAATTAGTGAAGCGAACATTTAAATACCCAGCTTCGTCATCAAAGCTTTCTATCCCCATATCAATAATTAAAATCAAGGGAGTATCGGGGATTTCTTCTGGTAATTCTTTCCCAAAATTTTGTAAGAAAGCTGTTGCTAAATCCCACTGATTACTAAAATAATTTTTTGCTAGTTCTTCAATTTTTTCCCAAGGTAATTCCTTTACCCACAAAGCATCTGCTAAATTATTTGCTGTGGCTTCTATGCCGGGATTATTGTGTGTTAATTCAATAACCATGAGATGAGCATCTTCGTCTAAGCACAGCAAATCGATGACACTACCGTTATCTGTTTCTATCTTGCTACCAATTACTAAATACTCAGGAAACACCTCAGACATATTATTTTCTAGCCAGGTTTTGATGTGGCTAGATATATCTAATGTCCCTTTCATGATTAATTTGCGGATGTCTGTAACAGACATTTCCCAAATTTTTGGTAGTTCTAGCATAGGAATTAATTCTCACGCAAAGACGCAAAGGCGCAAAGAAAGAAGAAAGAAGAAGGAAGAGAGAAAAATATGGGTTTCAGGTATCGAGTTGTCCATTAATAAGAGCGTTGAAGCCGTAGACTTGACGGGAACCAACCAGAGGGACGAGGACGATATCTTTTTCATCACCTGGTTCAAAACGAACGGCAGTTCCGGCGGGAATATCAAGACGCATTCCCCTTGCTTGTTCTCTATCAAATTGTAAGGCGTTGTTAACTTCAAAAAAATGAAAATGGGAACCTATTTGAATCGGTCTATCTCCAGTATTTGCTACTGTTAAACGTACAGTAGGACGACCTACATTTAATTCAATTTCCCCTTCTTGAACTATATATTCCCCTGGAATCATAATATTTGCGCCTTTGCGCCTTTGCGCGAAATTTATCTAAT
>JAYKJH010000222.1:0-4890 GCA_035285345.1 Nostocaceae cyanobacterium | reverse complement strand
CTAGCGACGATACTGTCACAGGGTCGGTGGAGACAGCACAAATTTTGGAGAAATATTTGCGCTATCAGTATGGTGCAAGATTGGATATTTACAATCGGGGACTGATGGTGAAAGATGGGGATTACCGGCGATTGTGGCAACTTGGGGAGCAAATTTTTCAGAACTCAGATTTGCAGCCAGAAACAATAGTTGCTGATATTACAGGTGGTACAAAAATGATGAGTATCGCCTTAGCGATGGCTTGTATTCCCCTCGGACGACAGATGCAATACATGGATCGAGAGCGGGACTGGGAGGGTAATCCTCTACCTGCAGGTGAGATGAAGCCCATAGTTATTGATATTAACCCCATGTTTTATTCGGCGATTAAACGCTGATAGGGGGACGCACTAATCGACACAAAACGAGCAAACCTTCTCAAAAAGGGCGGGTTTTTTCAAAAATCGCCGTGAATAATTGCAATAACCCCGCCCTTTTTGAGAGCCTCAATGAAAAATCTTTGTTTTCAAAACGAGTAAATAAAAGGTTTGCTCGTTTTGTGTAGGTTTTTTCCACGGGGGGAAATTAATTCCGGACTGACTTTGAGATTGCTTGCTGACCTCACAATCACAAGCATTCGTGGTCTGTGCGGAAGTTCATAAATTTTTCATTAAATCCCAATCCCCTGTCTGTCAATATTTTCACAGATTTTCGCTACTGCAGCTGTTACTGGGAGAAGACTTCTGGGAACCCTAGGTTTATAAAGGCTTGATGAGTTAATTAAGTACTTGTATCAGGGTGCTTTACCACAGGAGAAGTTTATGTTTGAAGACATTGACTTTACAACCGAAGACACAGCAGAAATTATTGAACAGTGTGAAGAGATAAACCAGGTTGCTCAACGCTCCCTCCGGGTTTCTCTCTCCCTGGATGATGCTAGTCGAACTTTGGGAAGTACAATTGCAAATATCCTCAGTCCTAATAGCTGCTGGACTGGTCAGGTGCGTCAACTATCCCAGCAACTCATCGATGAAATGAACAACATAGAAGCCGATTCTATGGTGAGTTTTGCGGATTTAAATGTGAATATTTTGCACCTGGGGGTGAACCCCTTCCTCCAGCCAGCAGCTAAAGAATCTCTCAGACAAGCGATCGCACAACGCGGTCAAATCATGAGAATTAACTCGGCTTACCGTACCCTAGCACAGCAACTGATGCTCTACACTCAATTCAAGAGCGGATGGTGCGGTATTTCTCTGGCTGCAAGACCTGGTTTAAGCGATCACGAGGATGGTCTGGCAATAGATATTGAGGATTATAGTAGCTGGAGACCAATTCTGGAGAACTATGGCTGGGAATGGAAAGGCCCTAGAGACCCTGTACACTTCTCCTATAGAGCCGGGGGTACACGCTATGACATTAGCAATATTGCGGTTAGGGCTTTTCAGCGACTGTGGAATAAATACAACCCCGATGACAAAATTGCGGAGGATGGTAACTACGGTCCTGCTACCGACTTGCGGCTGAAAAAATCACCCATCGTCGGTTTTGGAGTCATAGCTCCGACCGTTCCCACCACTCCCAGTCCCCAACCAGAAACTCCTAGTGGGCGGATATTGCGACTCAGCCAACCCCGGATGCAAGGTGAAGATGTTCGCCAACTTCAGGAAGCTTTGCTCAAAGCAAATATCAGTGTGGAAGTGGATGGAGTATTTGGTCGGAATACAGATAGAGCGGTCAAGCAATTCCAACAACAGAATGGCTTGCAAGTGGATGGTGTAGTTGGAGAAGCAACTCGCTTTAAATTGGGGCTGTCAAACACGGCGATCGCAATTGCCATTTAATAGTATATAGCAGTCCGCGCATCATGGGTGAGAAATTAGATCCCCCACTTCTTAAAGAAGTCGGGGGTCTGAATATTTGTATGTTCACGGGTCGGATAGGATTGCTATAGGTTTTAGATGTCTGTTGCAAAAATTTGCTAATTCATCGTCATATTGAACAACACCCAAGGATAAATATTAGAGCAATTCTGAAATAATGGTTCAGGCTGAATGTACAATGCTAAGTCCTGATCACCAAGGGCGAATGCCTGTAGTTGGTATTAATCTATTATGGCAACCGTTAACGACAACTATCTCAAGCTCAAAGCTGGCTACCTATTTCCCGAAATTGCACGCCGTGTCAATGCCTTCGCTACCGCCAACCCTGATGCTAATATTATACGTCTGGGCATTGGTGATGTTACTGAACCTTTACCGAAAGCCTGCCGAACGGCAATGATTAAAGCTGTTGATGACATGGGCAACCGTGACAGCTTCAAAGGCTATGGTCCGGAACAAGGCTATGAATGGCTGCGGGAAAAAATCGCCAAATACGACTTCCAAGCACGGGGTTGTGAAGTTGACGCATCGGAAATCTTTATTTCCGATGGTTCCAAGTGCGACTGTGGGAATATTCTGGATATTTTTGGGGACAACAACACCATTGCCGTCACTGACCCCGTTTATCCTGTGTATGTAGATACCAACGTCATGGCGGGACATACCGGCGAAGCTAACGACCGAGGGGAGTATGGTGGGTTAGTATATCTACCGATTACTGCTGATAATAACTTTACCGCAGAGATACCATCGGAGAAAGTCGATTTAATCTACCTCTGCTTCCCCAACAACCCCACCGGTGCCACCGCTACGAAGGAACACCTGAAGGCTTGGGTGGACTATGCTCAGGCTCATGGCTCAATCATTTTCTTTGATGCAGCTTACGAAGCCTATATCACTGACCCTAACCTTCCCCATTCTATCTACGAAATTGAAGGCGCAAGGGATTGTGCGATTGAGTTCCGTTCCTTCTCCAAGAATGCAGGCTTTACGGGAACTCGGTGCGCGTTCACCGTCGTACCCAAGCATCTCACCGCTAAAGCTGCTGACGGTTCCGACGTTGAGGTGTGGAAGCTATGGAACCGTCGTCAGTCTACCAAGTTTAATGGCGTGTCCTACATCGTGCAACGGGGTGCCGAAGCAGTTTACTCTGAAGAAGGACAGATGCAAATCAAGGAGTTAATTAGCTTTTATCTAGAAAACGCCCAAATTATTCGTGAGAAATTAACAGCAGCGGGATTGCAAGTATATGGTGGGGAGAATGCACCTTATGTCTGGGTGCAGACACCCAATGGCTTGTCTAGCTGGGATTTCTTCGATAAATTGCTGAATACTTGCAATGTGGTGGGAACCCCTGGTTCTGGTTTTGGTGCGGCTGGGGAAGGATATTTCCGCATTTCGGCGTTTAACAGCCGCGAGAATGTGGAAGAAGCCATGAAGCGGATTACACAGAACTTTAGGGTATAGAAGGTTGCGGTGGACAGATGTCCACCGTGGGTGTTGTGTCGAGAAGTTCCGATGGAACCTCTCGACAAACCTCTAAACTATTTCATTGCGGCGGTCAATAATAATCACATCTGGGTCGCCATCGCGGTCTGTATCTAATTGCGATGCGTAATTGCTACGGGTAGTCTGATCATAGCGGTTGTGAGGCGCACGATGAATATCTGCATCAGAAATCTCATAGATGTCAAACTCTTGAATTCCTCGGCGTTTGAGAATATCTTGCGCTTGATGTAGTTGGCTATCTGTACCATCCATAATCAGCAGGTAGTCTCCGCGATTGAAGCGATCGCTATAAACTTTTGCCCGGTCTTCCGGAATTCCTAACCCTAGCAATGCACCTACCAAACCGCCAGCAGCAGCACCAATTGCACCTCCTGTCAGGGTTGTAGCTAAAGCGGTTGCAACTTCCCCAGCCAGAATTACAGGACCGACACCGGGAATAGCTAAACTACCCAGTCCCACTAGTAAACCAGTTAATCCACCCAGGACACCACCTGTAACTGCTCCAGTTTTTGCACCCTCATCGGCTTTGTTCCCTACATTCACCTTGGGGTCGATAGCAGTCAGGTTCTGCTGCAGGTCACGGCTATCTTTGGCGATGATCGAAACCCTATCCATCGGAAAACCAGCATTTCGCAGGTCAGTTAGTGCTGCTTCTACATCCCGAGGATCGGAGAAGACACCAATAGCACGTCTGATTCTAGAAGAATGGACAGTAGATGCGACACCAGGTGCAGTTGCTACTGGGGTGACATAATTATCAGGCACGTCTGAGCCATGTGGTTGGTCATAAACGTCAAATTCTTCAATCCCAAACCGACTGAAGATTGCTCTAGCTCGCTCAATTTCTGCATCTGTACCATCTACCACTACCAAGTAGTGTCCTTGTTGCACTCTTTGGTTGTAAACTTTGGCACGCTCTTCCGGAATTCCTAACCCAATCAACGCACCTACCAAACTACCAGCAGCTGCACCAATACCTGCTCCAGCTACAGTGGTCGCTAAAGCTGTTGCTGTGGCACCAGCCAGCATAATCGGTCCAATTCCGGGAATAGCTAAAGTACCCAGTCCCACTAGTAAACCAGTTAATCCACCCAAGACCCCACCGGAAACCGCTCCAACTGTGGCACCTTCCTCAGCTTTATCTCCCACCTGCTCTTTAACTTCAGTACCAGCGATGTTTTGATTACCATCTGTATTCTGTGCGATTACAGATACTCTGTCCATCGGAAAGCCAGATTGTTGCAATTTATGCAGAGCTTGTTCTACATCGCTACGACGAGAAAATACACCTATAGCCCGCTTGCGTACACTTGTTACCATCTTTTTGTCTCCTATTACAATGGGGTAATTATTCTCAAATTTATTGATGTTATTTATTTAATTTTGCAGATATTTTCCCCAAATTAGCTTCCCTCAATTGGAAGAAATAGGGTCTATCTGATTGTAGAGATTGCTTATCGCGTTCAATTTTTACTGGTTTTTAATAAATAAATTCCCATTCAAATTTTTATCCTGTTAA
>JAYKJH010000221.1:0-20215 GCA_035285345.1 Nostocaceae cyanobacterium | reverse complement strand
CAACTACCCCTTGCCTTGTCAAACCTGCGGTTTGAGTTAGTTAAGGGGTGTTTCGCTTTTAGCCCTCGATTCATCTCGCCGCCAAATCAAAGATTATGGCGGGAGCCTTCTCTCGGAATTAGGTAAGGGGATCGAGTTAGAGATAATAAGCAGTAAATGCAATTTTAGGTTGGTTCTATCCCGCAATTGGCACATGCAGACACGCAAGCTCCTAAACTGGTGGCAGGGACTAAAACCCGCAGTACGAATTCTGGCGATCGCTCTGTTCGCTCCCTTGTTGGTACTCAATGGTTGGGCATTTTCTACGATTTTCGATTACTTTCACTCGCTGATTGTCATTTTAGTTGGAGCATCGGTGTTAGCATTTCTGCTAAATTACCCTGTAACCTGGATGGAACGCCAGGGTGCTAAACGCGAGCAAGTAGCAATTTTGGTATTTTTGCTGGCTTTGTCGGTGCTGTTGGCTTTGGGTGTCACCCTATTTCCTCTAGCACTTACTCAAGCGCAACAGTTAGTAGCTCGCTTACCAGAGTTGATTGACTCCGGACGCTACCAGCTAATGGTGTTAAACGAAAAAGCTGATAATCTCGGTTTACCAATTAACCTAGATGCTCTTCTCGTCCAAATTAACGATCGCGTTAAGGGACAATTGCAAGCTATTGCTGGTAAAGTTCTCAGTTTAGCCGTAGTCACTGTTACTAGTCTGCTGGATTTTCTGTTGACTATGGTGTTAACTTTCTACCTGTTGCAGCACGGTGACGATTTGTGGTCTAGTTTGGTAGATTGGCTACCTAGTAAATTCCGTCAGCCATTTACAGAAACCATCCGCCTCAGTTTCCAAAATTTCTTTATCTCCCAACTAATTACCGCCACTTGTATGGCAACCTGTCTGATTCCTGCCTTTTTGTGGCTGAAGGTGCCGTTTGGTTTGCTGTTTGGTTTATCTATCGGGATTATGGCCTTAATCCCCTATGGTGGTACTGTGGGTATTGCTGTAACGACAACCCTGGTAGCTCTGCAGGATGTCTGGATGGGTGCTAGGGTATTGATTGCCTCTGTAATTGTGCAGCAAATTCTGGAAACTTTAATCGGTCCGCGGATTTTGGGTAGTTTTACCGGCTTAAATCCCGTTTGGGTGCTAATTTCTGTCCTGACTGGAGCGCGCATTGGCGGCTTTTTCGGGGTGATTTTGGCTGTTCCGACGGCGGTGGTGATTAACACGGCTTTAAGCGCCTTACGTCACCGGCAAAATGCCGAAAATGAAGCGGCTGCACCCCTACCAGAAAGCACCACATCACCAGGAGAATCACCACCGGGAGAGGATACTACTCATACCCGCAGTAGTGTCCCGGAGGTCAAACCCTCTAACGTGGCTCCACAATTGAACCCATAAATAACACCGTCCCGGTTTGATTATCCCGAATCGCACAGAAAAAGGGACGCTCAACAATCATCTGGAAGGGTGCCTCTATTGGTGCGGATGTGACTCTAATCGCTACAGAAGTAGCTGCTGCTGCTTCTGTACCTTCTTCATTTACCTCGACAAAGGTTTTATGTTTTACTTGGCTAATGGCAAGATTAGTACCCATCCCAGAAAAATCCGCTTGGTCAGTAAAAGCTTCTGCCATTCCTAAAGCTTTCAGGGATTTATTCAATGTGACTTCATAGTCCATTTTGAATTTTGGCAAGCGAATAAATCCTTCCCGTTTTCTAAACTGGGTCATCCATTTTTCCCAGTTATCAAAATTCAGGTTGTTATAAAATGCTGATAGATTAGAGTTTTGTTTGGGTAGAAACACATAAAAGCTCATCCTCCCATCTTCACCATAAGGTAAACTAACTGCCTGAAAGTCTGGAGTCTCTAAGTACTTGTAATTACCCGATTGGGACATCATCGGGTGATTTTTTTGTTTACCGGAAGCTAGGGTAAATGGCTGATTGGCTGTTTGTTGTTTATCGAATTCGTTCTTCCAAGCACCTTTGAAGTAAATGGCATTGATGAGAAATAATACTTGGTTTGGGGAAATACTATCAACAATTTGGTCGATTTTTCCCTTTGTATTCTGACTCACCCAGTTATTAATCACCCTGGGTGCTTGTCGGTCGCTAAAATCTAAATTCCTAACCATTGCGCTATAGAATTCCCGGTTCCTTTGCAAAAAATCGGGATTAAACTGGGTTTTGTTATTAGCCCATAGGGAATTAGCAATAGTTAACTGGACTTTAGGATCGGGATGTTCTAGCAGTGCTTTCAGAGCAGCGTTACCAGCGTTAATCTGTTGCAGATTCATCCCCTGGAATTCCAATGCTTTTGCCATCGCTGCTTGGGTGCTACCATTAGCACCGTTGTAGGTCATCGAGAGTGCGATCGCTACACTCGAAGGGGAGACAAACACATTCTTACCGCTGTCTTGCTTAAGAACTTCCGAAAACAGTTTCAAGCCAAATTTGGTATGAGCAGCAACTACTTGGTTATCCACTGCATTATTGATTTGCTTAGGTTTGGGAGCTTCTTGAAGGGGTGGAGTCCCCTCAGCAACAGCAGAATTGATATCGCTGGGACTAGAACATCCTAATAAACCCATGAGAACAACCCCTGCAGTTGCTAAAACGTAGCGTCTGCCTAAACTTACAGCGTAGCGTCTTTGCAGGAAGTTTTGTCTGCCCTGTTGCGATTTCTGCGGATTCATGTTCCCACCTCGCGATTCCACATCTTTATGCTGAATATTGCACTATTGCTGGGGTAAGTGCTATGTGGTTACATTTTTCGCAACAACAAAATGTTAGTTTCCAATCACCTATCTCAGGATGGACATCTATGGGGGATTATCGCTTTGAGTTTCTTCATCTCTGTTTTATGCAATACCTACTATTTCTGTCAATAGTTACCTTGTTTACAAGGTAGGGAAGGGAAATTCAGGAGTAATCCGTGATGATTGTTACCTTTGTCATCCAAAAACTGAAAAGTAATAAATCGAATTAATATGAACTTATATGAATCAAGTTGAACTCGATAAACTTAAGATGTATTTTACAAAAATTTTAATATAAGGCTATAAAAATATGCTATAAAAAAGCGAATTTGACGATTTCCAGGAAAGAAATCGCGTTGCTCCTACTCATGCTATAAATTCTGGTGTCAGCTATCGCTATCTTAAAAGATAAGGAAATGTCAATTTCATAGTAGCCAAGCTATTCTGACTGGCTAGTTTATTTTCCGGGGTTCCTGGTATAAACCGGGGGGGGGAGAGTGAGTATAGCTACATGGAAAATCCTATTTGTCGATGACAGTGAGTCAGACATAGAAACCTACAGACGTTACCTCCTCCGGGATAAACAACGTAAATACAGGATTTTAGAGGCTAGGACTGGGGAAGAAGCGCTTTTATTGTGTCAGCAGCAATTTCCGGATGTGATTGTAATAGATTATCTGCTGCCAGATATGGATGGGTTGGAGTTACTCCAAGAATTGAAGGCTGAGTTTGCGAAAGTTTGCCCTCCAGTGATTATATTAACTGGTCAAGGAAATGAACAAATAGCAGTACAGTCAATGAAGAGTGGTGCTGCTGACTATTTGGTGAAGAAAAATACAACCCAATTAAATTTTATCAAAGCAGTTGAAAATGTATTAGAAAAAACTCAGCTAAGTAGGCAGTTAGAAGAGAGTAAAGGACGTTTACAAGGTACATTTAATCAAGCATCTGTTGGTATCGCCTATGTAGGATTAGAGGGGCAATTGTTGCAGGTTAACCAGAAACTTTGCGACATTGTGGGTTATCCTCGTGAGGAATTACTAAACCTAACTCTCCAAGAAATTACTCATCCCGATGACCGAAATATCGATTTAGAATACTTTGTCCGGCTGTTATCTGGTGAAATTCCCACCTATTCTCAAGAAAAACGGTACATTAGGCAAGACTATAGGCAAGTCTGGGTTAATTTAACCGTCTCCCTAGTCCGCAAAGCATCTGGTGAACCAGAATATTTTATCTGTTTTGTGCAAGATATTACGCAACGCAAACAACTGGAAGCTGATTTGCGTCGTCGGGAGCGGCAATTTTCCACCCTGGTAGAGAACTCCCCAGATATCATTTTCCGGCTTGATCGCAACCTGCGCCATATATACATCAGTCCCCAGGTGGTGCGGCAATCCGGTATCCCCACAGAGCAATGTTTGGGCAAGACGGGACGGGAGTTGGGATTACCTCCAGATGTTTGTGACGTGTTTGAGGCAGCTTGTCAGGAAGCACTTACCACGGGACGGCTGACGCGGGTAGAATATAGCATAGGTGACAAGCACTATGTTTCCCGCCTCATTCCCGAAGCAGCAGCAGATGGTACTGTAGAATCGTTGATGGGAATTACCGAGGATATTACCGATCTCAAACACCGCGAAGCAAACGCCACCTTTTTAGCTGAAATCGCCGAAGATTTATCCCGTCTGTCGTCCGCTGACCAGATAATCCAAGCAGTAGGTGCGAAAATCGGCGCGTATCTAAACGTCACCACCTGCAACTTCTGCGAAGTGGACGAAGTTCGGGATGAGGTGATATATCTCGGTCGCTGGCAGACAGAAGGCGCCTTTCACCTACCAGACAGGATTCGCCTTTCAGAACAGGTAAGTGAAGATTTCTTGCGCCGCGTTCATGCCGGAGAAACCATCGTCAGCAACAATACCCAAACCAACTCAGTCACCAACGCCCAAGCCAATGCTGAAATTGGGGTGCTGTCGTTCATCACCGTACCTTTCCACAAAAATTGCCAGTGGAAATTTTTGTTCTCCATTCATGATATAATACCACGCACTTGGCGCGCTGACGAAATTGAATTGGTGCAAGAATTGGCAAATCGGATTTTTCCGCGTCTTGAACGTGCCCGCGCTGAAGCGTCCGTGGCGGCAGACTTGAAAGATACGCAACTATTGCGTGACCTGAGCGTGCGGCTAATTTCTGAAGACGATATTCAGGTGCTTTATGACGAAATTGTAATGGCGGCGATCGCCCTGATGCATTCCGACATGGGCAGTCTGCAAATCCTAGAGCGGTCGCGAAACGAACTGTACCTGCAAAGCTGTCGAGGATTTCACCCAGATGCCGTAGCTTTTTGGTCAACGGTCAGGGTAAATGAAGGCAGTGTTTGCAGTATGGCTTTACAGCAGGGTGAACAGATAATCATACCCGATATTGAAACCTGCGATGTTATGGCGGGGACAGAGGCTCTGGATTATTACCGCCTGTGTGGGATACGAGCGGTACAGTCCACCCCGCTGATTAGCCGTTCCGGTCAAGTGATCGGTATGTTCTCCACCCATTGGTGCCAACCCTATCAACCGAGCGATCGCGAACTGCGGTTTCTGGATTTGCTAGCTCGTCAGGCTGCTGACTTGATTGAGCAGCGACAAGCCGAAGAGAAAATCCGCGAACAAGCTGCTTTGCTAGATATCAGCACTGATGCCATTTTTGTCCGCGATTTAGAAAATCGTATTTTGTTCTGGAGCGGAAGTGCTGAAAACTTATACGGTTGGACCCCAGAGGAAAGCTTGGGCAAACAAGCCCATAAAATCTTTTATAGAGAATCATTATTAGAACTGGAAACAGGTTTAAAAAGTACTATTGAACATGGTTCTTGGCAAGGGGAGTTAGAGCAAATTACCAAAACTGGTAAAGAAATCACCGTCCAAAGTCGCTGGACACTAATGCGCGATAAATCAGGAAAACCCCAATCCATCCTAGTAGTCAATACCGACATCACTGAGAAAAAACAGCTGCAAGCTCAGTTTTATCGGGCACAACGGTTAGAAAGCCTCGGTACTCTAGCCAGCGGCATTTCCCATGATTTGAATAACATCCTCACACCGATTCTGACAGTGGCTCAACTGCTGCCACTGAAATTTCCCCATCTTGATGAGAAAAATCGGCAACTCCTGAAAATCCTAGAAGACAACTCTCAACGAGGCGCCGAATTAGTTAAGCAAATTACAGCCTTTGCACGGGGAGCCGAAGGTAAGCGCGTTACTCTCCAACCAAGACACCTGCTCCAGGAAATTGCCCGGATTGTTAAGAGTACATTTCCCAAGTCCATTCACATCTCCACTAACATAACAGCAGTAAATCTTTGGACTGTCGCGGCAGATCCCACTCAAATACATCAGGTACTAATGAACCTGTGTGTAAATGCTCGTGATGCCATGCCAGATGGCGGCAATATCAGTATTTCTGCTGATAATTTCCGTGTTGATAAAAACTATGCCAGGATGAATTTAGAGGCAAAAGTTGGTGACTATGTGGTGATCACCGTCTCGGATACAGGGTGCGGTATGCCACCAGAGGTTAAGGAGCGAATTTTTGAACCCTTTTTCACCACCAAAGAAACGGGTCAAGGCACAGGATTAGGGCTTTCCACGGTGATTGGTATCATCAAAAACCACGATGGTTTTCTCAAAGTCGATAGCAAGGTGGGAGAGGGCAGCCAATTTCAGGTTTTCTTACCAGCGATTAAAACAGCCGTAACACAGTCATATGAAGACTCCCAGATGCTTAAAGGAAACGGCGAATTAATTTTGGTTGTGGATGACGAAGCACTGGTGCGAGATGTAGCCAAAACCTCACTAGAAGTGTTCAATTACAGAGTCCTGATCGCCAGTGATAGTATTGAGGCGTTTTCACTCTATGCTCAATACCAAAATGAAATCAGCCTGGTGTTGATGGATATTCAAATGCCATCGATGGATGGGTTAAATGTGATTCGGGTTCTGCAAAGAATGAATCCCGCTGTAAAAATTATCGCCATCAGTGGGTTAGCTTCCAACCGTCAGCTTTTAGAAGCTCGTGGTATTGAGGTGCAAGGATTTTTACCCAAGCCCTACACTATGAAGGAATTATTGGACACTATTCAAGGTATTCTCAGTTTAACCTAGATCCCAGGGGGGGGAAAACCCCACCCCTACCCGTTTGTATTTTCCCTATCTTCCTTCCTCCCGACGGACTGGTACAGTCCACCAAGCTAAAGCATAGGGCTGTTTTGCTTCATTTACCCGTCGGCGAAACTGGACGTTAATTTTATAATTACCTGTCGCTGGAACAGGACAGAAAATATGTTCCAGACTATCAACTTGACTGTTGGAAGCGCAAGCAATTTTCTTAGCTGGATCTGGGGAATCGGCATTAACTAAATATAGGTCGAGGTTATTTAAGCCGCGATCGCGAAACTCTTCACCCACGTCAAAATCACCATTACCATTTTTATCGTTCAGTTCCACCAAGCGATTCCAAGCTAAGGTAATCGCCACAAAACTACCTTGTTGTAACGGTTGCGCTAGAGTATAATCCACTGCGGAATTAGCCTGGACTGTATGATAATCCCATCCCCTAGCTGGTATGGTTTGGGATGGTTTCCACTGTCCGGCACTAAATTGTTGGTAAGCACGGAAAGCATTTAAATGACCCGTTCCCATTTGAGCATCCAGGGGAATTTTCGGGTCTTTGTAAGCATCAGATTCCAACCAGTCGCGATTTTGCTTGTCAATTAATCTCCGGGTCATTTCCAGAAGCATTCCATCCCCACTATCGGGAATTTTATCAGCAGAATTCATCATTACTGCTTTCATCACTTCATGACGTCGGGAGTCCAAACTCCAGTTTGGTTGCTTTGTGCGTAGTTGGCGATCGCCAAATTCTTGTAATAGCGCTACAGTAGCGGTGACGTGGGGTGCCGCAAAGCTTGTCCCAGTGACTTTATTTTGTCTACCATCGGGGTTAAGCAATAATAAATTACTCCCAGGAGCTACTAAACTAATAGAGCGGCGATTAGCAATATTAAACTCCTTACCTACTAACCGCCTACCGAATCCTTCGTTAATCGTCGCTAAATTGGAAACATCAACTTTACTAAATACTCCATCGCGGCGTCGGGAAAAAGCTATATTCACGCCATTATAGTTATCTGTGGGGATGGGAATACCACCTTTGCCTTGGTTGCCAGCGATAACATAAACTACATTATGTACCCGTGCCGACCAATCAATACAGTGGGTCAGCAAAGCGTTACCATCTAACACTGCGTTGGGTCGCGGGTCCCGTTCTAGGGGTTCCCCAAAGCTAAAATTAATAGCGCGGACATCACCACCGTTTTGGGAAGCTACATGCTGAGCTGCCATACATTCTTCTGGTTGACCACCGGCTCTAAAGGCACCCACGGCTGCAGAATATAACCTTGCACCTGGTGCCACTCCCCGCACGGCTTTGTCGTTACTCACCATCACACTAGCGACATTTTGGGCATGGGGGTCAACGCTGTTGTTTGACTTAGCTGGAGCATCGCGCAAAAATACCGCTTCTAGGGGTACTGCGGGACGGTTGGAAACTGCCTTATCGATACCGAACTTTCCAGGACGACCAATTTCTACCTGACCAATAGCTATCTTACGACCGATTAAATTATAGGGAGCTTGGTGTAACTTAAGAGCATCAATACCCGCCTCTCCTACAGAAGAAGTATCGCCAGCAATTACGGGTAAATTTAGCCAAACAATACTCAGTCCCGAAATTAACCCAGCTAATTTTTTCACCATCAACAACTCAATTTATAAAGATATTGTCCGAGTCGGGATCAAAATGCCGGGTATTTGTACACATTTTGTTAAAATGCCTACAACACACAACGCAGAATATCCCACGAGCCATGAGCCAAACGCCATCCAAGAAGCAAACTGTTATTGCTCCATCTATACTATCAGCCGATTTCAGCCGGTTGGGAGAGGAAATTCGCGCCGTTGATGCAGCGGGAGCCGACTGGATTCACGTTGATGTCATGGACGGTCGCTTTGTCCCCAATATTACAATTGGTCCATTAATTGTCGAGGCAATTCGTCCGGTGACAACCAAACCCCTGGATGTCCACTTGATGATTGTGGAACCAGAAAAATATGTGCCTGATTTTGCTAAGGCTGGTGCGGATATTATCTCCGTGCATTGTGAACACAACGCTTCCCCCCACCTGCACCGCACTCTCTGCCAAATCAAAGAATTCGGCAAACAAGCTGGTGTCGTACTTAACCCTTCCACTCCCTTGGATTTAATTGAGTACGTAATAGAATTGTGCGATTTGGTACTGATTATGAGCGTCAACCCCGGTTTTGGCGGTCAGAAATTCATTCCGGGTGTATTGCCAAAAATTCGCCAACTGCGTGCAATGTGTGATGAGCGTGGTTTAGACCCCTGGATTGAAGTTGATGGCGGTCTGAAAGGTGACAATACTTGGCAGGTATTGGAAGCTGGTGCTAATGCGATTGTAGCTGGCTCTGCTGTATTTAATGCTAAGGATTACGCTACAGCCATTGAAGGTATTCGCAACAGCAAGCGTCCTGCTCCTGAATTGGCTAGTGTATAAAAAGGCAGATGGCTGAATAATAACCTCCCTCGCTTTCTCGTTACCAGGCTCTAAGCCTGGTAACTGTTTTGATTGGCTCTGCCAATTGTCAACAGGGAGGCAGAGCCTCCTTGTAAGCATTTCCACGCAGAGCATGGAAGCGAGATAGCACCGCACTGCGCTGATTCCCCTGTTTTCTGCTCCCTGCCCATACCTAGTAAGGGGGGTATCCAAAATCCTCCTCATCCGCGTAAATATACGAAGTTGACACCCCAGATGCTGCCATCTTCGGTGTTTCCAATTTCACAGATTCTTTGCCAAATTCTTTGTAATCTTCAAACGTCTTAGAGATTATCCCTGACTCAGGGGAATCGGAGGCAATCAAGTATTGGGTTAAGGTGGACAGGGTGGGATGCTCGTAGTCTACAGTGGAAGATACCAAAGCAGTATTCGTCCCAATACCCCGTTCTTCCGCTTCAATCAAAGGACAAAAAATCCCGTGAGCGTGAAATAGCGGTCCTTTTGGGGTGACAGGTTGCTTGCGGTAAGCAGCATAAGCCTTTTCTAATTCGGCTGTGAAACCACTGATAGTCCTACCTTGTTGCACCTCACAATAAGCTTTGCTGAAACTCGCACCCGCTGCACCATTGAGAGTTAATTGTAATGGGTAGTTATGCAAAAACTTTTTGTCTTCCCCGACTAAAAACACCAGGTAGCGGGTAAAAGTCTTAAATCTGAGTTTATCAGCTAAGAAAGCATCGTAGTTTTCTCGCAGCGTACCCAGCTTGATCCCAGTTTCCCGGTCTTTGACAGACAAGGGTCCTCGACGTACTATGACCAACCGGGGTGTAGTAGTTATATATACAGTCTCCCCACCGGAGCTAAATTCATGCTCCACCTCTTGCCAATTGTCATCAGGCTGAAACCCAACAGCATGGGCATTA
Organism: Nostocaceae cyanobacterium; assembly: GCA_035285345.1. Taxonomy (GTDB): domain Bacteria; phylum Cyanobacteriota; class Cyanobacteriia; order Cyanobacteriales; family Nostocaceae; genus JAYKJH01. The sequence goes on along the minus strand of JAYKJH010000221.1, from coordinate 9,905 downwards.
TCTAGCTTAACTGCTAATCCGTGGGGCTGAATGCCATTTGTACCATAGCGAGGATTTATCATCTGACACCAGGGGATGACTTGAGAAGGCGGAGCATTAAATTTTTCGTCTTCAAAGTCGAACTTTGCAGATGCTTTCATCGTTTTGGGCTGGGGAAGTGTAAGCACAGATAAAGTGTAGCCACCAATCAAATACCTTGACAGCGCTATGAGAGCGAGAGCCACAAGTCTCTTTTTATCATCCCTCTGCCAATGGCAGCAGGATTTGAAGCAGATTTTAACTATTACACAGGAAATCAGGAGTGGGGTGATCAGGAACTTGGTGATTTATTTTTTTTAATTACTAATTTTTATGCTAAATCGTATATATTTACACCTTTAGATAGTGGATTATTTAGGAGATTCGGGCTATTGTTGACAAAATGAATATCAAAACATATGGGAAAGTAAATGTAAAATCTTTGCAAATTAATACTTCCAGGTTGCCTGCTTCTGAAACTTGGCTGTATAACTAGGTCAATAGTTATCACAAACAATTTACCCAGCTTCAGTACTTTGATGTTAAAAACGTTGTAAAAATTACCTCAGTAATTGCCTACAACTATGTTGATAAGTTATATAAATTTCTTATCAATTGCTGGTAAATGGCAGAGATAACTATAGTTCTACACTAGCCTGTCTGGGCTGATTTTTCAAAGCTTTTTGGAACAAAGGTATTGTAAAGTACAAATTTTCTCAGGATAAAATTTCCATCAAGAAGATAATATTATGATGATATGTTACAGCAAGTAAAGTTAATATTTACTATCCTTAACAAGAGATTTTGACTGCAGTCCCTCAAAATCTAAAACATGGAAGCATCGTTTGAAATTACCCTGCAGATGGTCATTACCGTCCTTGCAGGTATAGCCGCTCAAGTGCTGGCTGGGTATCTCAAAGTACCGGGTATCGTCTTTCTGCTGCTGTTTGGCATCATCATAGGACGCGACGGTATTGGCTTACTACACCCGCAGATGCTGGGCACGGGACTAGAAGTGATTGTCGCCCTTGCCACAGCAGTAATTTTGTTTGAAGGGGGACTAAATCTAGAATTACAAGAATTGGGTAAAGTTTCTGCCAGTCTGCGAAATTTAGTCACCTTGGGGACGTTGATCACGCTGCTGGGAGCTAGTATGGCAGCTCATTGGTTAGGAGAATTTCCTTGGCCGATTGCTTTCTTATATGGCTCCTTAGTAGTAGTCACAGGTCCGACAGTTATTGGTTCTCTGCTTCAGCAAGTAAATGTTGACCGCCAAGTTGCCACCATCTTGGAAGGAGAAGGGGTGTTAATCGACCCCGTGGGAGCTATCTTGGCATTTGTGGTCTTGGATGCGATTTTAAATGGTGATGGCGACCTCACAAGAGCAGTCATCGGGTTGTGTATGCGATTGGGTATTGGAGCGTTAATTGGTGCGGTTGGTGGCTGGTTGATGAGCCTGATTTTTAAACGCGCTAATTTTATTTCCTTTGAGTTAAAAAATCTTGCAGTTCTGGCGCTGTTGTGGGGGCTATTTGCTCTAGCGCAAGGGATTCGCAGTGAATCAGGGTTGATGGCTACCGTCGCTGCTGGTATTTTCTTTGCTAACTCCTCAGTCCCGGAAGAACGCTTACTGCGACGCTTCAAAGGACAGTTAACTATTCTGTGCATTTCCGTACTCTTCATCCTGCTATCAGCTGACTTGTCAATCAAGAGCTTGTTTGCTTTGGGTTGGGGCAGTTTATGGACAGTTTTGGTTTTGATGTTTGTCGTCCGTCCATTTGAAGTGGTTGTCTGTACTTTGAATAGCGACCTCAACTGGCGGCAAAAACTGTTTTTAGGCTGGGTTGCACCAAGAGGGATTGTTTCCGCCTCCGTGGCTTCTCTATTTGCAATTTTGCTGACCCAACGAGGTATCAACGGGGGAGACTCGATTAAAGCCCTGGTTTTTCTGACCATTATCCTGACTGTAGTCGGTCAAGGATTAACTGCTGGTAAGGTGGCACAATGGCTGCAAATTACATCCTCAGAAGCCACTGGGGCTGTAATTGTAGGTTGTAACCCCCTGAGTTTGTTGATAGCTCGCTTGTTTCAAGAACAGGGGGAAGAAGTAGTAATGATTGATACAGACTCTCTAGCTCGTCAGCAAGCCGAAGCCCAAAACTTCCGAGTACTTGCCAGTAGTGCTTTGGATACGGGTGTTTTGGAAGCAGCAGGATTAGAATCTATGGGGACTTTTCTGGCTATGACCAGCAACGGTGAAGTGAATTTTGTCTTAGCTGAGCGAGCCGTAGAAGAATTTCATCCGCCTCGGGTTTTAGCTGTTTTCCCCCGTGACCCCCAAGGTCAGAACCCGCAAAATCATAGTAAAGTCCATCAAGCTTTTGTCCCTGATTTACAACTCAAACGATGGAATGAATTCGTAAGTAAAGGACAAGTTAAATTAGGAACGACTACTTTAAACAAATCCGGATTTGACCTTCAGCAAGCACATCTGCAGGCATTAGTTAACTCAGGCGAATTAGTGCCTTTATGTCTGGAGCGGGATAAGAAATTACTTGTGATTCCAGCTACCCAGGAATGGGAAGCGGGCGATCGCATTATTTACCTATTGCACGACCCCAGACCTACCTTGCTCAAACGTCTATCCGGTGCTAATCAGTCAACTCGTCTAGCTCTAGAAAAGTTACCCAAAGTCGAAGAAGTTCCACTGACCCCATTATCTCAAGTACCAAGTCAGCAAATCTTGAGTCCTGAGTCCTAAGTTATTAGTCCTTGGTCTTGGTCATTAGTTATTAGTGCCCCTGTCTACTATCAGCTTTAAGATAAATAGGATACCCACGTTTTTAGGGGTTCGGGTGAACCATACCAGATTCCAGGACTTCTAGGAGAATGGTTGACGCCTTCAATCACAAGATTTTCGGCTCCTTCGAGATGAGCGGCTGCCACTGGGGTGATGCCATCGCCCCAAGTGTTACCTTTGCCACAGGTTAATTCGTAACTACTGTGAGCAAACCAGCTACCTAAACGCCGTTCCCCAAAGATGGTTTTTCCGGCGACACAAACGTAACGGACGTTTTTGTAAAAGGCTCCGGGATAGTTATGGTTCACAAAATCCAGATTCCACCGCGTCCACCGTTCTTGGCTGATGTGGGGTGTCCCCAGGGTAATTAGGTTAGCGACTAGGGGGTGTCCTCCCCAAAGGGTTGGGTTAAGTTCACCGCGTCCTAAATAAGGTTTCTCTCCCATGTAAATGCGCGAAAGCCAACCACCCGCAGAGTGACCGATTAAGTTAATTTGCGTGGCATCTGTTTGCTGTAATAGCTGCTTTACTGTGCGATCCAATTGCTGCAAAATAGGCGTTACGGGTCTGCCACCTATCAGGGTTAACCAGTCACGGCGACGCAGAGGGACGGTGAGTGTGGGAAAACCTAATTGTTGTAAGGATTGTTCTAGTTGGCGGTAAGCGCGAGCGCTTTCTAAATAACCGGGCAAAATTACTGTTGGTAGTGGCATGAAGTTTATATAGTAAAAAATGCCGCTATTTTAATTATGAAAGAATTTGAACCGCCAAGATGCCAAGGACGCGAAGGAATATAGAAAAGTGAGCCAGCAGCCAATCGGTATGTTGTACGGTATTAGTGTAGGAACTGGCGATCCAGAATTAATTACTGTCAAGGGTTTGCGCTTGCTCCAGCAAGCACCTGTGGTGGCTTTTCCGGCGGGTGTCCGGGGTAAGCTGGGAATGGCACAGGAAATTGTGCAACCGTGGCTGAATGAGTCACAAGTGCAGCTAGGGTTAAATTTCCCCTACGTGCAGGATATGGTGGTGTTAACTACGGCTTGGCAACAGGCAGCGCAACAAGTGTGGGAATATCTTCAACAAGGGATAGATGTGGCTTTTGCCTGTGAAGGGGATGTGAGTTTCTATAGTACCTTTACTTATTTGGCGCAGACACTACAAGCGCTCTATCCAGAAGTAAAGGTGGAGCTAGTACCAGGGGTTTGTTCCCCAATGGCAGCATCGGCAATGCTAGGATTACCCTTGACAATTCGTCAAGAAAAATTGGTTGTACTGCCTGCAATTTATACGCTCACAGAATTGGAAGCGGTGTTAGACTGGGCAGATGTAGTGGTGTTGATGAAAGTCAGTTCTGTATACGCTCAGGTTTGGCAAGTACTTCAGCGCCGAGGATTGCTCACAACCAGTCGAGTGGTGCAGCGGGCAACTCTATGTGACATGGCAGTATACTCGGATTTGTGCGATCGCCCTGACTTGAATTTACCATACTTTTCAATTCTGATTGTGCAAGTCACACGCAAACAGGGATTAGGGACTGGGGAATAGGGTTAGGATTCGCCAAGAAGTGCGATTGAACCTGCTAGTCTAGTCAGTTGATTACTGAGAGCTAAAATTTCAGCTTAAATAAGAAAAAATCACCAGCTAACAAGAGAATTCTTCCTGTTGAGAATGCCAATATCTGAAGTTAATATCAGTCATCGGGATGCTGAAACTGCCAATACAGGGGCGATAAAAACAGAATTTATCAAAAAACTGAGTTGAGTGAACGTTAATTGCTATGTCTTACGTCTCCTTACTGAAAAATCTGCCAGACTTCTTAAGCCAACCCGCTGGGATTGCGGCGATCGCGTCGCTGGGGATTCATGGTGCCCTAGGATTTCTTCTCCCATTGATGCCTGTGGATGACAATAAAGGAGAAGCAGCAAGCCAACGTCAGGTTGGGCTGATGAATTTAAACGCTGCTGAACAAGCTCGTCTGCCGCAGGTTAATCCACAAGCACAATCTCCACAATTAGGTATATCATCACAAGTTACTCTGCCTAATTTTGCTACCAAACCAAGTGAATTGCCACCCTTGGGAACCTTACCACCTTTGGGAAGTACATTACCCCCTCTCGGTAGCTTACCCATCGATAAGTATCCCCGCGTTACTTCTTTACCTAACGCTACTCAGAATAACAATCAGATAACTGACCCCAGAATGGCTATGGGGGGAATTCCTACACAGCAGTATCCTCAGTATTATCAGGGTAGTGTGACTCAGCCGCAATATCCTGTTGGTAGCACCAGACAACAGGTCTATTCTCCAACTTACATACCACAGTCTCCTGTACAGAACACACCACAAAACCCACCACAAAATTCTGATTCTGGTGTCCCAGTTCCTCCCCCTCCTCCTCCTTCTGCTAGTCTTAATTTTGGTCCTCCTCTGGAAGTCAGCGGTACGAAAGAGCCAACTACTGACGCTATGCGGAAAATGGCAAGTGTTGATTACAGTTCCATCATGAATCAACAGAATTGGCGTAGTGGTTCGCCAAATGACGTAGTAGGAGATACTAACAATAGTCAGGGAACAGAGCAACCAGACCCGAATCAAGTAGGTAATGCTAATGGAGGAAAAACAAGTGGTCAACTTCTAGCAGCGCTTAGAGATAGTCAGCAACCAGGAGCTACCCCTTCCACACCCACAACTAATGCTGATGGTGGGAAAACAAGTGGTCAACTCTTAGCAGCGCTCAGAAATAGTCAGCAACCAGAAGTACCACCTTCGACTACCCCTAATAATCAATCTGAACAGCCTTACAAGCCTTCAGCGGGTGCGGTACAAGCAATAAGTAGTATTGATGCTTTGGAAAAGTTACGGGAGCAAAACCCAGGGATGAAACCATCCGGGGTGATTCGCCGTACAATTGACAACCAAGCAGGTGTTGAAGGTAATGCTTCCGGTTACGTAGTAGTTAAGGATGGTAGGATTGCTCAAGTAGATTTGCAAACCAAGCCTAGTGCTGGAAATGTTGAGCAGGCTGTGAAGAATGCTCTAACAGAGGAGATAAAAGGTAGCGGGGATAGGATTATCCCAATTAACCTGGTGTTTAAGAATGGCAGCAGTAAGCCTGCTGAGGCTAATCAACAAAAACCTGCTGCTTCAACTCAGCCAGCATCACAAACCCAATCCAACAATCAAACCAACAATAATCGACAACAACCTACAACCTCAAATAATCCATCACCACAGGCTAAACCCACTACCAATTCTCCAGCGTCCCGTCTGCGCTCCAACAATCCCCAAGAGAAACCTACTCAGGAGACTAAGCAACCACCACAAACCCAGAGCAAACCTGTGCGGGAACCTCGACCCTCTAACCAAGGGAATTCGCTAGGGTCCCGTCCGCGCTCCAATAATACCCAACAGAAACCTACTCAGGAGACTAAGCCACCATCACAAAACCAGAGCGAATCTACGAGGGGGATTCGCTCTTCTAACCAAGGAAATTCTCCAGCGTCTCGTCTGCGCTCAAATAATACCCAAGAGAAACCTACTCAGGATAGTAAAAAACCAGAGTCTTGGAATCAGCGCTTACGTCCTTCTAGTCCAGACAATCAAGAACAAACCAAACAGTAATCTTGCTGAGGGGTTTACCACCCCTGTTGTGCCTTTTGCAAGACATAAGTAGCCACATCGGAAATCTGTTGCGCCGTTAATTTATCTTTGAAGGCAGGCATAGCATTTTTGCCATGTTGTACCTGAGCGATAATAGCCTCTAATGAGTCGCTATTAAAGTTTTGCAAATACTTCTGGAGTGCCTCCATTTTTAGGTTTTTTTCGGCAATGATGACATTGATACCACCGATGTGGCAAGAGGCACAGTTAGCACTGAAGATTGTCGCACCGTTAGATGATTCGTCGGATGCTAATGCTGAGCGACCAAATGTACCAAATGAAAATGTTACCAGAGCGATCGCTAACAGCAAGATAGATAAAATTTTTTTCAAAGGGATTCTCCTCGTGTTTTTGCCTCTAGCAATTCACCATTCTGTCTTAGACAATTATTCTCTACCGCTGATAAGTCTAAGTCATAGTGGTGATTTTAGCAGTCAGTCAAATCCCCTGGAGAGTAACATGGTGGGAATTAGTAGAAAATTCCTGATAATTTTTCTCAGTAAATTTTTATCAATAAACACTAAAAAATCAATAGTCAATTAGTTTTTTACTCTTGACTATCGACTTATTTTATAGTATGTAGTTATGAAGATTTTTTCCGCCAGTCTGGAGTCCACCAGTCCTGAGTTTTTTATCATTAATTAACTAAACTAAGTAGAGCTAATCATTACTGTTGGAGTTTCTACTCAGGACTGTTGAGTGAATTTTGACGTTAACCTTGAACGGTAATTTTACCAACCATACCCGCGCCACGATGAGGTTGGCAGTAGAAAGTATATTCACCTGCTGGTGCGTCTGCGGGGAAAGTGGTTTCTAAGCTTTGTCCAGGATTCATCATCAACTTCGTGTGAGACAGTGCTTTAGCTAAATCAGCACTTTTAGCCGGGTTTTTTGCGGCATCAAAGACAACGTTGTGGGGAGGAACTTTGTTGTTTACCCATTTAATTGTGTCACCGGGTTTAATTGTCAATTTAGCCGGTTCAAATGCGAGCATTCCTTTATCATTTCCCAGCTTAACAGTGTAGGTTTCGGCGGATGCGCTGGGAGTGAATAAAGCAAAGCTGCTGACAACTAAAAGCATGGTCAAAAAAGCCAAGCCAAGGCGTTTTAAGCTGGAAGTCACCAATTTCATAGGGCAGTCCTAACCGAGAGTTTTAAATTACATATTTCATTTTAAATAAAAACAACACCGAAATACGACAATCTGTCATAGTTATTTTTATGATGCTAAAGGAATTTGGGATTGGGGTCTGTTGAACCTGGGACTAGGGATGAGGAAATTACTTGTGCTGTGAGCTATGAGAAATCAGCCATCAACAGTTAGACTCTGAAAGTTGTCAGCCTAGGAGTGTCAGTCACTAAGGCGTTAACTAAGCTGACCGTTGACAGATGAATCCTCATAGCTTGTTATACCAGTAAACAAAAACCGGCTTTAATAATAGATTTTGCCACCACCCCAGCGTTGACCGACAACTTTTGGTTGTAAAAGGATATGACCAGCAATGTCCTCCAAGTCACTATCGGTGAGATTTCTCATTTCGGTGAAAATATCTGCACTCTTAGTGCTGGGATGTAATTCGGAAATTTCCACTTCCCCATCGTAGGTGGTGGGATTTTTCATATAATCCACCAAAGCCTCGATGTTATCACGGGGGGGTGTAGCTCCAGCGAGGGTTTCTGGGTCTAAACCAACGTTTTGGTTGGTTTTGGTAACACCACCAACGTGGCATTGGGCACAGGCATATTGGAATAAGCTTTTGCCTTCTTTGACTTGTTTAAGACTCAGGACAACTGTATCACCCGCGTCATTGAGTTTGACAGTGCGGGTTGCTTCGTCCAGTTCCAATGCTTGAGCGCTACTGACAGCTAGCTGAAATGTCAGCACAATAGAAGCCATAACCAGCCCAATTAATCTTCTAAACATGTTTCCCCTTCACGATTTTGATACTCAACACAGCAATTACGACTCTCGTCGATGTTCTTTCTCACATATGTGATTTTTTACCACATGTATGAGGTCTGAATACGGGTAGTTAAGAATGAGCCGCTCTAATATGAATATCACGTCAAGAGGATAATTTGTGCGTCAAGCGGGGGATTGGGGATTAGGAGGATAAGGAGGATAAACAAGACAAGGGGGAGATTAATGACTTCATCCCCATGACCCATGACCCATTACCTATTTATTCAGCAGCGCTGGTACTCAATGTCATTTTTTCTAGCAGCACGCGATGGGAGGTAGTTGCGATCGGTTGGTGCAAGCTAATCATCTGTGCCAGAGTTTTCTTGAGTTGAGTCCGGGGAATAATCGCGTCTACAAAGCCATGCTTGAGTAAATCTTCTGCTGTTTGGAATTCTTCGGGTAATTTTTCGCGCAGGGTTTGCTCAATCACGCGCCGACCGGCAAAACCAATGGTTGCTTTTGGTTCTGCAATGATCATATCGCCTAACATTGCAAAACTAGCGATAACGCCGCCCGTCGTGGGATTAGTTAACACGGGGATGTAGAGCAATTTGGCTTCCCGATGACGGTCGAGAGCGCCGGATATTTTCGCCATTTGCATCAAGCTAAGCATACCCTCTTGCATTCTCGCACCACCAGAGGCGCAGACAATCACCACGGGATAGCGCCGTTGAGTTGCTTGTTCAATCAAGCGGGTGAGTTTTTCTCCGACTACCGAACCCATGCTACCACCCATAAACCGGAAGTCCATGACCCCTAGGGCGAGGGGTAAACCATCAATTTGACCCAAACCAGTTTGCACTGCGTCAATCAGGCGAGTTTTTTCCTGAGTTTCCCGCAAACGCTCACTGTAGACTTTGCGGTCTTTAAATTGCAGGGGGTCAGTGGGACGCAAATGTTCGTCCATCGGACGCCAAGTATTGCTATCAATCAACTGCCGAATCCGCTCATCGCTATCGACACGGTTATGATGTCCGCAGTCCGCACATACCATCTGATTAGCCAGGAGGTCTTTTGTATAGGCTAGTACTCCACATTTAGGACATTTATGCCACAGCCCATCAGCAATTTCTCGTTCTTGACGATCCCGACTCATCGGATTTTCTTTACGGCGATTTGCAAACCAATCAAATAAAGACATCAAACCGCGTGCTTCGTCGTTATTAGCCATTTTTTGTTAATCAAGTGGGTGGTACGAGAGAAAACAGGTAAAGCTTTATCCCTATTTCTTCCAGTGCGGGTATGCTTTTTACTGAATTTTCCAGACCCCACTGAAAGTTTTCCGGATAAGTTCAAATGATTTTGCTAAGTAATTGAGACCATTATTAAGATTATTTGGTTGCCAGCTTAACTAAAATCTGTAACCAAGTTCAAGTATCTTCTGCCCCAGTACTATTTTCCTCCTCAAGGGGACTTAGGAGTAGTAATGCTGTCCATTTGTCTTGTGAATGTACTTGTAAAGC
>JAYKJH010000220.1:0-29665 GCA_035285345.1 Nostocaceae cyanobacterium | reverse complement strand
GGCAAGAACCCCATATCTTCCTCTTTCAGGGCTGTGTCTTGCTTGGTGGTGTCAAGATTGTGACTATCATTTGCTTGTGGTTTAGTAGTTATGTGCTGATTTTCCTGAGTATCCTGTTGCGGATGCTCATTTGTCGGTGCTGACGATGGCGACGGGGTAACTCTACCATTTTCCGGTGTGGTATTGACGCTCTCAAATTCCAATTTTTGGGCTTTACTGTTTGTGGGTTCCACCTCTTGACGGGACGTTTCGATAGGGTAAAGTGGACTAGGTGTCGATTTAGGCGGGGCATTCAGGCGGGGGGGAAATTGGGTGCTTGGTGTTGCCCGATAGTGTTTTTTTGGTTGGCTGAGGGACATTCCTAGGATTTGGGTCTCCAATTCAGATGGTTTGATCATCATGGCTAGCTGTGGCAGAGGTCGGCTGAAGCAAGATAACTAGCAAAATAGCTGTCGATTAAAGCAGCGGAACGAATTTGGTACCCAAAGTGATACTGGGTATAGGAGCGCAAAATTTGCTCTACGGTTAGCCAATGAGTATCAAGGGTGGCATCGAAGTTTTCTAAGTTTGGTTGACACAGTTGCTGAAATAAAGCAAGTTCTGTGGCATTCAAGCGCCATGATACCTGTGGTTTGTCGTCCCGCTTGATAATCTTGTAGGTGCTTGATAAGGATTCTTTAACCGTCGGGGATGGGGGACGGGTAATGGGTAATGGACGATCGCTATCCTGTTGTTGTAACCCTTCCCCCGCAGTTAAACTTACCGTTCCCCCATCGGGAATGCTAAACCCTACCCGCCAGTTTGGCTCTGTAAAGTTGGGTGTGAGCGGACGCTTGCTGTGACAACATATTTGCACTTGTGGTACTACCCCAGCCAAAGCCAGCAGGTGAAAAACTCCATGAGCTAAATGTGCTAATACTGACGTAGGACTATGGCTGGGTAACTGCTCCAAACGGCTGAGGTGTTCGTTAAGCAACTCGTACAATTCTGCTTGGGGTTGTTGTGATAGGGCAAAAGTCAGGGTTATTTCTGCTAAATATTGACTGGCAGCTAATTTCCCCAAGTCTTGGCTGAGACCAGAATAGGATTTGACGGTTTGGGCTTGGGTAATTTTATCGAGCGATCGCCCCTTAGCAATTAACATCTCGTTGACGACAAACATCCCACTTCTACCACCCAAAGTAGAATTGTGTTTGCGTGCCCCAGGAGCAACAGCCTGAATCAAACCTTGTTCTCGCGTCAAAATTGTTACTAGGCGGTCTGCCTCGCCCAGCACCATACTTTTGAGATTAATTCCAGTTGCCTTATAAGTTCGACTCATTAAAGCTGTCTACTAATAAATAAATTGTCGATTCGAGAATTTAAATCCCAAATCTAAAATCTAAAAGTGTTTAATCCTTCTTATCCAGGTTATCTCGCTGGTGGAGCAAATCGATACTACGTGACGTACCTAATCTAGTTGCTCCCGCCATAATCAAGTCTAGTGCTTGAGCGGCGGTGCGAATACCTCCGGAGGCTTTAATTCCTACCCTATCCCGTGCTACTTCTTTCAAAAGGCGCACATCTTCTACTGTGACACCTCCATTCCATCCTGTACTTGTTTTCAGAAAAGCCGCTCCAGCATCCATAGATATTTCGGCTGCCAGTCTTTTTTCCGTATCCGTCAGTAGAGTTGTTTCCAAAATTACCTTGACTGGTTTCCCCGTTTCTTCGCAAATTTCAGCAATTTCGCGGTGCAATTCGTCGGTTTTACCTGATTTTAACCAGCCTAAATTGATAACTACATCTAACTCCGCTGCGCCATTTTCTACCGCCTCTTGTGCTTCATATAGCTTAACAGCGGCAGTCGTTGCTCCAGACGGAAAGCCAATCACTGTACAGACTTTTGCTGTCTTACCGTGGAGAAGTTCTGCTGCTAGCTTAACGTAGACGGGGTATACGCACACTGCCGCAAACTGAAACCTATCTGCTTGTTCGCACCATTGCTGGATATGCTCCGGTGTAGCAGTTGGTATCAGTAGGGTGTGATCGATAAATGGCGCAATATCAATATCTGGATAATCTGCTGCCATCGCTGTTTCTGCCAGTAACCTATTGATAATTGTTTCAGAAACTCAAGATAAATTTACGCTTTGTAGCACAAGTTATATTTATATTTACTGGCAAGTAGTGGTGTATTGAGTACAAATGCTTAACAAGCTGAGTTCGCATCTTGGACTAGGAGAGGTATAACCTCCCAGATATCGTTCCCTGGTTAAACTTGGAAACGAGAAATATTGAGTAAAAATGCTTAATCAATTCCCACAACTCAGACCCGATAATATTTTCCTGGTCTTGGGAATACTGAGATTATATGGATAATTTTTTTTACTTGAATACTAAAAAAGTTAATATCGGCGGAGTTGACTTTTTGTTTCCAAACAGCCTCTTTGTGGGCGGGAAGAACCTATATTGATATCTGATATACATCTGCCGATTGCAGGCAGGTAATATGGCAATCAACATAGGAGGAGCTAGTCAATGGTACAGCAACTAAGAACTGGTGAGGCACAATACATTTGCGTAGTTCCTATTGATAGCATTACCGGCATTCAAGATGAAGAAATCACAGTCTTTGCTGTATCCGCTGAGCAAGCAAAAAATGCAGCGGAAAAATTACTAGCTAATAATTATGGCTGTAATACCAACGAAATTAGCGAATTGATGCAGCAAGCGAGCATCGAACCCATTGCTCAATGGTGTTCCCCTAGCAAACTACAAGGCTAGCGCTCTTAAGAGTGACTTGCGCGTCAGACAGATAAGAACTACTCTAATAGCGAACAATTTTTTTGCTAACCTGTAGGCTTAGCTGAGAATAGTGCTGCAATTATTTGGAACCAATTGTACTGAGGTGCGTCTCCTGTCCGTGATGATGTTTGTGAGTAGCTCGTGAGCAGCAGTTTGCGAAAATCCGCAGTTGTAATCTCACCAAGCCTTACTGCCTTTCCTAAAGCCTCTCGCAATTCGTTGTCAAGTTTGTCACAAGTATAAAACAGAAGCATTTCATAATAAACAGGGGGATTTTACAATTAAATCGTTTCCAAAATGCTGAGTCCGTAGAGACGCTATTTATCGCGTCTATCCTGAATCCTGGATAAAGTTAAGAATGATGAATTAGTTAATTAAACAACAACAGCACATTCAGAGACGCTCTAGCTTATCCATGTAACTTGTGATACGGAAATCAAGTTTATGAATCAAACTCAGCAACAACTACGTCACTTCGCTACTCAAGAGTTTCTCAAATCCTTACACCAACTAGAACAAATGCTGCAATCGGAATCTCATCCATCAGTCATAGATCCAGGGGTAGCAAAAGATGCTACTTTCATTGATATGTCGGCGTTTGATGAAGCAGTAGCTGATATCGAGGAATATATGGAACATAATCAGGGTAATAGGTAATGGGAAAAAACAATTAGCCATTACCTATTAGCTATTAGCCACTAACTGTCAAACTGCTTTTGTCTTTTAGCTTCGTACAACATCACAGCCGCTGTAATTGCTACATTCAAAGACTCTACTCCAGGACTGAGGGGAATGTTAACTTGTAAATCTGCCATTGCTGCTAAATCTAGTGACAATCCAGCACCTTCATTTCCCAACAAAATCAAAGTCGGTTGCTTAAAGTCTACTTCCCAGTAAGTCAAAGTCGCACTGGGTAAAGTTGCTACCACTTGTACTCCCGCTTGTTGACTTTGGCGCACTGTAGCTTTTAAATCATCACTGACTGCCATCGGTAAGCGAAACCACTGTCCTGCTGAAGCTCTTAACACCTTGGGATTATCTAAATCTACACTATCTCCACTCAGCCACATCCCAGAAGCACCAGCAGCCGCTGCAGTGCGAATTATTGTCCCTAAATTACCAGGGTCTTGTACCGTTTCCAAAGCCAGGGTCACACCTGTGAATGGCACTTGAGCGTGGCTTTGATGACGTTTTGCTGTTGCTATCACCCCATCAGGTTGAACAGTCGTAGCAATGGATTTGAGTACTTCTGGGCTGACAATTTCCGTCCTTTGCGCCCCTTGACAAATTTGCTCCCATAAGGTACTGTTTTTTTCTTGCCATTGGGGAGTACAACACACCACCGCCAAGGGATAATTGATAGCACAAGCCTCTTGCAGTAGGTGCGTCCCTTCCAATAAAAACAACTCCTGCTCTCGGCGATATTTAGCAGAGTGCAGCTTGCGGATTTGCTTGACTAGGGGATTTTGGAGACTAGTTAACACAACTAAAAGTCCTGATTCGTAGGGGTAAGGCAATGCCTTGCCCGTACTGCTGAGTCCTGAGTCAGATTTATAAAATTCTGGTCAGTGAGAAACTGACTACTTAAGACGCGATTTATCGCGTCACTACAAACTCAGAAACTGACTACTTAAGACGCGATTTATCGCGTCACTACAAACTCAGCACGTTTTCTTCAAATGCGGAACCCGGGACTTGAACCCGGAAGCCTTGCGGCACATGAACCTGAATCATGCGCGTCTGCCAATTCCGCCAGTTCCGCTGGCGTGGTATCTTGACCACAATTTATCATTGTTGCTTAAGAGTTGGTTTTTGTCAACATTTTTTTTCACAAGGACGAGTCCAAGGACAAGCGATCTGCGCGAAGCGCAGCACCGAAGGTATCGCTCCCTTGTAAAGTGCAAAGTGCAGATCGCTATAGGTTTGGGGAAACCAAGTGCGATCGCATAATGGATAGCAAGAGGGAAATCGGGAGGCTGATATCATGCCTAGACAGAAAATTCTCCAAGAAGGTCAATCTTATACTTTTCGTTCCTACTTTGAACTACCTTATGAAGCTGACGAAATTCTAGCTGAGTTTGGCTATTCACTGATTAGGTCTGAATTATCTTTGCCGAAAACCAGTAGAGAACTCGAAGATATTGCAAAATTAAAACAAAAAATCAAAAGAATTTTACCTTTTGTAAGTCTTAGTAGTGAAACTGCCAGAAGAGAGACTTTGGTATCACCTCTGCTGTTAGAAGTTATTGATTATTGTCAGTGCCAACTACGAATCGAATACACACTAACAGTTAATAATTGGCTGAAAGGAAATCTGGATTATCTATTGGATTCCAAAAGCAGCTTCTTAGTAATTGAAGCTAAAAACGATGACCTCACCAGAGGGTTTACTCAATTAGCAGTAGAATTAATTGCTTTATCTCACGTTGAAGAACAAGATATTTATTATGGTGCAGTGACGATTGGTGATGTTTGGCGATTTGGCAGATTAGACCGCAATCAGCAGGAGATTGTGCAAGATATTAATTTGTTTAAGGTGCCTGATGATTTAGATGATTTAGCTAAGGTAATTGTGGGAATTTTGGAAGGGTAGCAACGGATTTTGTAGCAGAACAACATCGCCTTTACTGATACCTCGCACCACGGGAGGTAGAACCTCCCGGTACTCGTTCCCAAGCTCAGCATGGGAACCAGAAATCAGGGCTGCTGCCTTTTGGTGCAAGATGTCAGTTTACTGAATGTCACTAAATAGGCTCTCCATTTAGTATTTACAACCAATTTGATGGTCAATCTTTTACTCCTGAGTAGTCTTTCTTCTAACTACCAACAAAAATGAGCGAACTGGGAGTATTAAAATCCCAGTTTTTATAGAAAGTCTCAAAATCCTAAAATCCAGGCACAGCAAAGTATTCAGACTGAAATTATGTTTTATTTATTATTCTGTTCCATAAAATAAAATGTAGTGAATACACCAAAAAGTTTACAAAAATTTAGTTATCTTTTAATAAACTTTTAGGTTTTTTTTAACAAGCGGATCGGCAAAAAATCTGTTAATCTAAACGGAGAGTAAAATGGCTCTAAAAATTGCCGAGTTAATAGTAAGCAATTCAAATCATGGTTACAGTTTCATCGAAAAAGTTTTCTAACTTCCCAGCTGAATCAATTTCCCAGTATCAGCAATTACTCCAGGACAAGCATTTTATTTACGTCGAAACTAAAAATCCCAACTTTGACTGGAAAGAATTCGCTAAATTGGTCACAGGTAAGGATTTAATGCCGCAATATGGCAAACTAATATTCCAAGTCAAATATGAACCCGAGTTTCTGAATTTTTCTGATGCTCGTGGTCAAAAGCGGTTGCTACCTCATACTGAAGCTACCGATTATCCTACCCCACCAAAATATCTAGCACTCTGGTGCAAAAAGCCTGCTGATTGTGGTGGTGGGTTGACCACGCTAGCTTATGTGGAAGGCTTCCTCAAGACTCTTACAGAAGCAGAAAAGAAGCAACTAATGGCGACTCACCACTACTTTGGAGCTACTAGAGGAGTCCATGCCAGCCGCACCCAAGGAGCAATTCATCCCATCCTTTCGTATGAGTGCAACAAGCCTATTCTGAGATTCTCGTGTAACTATATCACACATGGGGACTACAGTCCCAATCCAGATAATCTCATCCCTTTTACTCCCGACCCATTTTTGGCAGAAATATCCGATCGCCTGCTAGCTTATTTTGAGGAAAATCACTTGGCAATTCTGATGCAACAATTCTCATTATTGCTTTGGGATAATCAATCTATGATGCATTCGAGAACAACCTACAAAGATCCAACTCGCATCCTAGAACGCATCTTCTTAGGCTAATCTCGCTCTGATTTTTAAAGACAGTCGGGAAGATAATTGATAGTGCAGAAATAATCACAGTCATTGTGAGCGAAGCACGAATGTTAACGCTTTGCAAACAATCAGTTTCGCTCACGATGACGTTGGCAGTTTGATCAACATAGCAGATGCTTCAGGCAGCTTGCCCAAAGGATGCCATAAAAAACCAAATCATAATCTCATGGAAATCTTCAATCAATGGGAATCAAATGTGCGAAGTTACTGCCGTTTATTTCCCACGGTCTTTAAGACAGCACAAGGAGCAGTTCTAGAAGATCGAGAAGGTCGTCAGTATCTTGACTTTCTCTGTGGTGTGGGTACTCTGAATTACGGACATAATAACCCACAAATCAAAGATAGACTATTGCATTATTTACAGTCTGATGGTATTGTTCACGGACTTGATTTAGCCACTGTAGCGAAAGAGGAATTTCTCGAAGCCTTTGCACAGATTATCCTCAAACCCAGGCAATTAAATTATAAAGTTCAGTTTCCAGGCCCTACAGGAACAAATGCTGTAGAAGCCTCTCTCAAATTGGCTCGCAAAATAACAGGACGGGAAACGGTGATTGCTTTTTCCAATGGCTATCACGGTGTAACTCTCGGTTCGTTAGCAACCACAGCCAAAGCTTCCCAGCGAGAAGCAGCGGGAATCCCCACCACAGGCGTAACCTTTATGCCATACGATGGCTATTTAGGGGCAGATATTGATACGACAGAGTATCTAGACAAAGTGCTTTCTGATGTAGGTAGTGGTGTATCACTACCAGCCGCAGTAATTGTGGAAACAATTCAGGGAGCAGGTGGGGTCAATGTTGCTAGCTTTGAGTGGTTGCGTTCCCTGGAAAAAGTCTGCCGTAAACATAATGTCCTAATCATTGCTGACGACATCCAAGTAGGATGCGGCAGAACAGGTACTTTTTTTAGCTTTGAAGAAGTGGGCATTTCCCCTGATATTGTCACCCTCTCTAAATCTTTAAGTGGTTTCGGTCTGCCATTCTCATTGGTACTGATTAAACCCGAATTAGATCAGTGGAAACCCGGTCAACACAGTGGCACATTTAGAGGACCAAATCTTGCCTTTGTCACCGCTAAAGCCGCCTTGGATATTTACTGGCAAGATAACAGTTTGTCCTCTGCTGTGAAACGCAAAGGAAAGATGATGCAGTCCCGATTAGAAGAAATTGCCAAAAACTACCAGTCAGCAGGTTTTTCTGTCAGAGGCAGGGGTATGATTCAGGGATTAGACTGCCAAAATGGGAAGATAGCCGACCAAATTATTCGCCAAGCCTTTGACAAGGGGCTAATTATGGAAACAGCAGGGGCACAGGGTCAAGTAATTCGATGTCTCCCACCTTTAACCGTTTCGGAAGAATTATTGGCAAAGGGGCTAACTCTCCTAGAATATTCTGTTCAAGAAGTTATGCAAGGGGCGGTTTCTCCAACATTAGTTGATTTAGGAGCAACTAAATGAAAGTTGTTTCGGAAAGTTCTCCAGAAATTCTCACCCGGATCGAGCAAATTGAAACTATTTGTGGACGTGATGTTGGTCATGGTATCCAGCCGCTTGTGGAAGCAGCCAAAGGAGGATTACTAGGTGCAGCCTGTTCCATCGCTGAACATCCATCCCCCCATATAGCCATTATCACAGGATTTTTTATTCCTCATGGAAATCCCCCGGCGGCGGAAAATGATGGACCCATCGGTTGCGCTCATCTAGCAGCCGGACTGGAAAGAGTTGGAATTCCTGTACGTCTGGTTACTGATCCTTTATGTCTAAACGCTGTAGAAACCGCAGCAAGGGCAGCCGGAATAGCTGCTAATGTTGGTTATGATGTTGTTCCTGTTGATGCAGTAAGTACAGAAGATCCCTCTATTGCTTCGATTATCGAATTATGGAAAAGTGCCGATCCTCCTGTCTCTCATGTTATTGCCATTGAAAGAGCAGGACCGAGTTTTGATGGTACTGTCCGCAATATAAATGGGAATGATATCACTGCTTGTACTGCACCCTTGCATTTCCTATTTACTCTCAGTGAGATTATCTCTATCGGTATTGGTGATTTGGGTAATGAACTTGGTATGGCAAGCCTTTCTCCAGAGCTAATTGCTAAAACCATTAAGCATGGAGAGCGAATAGCCTGTAATATTCCTTGCGATTATCCAATTATGTGCGGTGTATCAAATTGGGGCGCAATGGCGTTACTTCTTGCTCTGGCTTTGTTGCGTCCTGACTGGAAAACTCCCTTAACTGAGGGATTAACTTTAGAGATGGACAAACATATTTTGACGACTCTTGTTAATGAGCAAGCAGCAATTGATGGGGATACAGGGTTGCTAGGTTTTACTATTGACACTTTCCCCTGGGAGTATCATGGCCAAGTGTTGACCGAAATTTTAACAGCCGCCGGTTTGAGCGATTCAATGTGAAATAGCAGCACTGATACTTTGATCTAAAATATCTAGCCCTTGAGTCAAAGTATCAATATCAATTGTGAGTGTAGACTGAAGATTAATTACTTCTTTGTTGACTCCCATCGGTTCAAAGATTAAGCCTCGTTGGAAGGCTTCATTACTGACTTTTTTGGCTAATCCTGGTTGTTGGCAAGCGATTCCTTGAATTAATCCTATTCCTCGGTGTTCACCGCCTAATTCTGGATATTTAGCGATCGTTTCTTGAAGTCGCTGTTGCATTATTTCGCCTTTAGCTGCTATTTCTTTAGCAAAAGCATCTGTCTGCCAGTATTCCTCAATCGCAGCAGTGGCTGTGACAAAAGCGAGATTGTTACCTCGGAAAGTACCACTATGTTCCCCAGGTTTCCAGCAGTCTAAATCAGGTCGAATTAGTAAGACAGCCATTGGGTTGCCATAGGCACTTAAAGATTTAGCTAGACAAACGAGATCGGGTTTAATTCCTGCTCGTTCAAAGCTAAAGAAAGGGCCAGTTCGACCACAGCCTACTTTGATATCATCAACAATTAGTAAAACATCTCGTTCTTGAGTTATCTTAGCAAGACGCTGAAGCCAGGGAACACTAGCAACATTAATACCTCCCTCAGATTGAACTGTTTCTAAAATCACTGCTGCGGGTTTGTCTTGATTGAGACTTAACTCATCAATTAGTTTTTCTAAATGGTCAAGACTGGTATCTTTGGTTGAATTTTTATCCTCAAAGGGGGCAGTTAAAACATTACCGAGGGGAATACCCGCAGCCTTTTGATAGACTGGGTTAGGGGTGACGGCGAGCGCTCCTAAAGTATGTCCGTGGTAGCCTTTATTAAAACATATGATTGTTTTACGACCAGTAGCTTTACGGGCAAGCTTCAAAGCCGCTTCCGCAGAGTTAGTCCCTGTGGGACCTGTAAACATCACCTTATAGTCCAGTCTTCGTGGCTTGAGAATGAACTCCTCAAACCGTTCGAGGAACTGCCCCTTGGCAGAAGTGAACATATCGAGGCTGTGGGTAATGGCATCTGACTCAATGTATTCCAAGAGACGTTGTTTCAGCTTGGGGTTGTTGTGTCCGTAATTGAGTGCGCCAGCACCAGATAAAAAGTCAATGTAAATGCGTCCATTTTCATCGATTAATTTATCTCCTACTGCCTTTGTAAAAATGGTGGGAAACAACCGACAATAGCTTCTGACTTCAGATTCCAGTCTCGTGAAAACACTCATTATTTAAACCTTGATGATTATTTTCCAATCTATAGATTAAAAAGCCTTTTTTTGCAAGTCTATTGCTTACTTAGCCTATTCAAATAACTTATTTCAGTTGATGAAACTTAATTTTTACTTCAAGATATCTGCATTCCAAGATATTATATGCTCTTTAAGGTACATAGCATCAATACCAATGAATAGAGGTAACATGACACCAAGTAAGTTTACAGAAGCTGACACCGAAGCCTTATTCGACGATCGCGATCGCGATCAACGCTTCCGCAGTTTTTGGGACCCAGAAGGTAGTCTCCACTGGGGCTATTTCCAGAATTTAGCCACTGCTCGTCCAGAAGATTTTGTACCAGCTTGTCAGCGCTGGGATGAATATATGCTGGAGCAAAGTGGTATTACTGCTGAATCCAAAGTCCTGGAAGTGGCTTGTGGCAACGGTAAATCTGCTATCTGGATAGCTCAACAAAGAGGATGTGAGGTGGTGGGCATTGATCTCAGTAGCAGTTATGTAGATAATGCTAGAGCAAAAGCTAGTAATTTCCCCTCTCTGCGGGTCAGCTTCCAGAAGGAATCAGCTACTAACCTACCTTTCGAGAATGACTCCTTTACCCACGCTTGGAGTCAAGGGGCACTCTACCACATCCCGGAACTGAGTAAGGCTCTAGCGGAGGCTCACCGTGTTCTCAAACCAGGCGGGATATTTTTGTTTGATGATTTGGTCACCCCAGTAGAGGAAATCAGCGACACTACCCGCAAGTATGTTTATGACAGGCTACTATTTCAACCCACCTTTAGCCCAGAATCCTACGCTCAAAAATTGACTGAAATCGGGTTTAAAGTCTTGCAAGTCAAGGACATGAGCGAACACCTGCACAAAAGCTATGAGTTGGTGTCTGAGCTAGCTCAGGAGGGTTATCCAGATCTGAGCGTAGCCTTTAAAAGAACCCAGGATGCGATCGCCTCTGGTGAGTTAGGTTGGTGTTTTTACCTATGTGAGAAAGTTAAGTAATCAGTTTCAATTTCTGATAATCTCAGCTTGGGCGATCTCTTCCCCATTTAAAAAAGCCACCAGATGGTCATGATTTTTCAGTGGACCGACATTGGCTGGAGTACCAGTTAAAACCAAATCCCCCGAACGTAGCGGTATATGCTGACTAATGAAACTAATCAGATCGGGAATTGAAAATAGCATTTGTTTAGTAGAACCTTGTTGGCGGATTTCACCGTTGACTTCCAGTTTAATTTCCAGTTCTTCTATTTCTTGGCCGTGATTCAATGGACGGAATTTTGACAATGGACAAGCGTTGACAAAACTTTTTGCTAAATCCCAAGGATGCTTTTTAGCTTTCAGTTCACTTTGCTTATCACGAAGAGTCAAATCTAAGGCAATACCAACATAACTGAGTACCTCTAAAACCTGATTTGGCTTTGCCTGATACAAATCATTGCCAAGTTGTACTGCAATCTCAGTTTCGTAATCGCATCGTCCTAAATGATGAGGTAAGAGTATCTTGCCCTCAAATGGGACAATACAGGCTGGTGATTTTGTGAAAATTATTGGCTCTGTGGGGACTGGATTGTTTAGTTCCTTGGCATGGTCAGCATAGTTACGACCTACACAATAAATTGAACCAATTGTTTTTGGTATATCAAGAGAACTCATTATGCAACTAGCTTTTGAGGGGATAATTTTTCATGTTAATAGGATCTAAGTTAAGTCGGTATAAAAAACTCAAAAAATGAATCTGCACTAGCTCAGAAATGTTGAATCTTAAGAAATACTCGAAAAATATAGCCCAAAGTATGATAATTTTTGGGCTAGAGAACATAATATATCTGTTAGTTAGTGATTATACATTCGTTTCCGAATATTGTCAAAGACATTCTCAAATCATTAGACTTCTTGCAGAAGTCGGGAAGAGGGAACTCTTAACAGAGCGTGTTAATCCCGAAATGCGTGCAAGAGGTTTATTTAGTAGGGGTAAGGCATTGCGAAAGCCCATACTTGATATTACGCAGGTTTTCCGCAATGCCCACCCTACAATTATCCCGGAATTCCCAGCAATTCTCCGCTACCCGGAATAACTTCACCACTAACATGGGTGGGAATTTCCTGGGATGTAAAGAAACTCACTGCCTTTTCTACTTGAGCAGGTGGCACCAACAACACAAAGCCAATGCCCATATTAAAGGTATTAAACATGGCATTACTACTCACCGCACCTTCTGCTGCCAGCCATTGAAAGGTTGGGGGTACTGACCAACTGCCGGTATCAATATATATAGATTGATTTTTACCCAGACATCTGGGTAAATTCTCAGGTAAGCCGCCGCCGGTAATGTGGGACATGCCGTGTATTTCGATACCAGCTTTTAAGGATGCAAGTATCGGTTTGACATAAATGCGCGTCGGTGTGAGAAAAATTTCTCCCAAAGTTTGACCACCGAAGAATTGGGGGCGATCGCTCCATTCATACCCCCGTTCAGCAATAATTTTTCGCACCAAACTAAAGCCATTGCTGTGGACACCAGAACTTGCGAGGGCGATCGCCACATCTCCCACCTGTACCTGGGAACCATTGAGCATTTGGCTTTTTTCCACAATTCCCACACAAAAGCCAGCCAAGTCATACTCACCCACCTGGTAAAAACCCGGCATTTCTGCCGTTTCTCCACCCAACAAAGCACAACCAGCCAGATGACATCCTTGAGCGATTCCGGCTACAACTTGGGTGAGTTGTTCTTTTTCTAACTTACCTGTTGCGACATAATCCAAGAAAAACAAAGGTTCGGCGCCGGATGTCAGCACGTCATTAACGCACATTGCTACCAAATCAATACCTACAGTGTCATGGCGGTTAACTAAGTGGGCAATTTTCAGCTTCGTACCGACACCATCGGTTCCCGAAACCAACACCGGCTGTTTGTAACCGGCGGGGATTTCAAAGCAGCCACTAAAACCACCCAATCCACCAAGTACTTCCGGTCGATAAGTGCTGTGAACCAAATTGCGAATTTGATTAACAAACTCTCGACCCGCTTCAACATCAACCCCTGCGTCTTTGTAATCCATTCTCTGCAGCACCGTCATCAATTTCAGAAGGGACTGGAAGGGACAGGGAGCAAGGGGGCAGGGAGCAGGGGGAGAGGGAGGACAAGGAGGACAAGGGGGATAATTACCCATTATCCATTACCCATTACCTATTCCCGATTACCCATGCCCCATGCCCTATGCCCTATGCCCTATGCCCTTCATTCCAGGATGTATTCTACTGCCTGCTAAGGATTCATGAGATGAAGAAATAGGTGACTACTTACTTCAATATTTTGTTCCCATTTTTTGTAAAGTTTTGATAAAAAAAATTCATAATCTTTGACAGCCTTGAGCAGGTCAAATCGTCTTCCAGCAAGAGTTTGGCATAAATTCTTGCAGATTAAGTTTTCATAAATTTGTCAAGAATTCCGGTCTCACCCTGATCCCTAACCCCAAAAGTTCATGTTAGTCTGTTGCAGATTGAAATCAAAAGTGAATACGGAACGGCTATGAGTTTTGTGGTGTGACACCCCGCAGGTGTGAGCATCCCTGGCTAATTCAACCTAGTGTTCTCAGATTGCTTATCCTAAGACGCATGAATCAAAAATTTTTGTGCACTACTGCCGCCCTGATAACCACTGTTTTGGGAATCCCGTCAGTAGGACGTACTCAAACATCCAATAAGCCAAATGCTTCCGATGATGAACAACGGCTTCCCAAAGATGTGGTCAAGGTGGGAGAGTATCAAACTTCACATAATCAACTAGCTGCACAAGCTGTAATTGCAAAAATTCAAACCCACACCTTGGCAGGGCGCTTAGCAGCAACGCTGTATATCCGCAATATTCCCGTTCTGACCTTTCTTGGTTCCACACCTGCTGCTTCCGAAGAGACTAAAGTTGGTGCAGTTAACAATGGTACAAACATTCAATCTCCCTACCATAGCGAAAGGGTGGCTACCATTGGGAATTTACCGGATGTCATCAGTAACCATAACAACCACAACGCTAATCTAGACAATCCGGTTTGGCGGGCTACAGCAGTAGCAGCAAAAATTAATCAACTGAATGTCAAACAGCTAGATGGTAGTAAAATTACTGTCAGTTGGATGAATACCAGTGATAAAAGTGACCAGAGTTTTGCTATCAAGGTCAACGGTGAAAAACTAGTTGAGATTAACGACAACACCATACTTGCAAATAGCACCAACAACCCAGCAAAAGACGCACTACAAGCGGTTAATCGGATGCGACGGCTGATTGCTAATGCACCTCCCTTAAGCGAGATTTATGGCTTACCTGCACCCTTGATACCCGTTTCTGTACCACCCGTAGCACCCGTACCACCCCCAGTACCCCCAGCACCTGTAGCACCTGCAACAGCACCCGTCCAACCAGCAAAGAAAGTCGCTGTCGGACCGACAGTACGCATTAGCTTCAATGGACAGGCTTCTTGGTATGGACCAGGCTTTCATGGTAATCGCACTGCCAATGGTGAGAGGTACAATCAAAATGCGATGACAGCAGCACATCGCAGTTTACCCTTTGGTACAAGAGTCCGCGTTACCAATCTGCGAAACGGTCTTTCTGTAATCGTGCGAATTAACGACAGAGGTCCTTTCATTCGCGGTCGGATTGTGGATTTATCTGTTGCAGCAGCCAAAGCGCTGAATATGTTCAGCAGTGGTGTTGCTCCAGTACGTTTGGAAGTTTTGAGTGATTGACACAACTGCCGCTCTAACTAACTAACTTTGTTCTCTAGGACTGTTGTGAGACACAATTTGTAATTGATAATTCCTAATTGTCGTAGGCATAAATGCGTGGGCAACTGCAAACAAAGCAGCGTCTTGGCTACAAGCGTCCGATGATATTTGCTCCTTCCCAAAATTCATTGTTACAGCTTGTAAATTTTAATCACAAATTACGAATTATCTTGTCAGTGAGGGTTTCACTATCTATCGCTTTTGCCCGCTAGACTAAGATGGTGAAACCCTGATTCTTCAATGCTACGTATTAATAGTAACACAGTTTCATGTAATATCTTTTGCTGGTCAACATAAATTAATTTTGGGATCTCTTACAGGGGATTCCCTCCTAAGCTCTAGCTCCTACTCCCTTTTTCAAAGATAAACTAACGAGAAAGGCTAGATAGAAACTAGGGGTTATTTGTGCGCCTGTTTACAACAGTCGCGGCGTTACGCTGCTATTTAGAGAGACGCCGTATGGCATTATTGTGCCAAACTTCCTTAACGGACAAACAACTTTTGCTGTCAGCGGAACGAACCGTGGGACAGACATCTGACTGTCCTGCGACGACGGTAGGTTTAGTTCCCACAATGGGAGCTTTACATCAAGGTCATTTAAGTTTAATTTCGCGGGCGCGACCAGAAAATGCCATAGTAATTGTGAGTATTTTTGTCAATCCGCTGCAATTTGGTCCGCAGGAGGATTTCCAACGCTATCCCCGGACTTTGGAGCAAGATAAACAAATATGCGAACATGCTGGGGTGGATGCGATTTTTGCACCGACACCGGAAGAACTAGGAATTGGCGTCATGGACTTGGGAGTTACCCAAGTGATACCACCATCTGGTATGATGTCGGTTTTGTGTGGTAGTTCCCGTATCGGGCACTTTCAGGGTGTAGCTACTATTGTTAGCAAACTTTTTAATTTGGTACAACCTGACCGAGCTTATTTTGGTCAAAAAGATGGTCAACAACTGGCTATTATTCGTCGGTTGGTGGCTGATTTAAATTTCCCGGTAGAGATTGTTGCTTGTCCCACACTCCGGGAACCCTCTGGTTTAGCCATGAGTTCCCGAAATCAGTACTTAACAGATGAAGAGAAAGAACAAGCAACGGTTTTATATCGTGGTTTACAACAAGCTGAAGCTGTATTTAAAGCTGGAGAACGTAGCGCTAAGCAGCTAATAGCTACAGTCCAGCAAAAAGTGGCTACAGTCAGTGCTATTTCAGTGGAGTATGTTGAATTGGTTGATCCCTTAACGTTAATGCCCTTAGAAACAGTTCAGGAGGAAGGAATGCTCGCGATCGCCGGTCGTCTTGGGTCTACACGTTTAATTGACAATGTGATTCTGCGCGATCGCGCTCCTGTCATCGCCATTGATGGTCCTGCGGGTGCGGGAAAATCCACCGTCGCTCGTTTGGTAGCAGCCCAATTAGGGATAATATATCTCGATACCGGCGCTATGTACCGCGCTGTGA
Source organism: Nostocaceae cyanobacterium (assembly GCA_035285345.1). Classification (GTDB taxonomy): domain Bacteria; phylum Cyanobacteriota; class Cyanobacteriia; order Cyanobacteriales; family Nostocaceae; genus JAYKJH01. The sequence goes on along the minus strand of JAYKJH010000220.1, from coordinate 13,066 downwards.
CTTGGCTGGTGCTACAGTCAGGTATTGCCCTAGACGATGTGTGTGCGATCGCCGAGTTAGCAAATCAGTGTGAAATTCAGCTTACCCTATGTGATGACCTGCAAAATCCTACCCAGGTATGGATTAATGGCAAAAATATTACCCAAGAAATTCGTGGTATTGAAGTTACATCGAAAGTCTCAGCAATTGCAGCTATTGGTGCCATACGTCAAGCACTGGTAAAACAACAGCAGCGCTGGGGTCAAAAAGGTGGGTTAGTAGCTGAAGGACGGGACATTGGCACCCATGTTTTCCCGGATGCGGAAGTAAAAATTTTCTTAACAGCTTCTGTAAGTGAACGAGCGCGGCGCCGTCAACAAGACTTCAAAAATCAAGGTTTAGCTGAAGTTAGTTTAGAGCAGCTAGAGCGAGATATCGCCGAACGGGACTGGAAAGATAGCACCCGCAAAGTGTCCCCTTTACAAAAAGCAGCAGATGCCATTGAAATTAATACTGATGGTTTGAGTATTGAGGAAGTTATTGCACAAATTGTTAACTGTTACCACGAGTGTTTGTCTAAGTAGAAATCTGTTGACACTCCCCTGCCTGAATAGATATCGCTTCGCTCATCTATTCGGAAAGGCAGGGGATTCTTCATTCATCGTCAGAACTTGCTCTAACAGGCTTGCGCCAATTAGCGTAGTGGTTCCGACTCCAGAAGCGTTACTTCGGGTATGCCCTACCCTAGCTTTTGCAAGATTCAGAATATTTTTAGCAGCGTTAACATCTCTCTGCAAACTACAGCCACAACTGCAAACATGGCTACGAGTTGAGAGAGATTTTTTCATAATTTCACCACAATCTGAACATTTTTGAGATGTCATTCTAGGATTGACAGCAACAACTTGTGAGTTAAATTTAGCTGCAAAATATTCTAACCGACTACGGAAAAGTGACCAAGATGCATCGTTAATACTCTTGGCTAGACAGTGATTTTTTACCATGCCTTTAACGTTCAAATCTTCATAGGCTACTAAGGCGTTAGCCTTGCATACGTTACGCGCCAATCTTACGGCGTGTTCTTTCCGTTGCCTACTTACCTTTAAATGTTTTCGTGCATATCTCTGTCTCGCTTTCCGTCTCTGGTTTTTACCTTTTTCCTTTTTGTAAATTTGGCGTTGAGCGTGTTGAATTGATGATTCAGCTTTCTTTAAAAATCTAGGGTTTTCCTCATGATTACCATTTGAATCAGAGTAAAAATACTCTAGACCAACATCTAAACCGATTTCACCATCAGCAATTCTCGATTCAGCTTTAGCATCTACATTAATGCAGAATTGGCAATAATATCCATCAGCACGGCGTACCAATCTAACACGCTTAATTAACTTAATCTGGTAAGTATGAATATCCCATGTACCCAACAATTTCAACTCACCAATACCTTTTTTATCGGTAATAGTAATACGTCGTTTTGTTGAATGCAACTTCCATCCACTTGTTTTATATTCAACTGAACGGTTATCTTTTTGAAATCTGGGAAACCCTTTTTTAACTGCTACTTTTTTCTGGCAATTCTGGTAAAACCTGTCAATTGCTAGCCACGCTCTTTCAGTGGCAGATTGACAAGCCATTGAATTTAATTCCTCAACAAACTTAAATTCTTTCCGCAATGCTGTTGAGTAATTATTCAAAGCAATTTTATTAATTTTGGCTTCTTTTGGTGCATCCATCCAATAGCGTATAGCCTTGTTTCTGATGAACTGTGTTGTACGAATAGCCTCATTAATTGCATCGTATTGATGCTTTTTTCCTTTTACTTTGTACTCTAATACCAGCATTACTTAATCACCTCCTTATCTTTAATTTTTATGTTGATTATACTATACATATATACAACAGAGCCAGAGATATTCAGGAAAAATGGCAAGTTTTTCACCAGATGAATACAGACATGAAGGTAACGCAATATCGCTACTTAACTACCACTTCGTCTTTATTTACAAGCGTATAAAAAAGGTATTAGTGGATGATATAGCAGCTAGGCTACAACAAATTATTTGTGATGGTTGCCAGACGACAGACTTACTAAATCTTTGATTTCAGACATTTTATATTTCCCTACTATTAGTATTGGCTTTCCTAAGTTTTAAAATCGACGGATAATGATTGCCGAATAGTTTTATTGGCGTTACTGAATCACAATATGAATTTATCTGACCAGACGCGAAATGCAAGCATCTATACAAGGGTTTTGAATTTCCGGAAAATTATTTTCATATTTATAATCAGCAACGCCTGATTAACTAAAAGAGAAAAACAATTCTCTGCAACAGTGCGATCTGCGCTTCCTTGCAGAGCGCGAAGCTATCGCTTCCACCAAAAGCGCGGAGCGCACATCCCACTCACTAATTTAGCAATGTTGTTGTGAATTTTGAATGCATCAACAAACTTGGACTTGGTATTCATTTCTCAATGATGAGAGTAATTAACCCGGAAAAGTCAATAGTTATTATTACTTACATATAACAGAGATAATTTTACCTGTATTTAGTCGTCAAATCGTGCTATTAAGTTTTATGTACGCGCTTTTAGCGCAACTGGTATACATAACCTGTAGTAGAGGCTAAAGTGCCGCCATTAGCCTTAAACTTTAGAACTGTAAAGAGAGGATAGCACAAAATGGCATTTGAACAGCCCCCACTTCCTTACGACTTCAACGCTCTAGAAGACTATGGCATGAAAGCCGAAACCTTTGAGTATCACTACGGTAAACATCACAAGGCTTACGTAGACAACCTCAACAAGCTGGTTGCAGATACAGAATTGGCAGACAAATCCCTGGAAGAAGTCATCCAAATCGCCTTCAAAGACCCAGCAAAAGCAGGTATCTTCAATAATGCTGCTCAGGTTTGGAACCATAGTTTCTTCTGGAACTGTTTAAAACCCGCCGGTGGTGGCGCCCCCACTGGTGATCTGGCTGCTAAAATTGACAGTAGCTTTGGTAGCTTTGACAAATTCAAGGAAGAGTTTTCTACAGCTGCTGCGACCCAATTTGGTAGCGGTTGGGCTTGGTTGGTGGATGATAATGGAACCCTCAAAGTTACCAAAACCCCCAACGCTGAAAATCCCCTAGCTCACGGTCAAAAGGCTCTGCTGACCCTAGACGTGTGGGAACACGCTTACTACATTGACTTTAGAAATGCGCGTCCGGCGTTTATCAAGAACTTCCTCGACAATTTGGTTAACTGGGACTTCGTGGCTGCAAATTTAGCTTAAGCTGCTACTTAAACCAGTCATGCGTTAATTAATTAATAGCAAAACCAGCTACGACAATCATCGTGGCTGTTTTTTTAACAGTTTATCCCTAGTCCCCAATCCCCAACATATGGATAGCAACGAACTGGCAAAATATATAGAAGCTACCGATAGCATCTCCAAGCCTTGGTTATTAGTGCAGTTAAGGCTGAAAAAACTGCAAGAGAGACGAGATAATATTGCTGCTGAGGATTATATCACAGAATTGGCAGAAATTCACAACGATTTGATGAAATTGGGAGAATGGTGGCGGGGTATTGAAGATGAAGTATTTTAAAGATTTCAATTTGTTAAGTAATACATCTGAAAAACTAAATGCAGAGGCGATCGCCTGGTTGCATCTGCTATGGTATTAAGTTTATTCACTCACATAAATATAGGCGATAAGAGCGCGGAACGCATTAAAATGGCAAAACCCAAGAAGCCACCAGCGGAAATAGATTTACATGCTCCGCAATATTATTTAAACAGAGAATTAAGTTGGCTGGAATTTAATAGCCGAGTGTTACATGAAGCTTGCGACCCCCGCACACCCCTATTGGAACGGCTGAAGTTTTTGGCTATCTTCTCCTCTAATCTAGATGAATTTTTCATGGTGCGGGTAGCAGGACTAAAGCAACAGGTAGAAGCAGAGGTCAGTCCGGTAACAGCCGATGGACGAGGAGCAGAACAACTGCTACGAGAAATCTGTCAAACCCTGCGACCGTTAGTAGCCAAACAGCACCAGAATTTTGAGAAAGTCCTGCGACCGGAGTTAGCTACCCAGGGGATATATATTCTGGATTATATGGACTTAACCCAAGAACAGCGAAACTATCTAGAAAACTATTTTGAAGAGCAAATATTCCCCGTCCTTACACCTCTAGCAGTAGACCCCAGCCATCCTTTCCCCTATATTTCTAATCGCAGCCTGAATATGGCTGTAGTTGTCAAAAATCCGGAAACCGAGGAAGAATTATTTGCCAGAGTCAAAGTTCCCCACGTTCTGCCGAGATTTTTGTCCCTCCCACCAGAACTAGCGACTTATCAAAAGGGACACCCTGCTCATTGGACGGGAGTACCTTTGGAACAGGTGATTGCTCATAATCTAGATAGTCTGTTTCCGGGGATGAATATTCAAGAATATCACCCCTTCCGAGTCACCCGTGACGCTGACCTGGAACTGGAAGAGGATGAAGCTGATGACCTACTGTTGGCAATTGAACAGGAACTACGCAAACGGCGGTTTGGTGGTTCTCCCGTGCGGCTAGAAATTCCATCCCAGACCCCGGAAGAAATCCGCAGCCAACTGATAGAAGATTTGCAGTTAGAACCCAGCGATGTTTACGAAGTTGAGGGTTTACTGGGGTTGGGTGACTTAATGTCTTTGATGGGATTACCGCTGTCTGAACTGAAAGACCCTCCTTGGAAGTCTACAGTCCCACCTCGTCTACAACGGCTCAAGGAACCAAATATCAACTCATCTATCTTGGAAACGGAGGAAGGTAAAGACTTCTTTAGTGTGATTCGAGAGCGGGATTTACTAGTCCACCATCCCTATGAGTCTTTTTCGTCTTCAGTGGTGAAATTCATTGCTCATGCAGCACAAGACCCCAACGTGCTGGCAATTAAAATGACCCTTTACCGGACTTCTGGAGATTCACCAATCGTGAATTCTCTAATTACTGCTGCGGAAAATGGCAAACAGGTAGCTGTCTTGGTGGAACTCAAGGCACGATTTGATGAGGAAAATAATATTTATTGGGCAAGACGCTTAGAAAAAGCAGGAGTGCATGTTGTCTACGGTCTAGCAGGACTAAAAACTCATTGTAAATCAGTGCTGGTGGTCCGGCAGGAACAAGACCGCATCCGTCGCTACGTGCATATTGGTACTGGTAACTATAATCCGAAAACAGCCCGACTGTATACAGACTTGGGCTTGTTCAGTTGTCGGGAAGATTTGGGGGCTGATGCGACAGATTTATTTAATTACTTAACGGGGTACTCTCGGCAAAGGTCTTATCGTCAGTTGTTGGTTGCACCTGTAAACATGCGCGATCGCTTTTTGTCTTTGATTCGGCGGGAAATCGAACATGTTAAAAATGGTTTTTCCGGTCGGATTGTTGCCAAAATGAACTCCTTAGTCGATCCGCAAATCATTTCCACTCTTTACGAAGCGTCACGAGCTGGGGTAAAAATTGACTTAATTATCCGGGGAATATGCTGCTTGCGTCCCGGTGTCCCAGATGTAAGTGACAACATTCGGGTGATCAGCATTATCGGTCGGTTTCTAGAACACTCGCGGATTTTTTACTTCCATAACAACGGCGAAGAAGATATTTTCATTGGCAGTGCCGACTGGATGCCACGCAATCTCGACCGTCGGGTAGAAGCCACTGTCCCTATCCAAGATCCAGACCTGGTTAAAGACTTACAAGAAATTCTGGGAATTATGCTAGCAGATAACCGGCAAGCCTGGGAATTGCAACCAGATGGTAGTTACATCCAACGCCGACCTGGTGAAGATTGTCCAGAGGCTAGTTCGCAAAAAACTTTCCGGGAAATCGCTCTGCGAGCGGCTTTAATCAATGGATGATTCAGGATTAGGTAGGAAGTCAAAGATTTGCTTTCTACCTTTTAGCTTTACTTACTGTTATCCAAAATTATTTCGATCCTAAAAAATTTTAATACCACATTTTACAGGTTATTTCAAGCAAAACACATAAATTTTAACTTATGTTAATTAATTTGACCATAAATTAATAAATTGGGATAAAACAAAGCCACGGATTCAACCAAAGGATAGAGTCAGATTCGACACTGAAGCTTTTAAACTATAAACGTTAATCTACTTAGTAGTTTTATTTTCCGGGAATGTTAATGTTATCCTGTAAGCCTTCTACCCTCAAAGTTATGGTGGTTGACGATCACGAGTTGACTCGTTTTTGCCTGAAGCTGGCGTTTTCTAACCAGAACAATATCGAATTAGTAGGCTTAGCCAGTAATGGTAAAGAAGCGGTAGACATGTTTGAGCAGTATCGTCCAGATGTAGTAGTCATGGACCTACAAATGCCAATCATGGATGGTTGGAGCGCTTCGACAAAGATTAAAGACATTGAGCCAAATACTCAGATTATTGCTTATTCGTCCCTAGAGGACATGAAATCACCAGATTCTAACTCTAGTGATTGTTTGGATGCTTTCTGTAAAAAAGATACAGCAACACCAGAATTAATTGCGTTGGTGCGGAAGTTAGGCGATCGCTCAGTTAATAGTTAAATAACATGAACTAATGTGATGTTTCGCCACGAGTCAAGGAAAGCTGTAACTTGGGGTGAGAAGATTGCTGGACTAAATAATGAAAGTAGGAACTGTACAGATGTCCAACTCTAGTGAGGAGCTAAGGCTAAAGATGCTGTTCGGAATTGTTACCCAGCCCTATAGAGCGAAGCTACAGCAAAACTACAAAAGCTTGAGCTAGAAAAACTGATCTATGAATGAAGGGTTAGCGCCGGTGAAGCCGTAATTTGACGATTCCGGCGCTGTGGGAATATATTTTGGCTAAGGGGAACTTTTGGCTTAAAGGCGCTTAATTGCTGGACTCTTCAGGAAAAGTGCGTCGAAATTCTGCCAGTAATTCGTCCATTTCTTCCAAAGCCTGATTGACATCAATCCTTAAAGTACCTAAATTTGGTTGCTCCAGCAAGCGGATTAAAGACTCGCGTTTACTTTCAACAATGGCAATGCGCTCTTTAATAGTTTGTGCGTCCATGATTCGCTTCCTCTGCTCAAAGTTTCTTTACACTCTTCAAGTCTAAACTTTAACTTAAAAAAGGCGGGCGACGCGAATCAGGGGGCTTGCTTTTAATGGCATCACTAATAAAGCGCTTAACGGCTTGTTCGCGATTTTTCATAAAAGCTGCCCAAAATCCAGGTTGAAACTCATCCATTGTTTTTGCCAAAGCCCAAACATCGACAGCAAGAATGTTGTAGAGCGTTTCGTCTTCTCGCTTGAGGGACTCTAGCTGTTCGACTAGAGAATGATGAGAAATATGTATATTGGCATCTCGCTGGTTATCTTCTACCATGTGTCATCCTGGGTCGCAAGCAGTTCGGAGCTAGCCTAGGGCGATATGCCTTCATCCGAAATTTCGGGTTTGAGCATTCTCTCAATCACCTTCGGCTATACTCCTTCCCAAGCAGTTCGCGATAGCCGATGATAATAAAGCTAAAATCCTCGCAATTGATACTACCTCACTATCATGTTACGGCAAACTTCTCTGGGGACACTGGGCTTAATTATTGGTTCTGTTTTAACCATTGTTGGGATTGTTGCTTACGCTGCTGATAATGCCACACTCAACCTGGTAGGATTTTTTTATGGGTTTCCCTTGTTACTGGGAGGACTGGCGCTCAAAGCTAACGAACTGCCACCCATACCCTTCAGTCAACCCACAAACCCACAAATATTGGCACTGCGAGAGCAGCAAGCAACTCCTACTCAAACAAAGATTCGCAAAGACATCACCCGCTATTGCTACGGTCAAGATGCTCATTTTGATGGAGCGCTGACTTACTTAGGTCTGAATCCCTCCGATGAAGAAAGACCCGTAATCACCTGGTTACGGGAAACAGAAACGAATGGGGCTTATACCTTAATTTTGGAATTCGATTCGCCGCTGATACCCCTTGATGCTTGGCAACAGAAGCTGGAAAAGATGACCAAATACTTTGGTCCTGGCGTAGAGGTGAAAATTAACCAAAGTCAGGAGAATAAAATTGAGCTAGCTTTGGTTAGCACTCCTAATTAGTCATTAGTGATTAGTCATTAGTCATTAGACCGGCTAATGACTAATGAGTTTCAGCTAAAAATTTACTTTTCCAAACGAACAGCGTACCATTTTAAATATTTTCCCGGCTCAAGATCCAACTCACAACTGGTATCGAGTAAGTGCTTAGCCTGTTCGTCAACTGAAGTAAATGGCAGCAAGTCCCGTGGTAAATCAGACTGTTGTAGCTGCTGCAAGATGTCTTTCAGCTTCGTCAGTAGCTCCTGTGCAGTTAGAAATTGCTCTGGTTGGTTGACTTCCAGGACGACATAATAGTCCTCTTGATACATTAATCGATTTGGCATGGTGCAAGCGTTATGACCTTGGTTAGTAGTCTAGCCATATTTATCAGTTTCTCACCCTCTTGATTCTCTACCAACTGGGTAGAATTTTCTAGATAACCACAAATAAGAGTATATAGAATCACCTCCTATAGCAATCAAGTTATCGGCTGGGGACTGTCAACCCAGAGTGCTATTTTATAGAGAAATTTGGGCAGTATACTATAGGAAAGATATTCTCATCTGTTCTTAAAAAGATAAATAGTTAGGGATTGCTTGTCAGTATATTCTCGATTATCCATGCATCATATTTATCTAAAATTTATGAGGAAGAAACCACTGAAAACAATGATTAATTCTTGGTTAATTCAACTAATAAAAAAATACATTTATCAGGATTATTACTTGGATACCATCAAGACTAATTATACTGGTGCAACCCGACAGAAATAACTAAACTGTTAGTAATTCAACCCGGAGAAACAGCTAAAAAGCGTGTGTGATATGTATTATAGCTTTCTACCTTCTGGCAAGAAATTAACGCCATAATTTACCCATACTGTAATTTTATATAGAACTTTACTGATGACAGGCATAAGCCCCACTTCCATTCCGACCGATGCACCTTTAATTCTGGTTGCTGATGATGACAGAACCACACGGCTGCTGTTACGTAGCGCGATGGAAAAAGAAGGCTATCGAGTTATTGAGGTAACTAATGGTCAGCAGTGCTTACATGCTTTCACCCATCACAAACCAGATCTGGTTTTGCTAGATGCGATGATGCCATTGATGGACGGTTTTACTTGCTGTAGGCACTTAGTACAAATTGCTAGTCATAACACCCCGTCCCTACCGCCAGTCTGTGCTGATGATGGAATCAACACACTAATTTCCGACTACACTCCTATATTGATGATTACAGCACTGGACGATCCAGAATCTGTAGACCGTGCTTTTGATGCTGGTGCGAGCGACTATATCACCAAGCCAATTCACTGGGCTGTTTTGCGACAAAGAGTCCGCCGGTTGCTGCAACAAGTGCAAATGTATAAACAATTAGAAGCAGCAAATCGTGCCTTGCAGCAACTTGCTAATGTGGACGGTTTGACTAGTTTAGCTAATCGTCGTCGGTTTGATGAGTATCTGAGTTCGCAGTGGTTAACCTTAGCACAGTCAGGCTCGCCACTGTCACTGATTCTGTGCGATATTGATTATTTCAAGCTTTATAACGACAATTACGGTCATCCGGCAGGAGACACCACTTTAAAAAAGGTAGGGCGGATATTAAACCATGCAGCTCGCAAAACTGGAGATTTAGTAGCCCGTTACGGTGGCGAGGAATTTGCGGTAATTATGCCCCACACCGACGCAGCTGGAGCAGTTCACGTTGCCCAAACTATCCAAAATGGGGTCAGGGGATTGCGCGTTTCTCATGCCTGCTCGCAAGTGAGTCAATATGTCACCCTGAGTTTGGGAGTAACAACTACTATTCCCAATCGGGAAATTTCATCATCGACATTAATTTTGGCAGCTGATAAAGCTCTTTACCAAGCAAAAGCCGAAGGACGCGATCGCCTAATCCTTAAGCAAGTACATTGTTGATATCTGATGAGCGCTGAAAAAATGGGGTCAGCCTTAGAAAAGGCAATATTGAAAACACTTCCTAGACAAATAACCCAAAAAGGCTGACCCCATAATCTTCACTCGATAAAATTAGCCATTATGCACGGTTGACACCACTAGCAAAGCTGACTTCTGTTTCGTCTGCCAGTCCAACTAGTTTTGCGGTCATATCCCACATCCGCTCAGCTTTTTCGTCATCACGGGCTTGGGAAGACACCCTTTGCACAAAAGCCTTGCGGTCTTTGCTATTGCGATTTCCCCAACTCCAATAGGCACCGGACTGTTTGAATTCAGGGTCAGCAACTACCGCCGCTACTCGCTCACCAGCTAAGTCCTGAGACACGTACCCCTTAGTGATGTACTTCTGGAACCAGGGGAAGAGTTTTTGAAACAGGGGATAGTGATTGCGAAACAGAGGCGTGTCCGCAACACATCCAGGATACAGAGAAGTGAAAGTAATCCCAGTAGCAGAATGATAACGCCGATGTAGTTCCCGCATCGTCAGCACGTTGCAGACCTTGCTGTCTTTGTAAGCCTTTACAGGTTCAAACTTCTTGCCGTCAACCATCGAAATAGGCGCTTTAAACCCGGCTGCGAAGCCTTCAAAATTTCCTAAATCTGGTCGTGGATAAACCTTTCCACCTGGTTCATCCGGGTTGTGGGTTACGGTGCCCAAAATCACGAGCCGCCGATCTGCAACGGGCGACTTTTTCAGATCGTCCAACAACAGATTACACAACAGAAAATGACCGAGATGATTGGTAGTCATCGTCAATTCATAGCCTTCTGGGCTTCGCAATGGCTCCTTGAGTAACGGCATATATATTGCCGCGTTGCACACCAAAGCATTGAGAAACCTGCCACTAGCTTGGAATTCCCTGGCAAACCGGCGAACACTATCTAAGTCGCCTAGGTCGATCTGCATCAGGCTGTAAGTACCTTGCGGTATTCCTACCTGTTGGGCAGCTTCTCCACCCTTGCGTACATCCCGACAAGCCATAATCACATGCCATCCCTTATTGGCAAGCGCTTTCGCGGTGTACAAACCTACCCCCGAAGAGGCTCCAGTGATGATGACTGTTGACTTCTGATTTTGTCCCATTTTCTTAAAGCTGCATTAATCGCCGTTCTCTGTTTATAGGATCTCACAACAAGCTGGCAGCAAGTTTTATTTTTTTTTAAGATGTTTGAGTTTAATTTGGATTTGGCGATTTTTGCAATAAATATAAGTATAAGTAATTATATTTATGATATTTTATTAAATAATCAAAATTACCTTTCTTAACAAATTTAGTTAAGTTTTATTCTCTATTGATAATGGAGTCAATAAACTACGTATTGACAAGGCTTTTCAGGTTTTGTATAATTTTCATATTTTTTGGCGACGTATATTCAAAATTCAAAAAACCCCATTTTATTTATACAATATTGCTATTTAATGGATATTAAACAGCTAAAAACACTCAATAATCTAGTTTAATTTTTGTAAACTCTAAAGAAAATCTGAATTTATTGTTACTGAATATTGCTAAAGTTTAAGCAGGAATCGTTGTATATTGAAAAATATCCTATATTCTGATATAGAAAAAATAAAAAATATTTCTGCTTAACCGATATATAACCATCTACTCAAACAGGGGTTAGAGGGATAATGGTTGGGGTAGTTCACATCTGCTCTGAAAGAAAGGATAATTACGGTGGATAGCACTGAACCTACTGAACCTGAAGTCCGTGGAGATACATCAGGACTGGACAGTAATAACCGATAAAAAAAGCCGATGACGGGATTTGAACCCGTGACCGCTCGATTACGAATCGAGTGCTCTACCGCTGAGCCACATCGGCATAAACAATCTAGTATTCTATCACTCATGGTACAGCCAAAACCAAAAAATCGCACTCTTAAACAAGTAGATCCTGAACTATATGCTCGTCTAAAGACAGAAGCTGCTAATCCTTACCGTGGCTTGCGGAAATTTATTTATGTCACTTGTGGTGCTTCTGGTTTTATCGGGGCATTTCTGTTTCTCACGCAAGTCTTGGCTGGACGTGATATTGATACGGCTTTACCTAACCTTGCTCTTCAGGTGGGAGTAGTTGCTTTGATGATTTTCCTATTTAGGGTGGATCGCGAGCAAAAAAAGCGCTAAACAGGGCAAGACAAGGGACAAATCATAGTGGATTGTCTTGCTTGTCTGTTGCTTGTTACTTCCCGCTGTAGAAGAAGGCGATTTCTTTGTCTTTAAGGGGTGCAAAACCGGCGTCTGTCAACATTTGGTTGAGTTCTGCTTGGGGGATGTGCTTTGCTCCAATCCGGACAATGCGCGATCGCATGGTATTTGAAACACCGCTACGCTGTCTGTTGGCTTCTAGGTCCATCACATTTTTATAGAGTTCCAATTTAGCGGCGGGAATGGGAGTCCCGTCAAAATCAATTCCAGCAGCGATCGCACTATCAACTGCATCAGCGCCCGTAGTTGTTTGATTTGTAGTTTCTGTAGACATTGCCGTGTTGGGTCAGGTATACGGTGAATTTTACCGTTGTTTAACCACACGCTCCCCAATACTTGGGATTTTTCTGTGTTCATCTGTGGTGGGAATTTCCGGCTTATCGATTAGCCTTTTGCCGGGTTGCTAGAGATGCAACCACCGCTCCCAAAGCTGTACCCATCCACAATCCCGTGGTGCTACCTTGCCACATAGCACCTGGTGTTACCCAAGCTTGACACAGATGGTTTATCCCCCAAATATGCTTTTCGCATTTTTGTTTTTGAATAATGACATTAATTTGTCCTCCCAAATATGCACCGCCTACCGCTGATGTCAGTATTCCTAGGGTGCAAATTAGAGCTATTTTGTGTGTCATGAGTCAAAAGTCAAAGCTTAAAAGTCAACGGTCTATCACCTGATGTACAACTTTGGCAGAATGTGACATACTCCTACACTGACACTTCGTGTACAGTGTAGGCTTCCAAGACAATCCGGTTATTACTTAGGAGACTCTTGGCTTTAAGAACGGGATGCCCCACCGCCCTATTTCTTATATTTATCGCT
>JAYKJH010000219.1:0-3042 GCA_035285345.1 Nostocaceae cyanobacterium | reverse complement strand
TCATGGCGGGATTTTATATGAGGAATAATCACATCTTCTAAAACGTTGCGGTCTGGAGAATTGCGATACAAATCAAATCCGCGTAAGCGACTATGAGAAAGTCTATCAATAAAATTTTTGAGTTTGGTCACTACGAAATTTTGAGGCATATTTTTGAAGACAGGTTTGCTTTGAATTGACATAATTACTCCTAATTAATGCTTGATGACAATCTCGTAATCCGACAAAAAATGCTTGATTAAACCATGAGGTAAGGTAGTGAGTTGGGACTCGTAGCAGGCGATCGCTTGTTTTTTTTGGTCTTGAACCTCAGCAATAGATATGTAGTAACTCCGAGATATTTCTGGTAATTTGAGATGGAAAGATAGGGGATTTTGCCAAAGTATCCAAACTGGATATTGTAATATTTCTACTGGGATACCAGATGCAGAAATTGCCTCTTTAACCAAGCTGTAAGTCGCCTCGTGGTCTGGGTGACAATCTTGACGATGGGGGACATAAACTTCCTCCGGTTTAAATAATTTCAGTAGTTCAACTAACTGTGTGATTAGCTGTTTACGCTGTTCGCTGTCCAGTTGTTTTAGAGAACCATCTTTTTGGTTCAAAAAGTAAATTGATGATGGTGCTAATCCAAGAATTCCTAGAGCATTTATAGCCTCTGTTTGACGGACATGAATAATTTCTTTTGGGGGAATCCAGTCTGGTCTACTAAGTCTACCATCGGTGATAAACACAACCTTAACTGGGATTTTGTGGGCAGATTTGAGAGCGATAATTCCCCCACAACCAAAGGTTTCATCATCTTGATGGGGAGCAAATACAATTGCTGATTTTTTGCTGACGGTCAGTGGTTTACTGTTAACATGTAAAATCCACTTCAATAACATGCTAGAGTATAGTTCTCGCAGTTTATAACCAAACAAACGCCGAAAATAATTAAAATGGTTGTACAAAAACATTGATATTGGAGACCGCTAAAAACGCTGCGTAATCTTGAAAACTATGCTTTTAATTCGACCGCAAGAGAATACAGATATTAATCCTCCATAAACAACAAGGACGAATATTGTTTGGAGGTATATGGGCAGAGGAAATGCTTGTAATCCTAGAAGTGTGATGGCTATCGCAATTGTTGGTAATAAGACAGGTTTGAGTAAAACTACAATATTCCAATTGGTAGCACGACTAGTTGCAAACCAAAACCAAATAGTGGCGCAAATTCCCATGAAAATAGCAACAGCGATCGCTACTCCTGTAACACCAGCAAATTTAGCACCGAGGAAAAAAGTTGCCATTGACAGAGGTACTAATACCCAATTAATTGCGGCATTAATATTTGGCTTGTTTACAGCATTCAAAGTGGTGCCGAGAATCGACATAAAACCCCGTGCATAAGCAAAAATCAAGATAATTTGAAATAGGCTAACTGCAGGTTTCCATTGGTGCCCATACACTAGGGGAATAATTCCAGGTGCAACTACAAATGCGACGCCATATAGGGGAGCATAAAGCAAGGCATAAAGTTCTAAAATTTTACAAAGATAGGCTTTTTGTCCTTGGTTATCCTTTTGAGAAAGAACGGAAAAGTTGAGGTTATTAATCTGGGAAAGAGCATAGGTGGGGAGCATTGCTAACTGATAAGCGAGGTTGTAATAACCTAGAGATTCCGAACCAAGTAATCTCCCAATAATCAGATTGTCACTATTAGTATTTGCATAGACAGCTAAATGAATTCCTATCAAGCTGGTAATGTAAGCTTGTACCTCGCGAATTGCAGACCTTTCGGGAATCAAGTAATAGGTGAAACGGTATCCACTCCAGTAGCGTTTGAGTAAAGCATCCATCGTTGTCATAGCTATCTCTGCAATCACAAAAGACCATACTCCATAACCCAAGGTTGCAAACAAAATCAAACTAGCAAAACGTGCAACACCTGCAATCCCATCTGCGATCGCTAACTCTCTAAATTTCATCTGTCGTTGAAGTACGGCACCGTGGGAACCAGCACCAGCACCAATCAAAAAGACTAGCGCTACAGTTGCAGTCAGGGGAAATACTAGAGGTTCGCCAAAAAATAGCGCTAGAGGAAACCCCGTTAAAGCCTGTAGTACAAACATGACAACGGAAATATTGATACCCAGGCTGTAAACAGCATCTACTAGTTTTTTGTCATCTAGACCACGCTGAACGAGTACAGTAGCAATTGCTCCATCTTTAAACAATGCGGATAAAGTGGTGACAATTAATACCATTCCCCAGATACCGAAGTCTTGAGGAGTCAACAACCGTGCCAAGAAAACTTGAGCAATTAGTTGCGAAACTTTAGCAAGCATAAAGCTTCCAGTCAGCCACAGACTACTTCCAGCGATTTTTTTAGCACCGATATGCTTCATATGATCAATAAGTTGTAAGTCGTAATTAAAGGTGTTTTGCTAACTCCAACTGACCGGATAATTAGTAAGTTGAGCGAAAGCAAGAGAAAAATCAAATTTCATCTGTGTTTATCTGTGGTGCAAAATCAAAAATTAGAATTGTTGCGAGAGGTAAAGTAATTCGTAATTATTATCGAGGCTTTTTATTAATTACGAATTACTTGACTTGAGTGTGCCTCTGTAAGAAGAAGGAATTAGGAACTATAAAGGATTCTATGCATAGTCTGACGACGAGCTAATTCCTTTCCTTTTGCACCTAGTCGCTGACGTAGCTCCCCATCTTGACACAAGGAACTAAAGGCTTGAAAAGTGTCATAACCGAAATTAGGGTTAACCAGTAAACCATTTTCTTGGTGATGTACTGCGTCTACCACACCCCCGATTGGTGTAGCAATTACAGGCTTACCAAAATAACCAGCTTCAGCATAAACTATGCCGAACCCCTCAATGCTTCCTGCTTTGGAGTCATAGAAAGTCAGCATGGCAAATATATCACAGGCGGCATAATAACCAGCTAATTCATTATCGGGAATATACCCTGCAAAATGTACTCTATCTTGTAAATTCAAGCGGCGAGTGAGAGATTTAAGTTCCGACTCCATTGCACCTC
>JAYKJH010000218.1:0-5256 GCA_035285345.1 Nostocaceae cyanobacterium | reverse complement strand
ATACTGGTGGAAAGATGATAAGGCTAGTTGTTGATATTCGCTGTAGTTAGTCATCAATGAAACTATATAGTTGCAGTATTCTGAGGGATGAGCTTCTAGGGAAAAAGTTTTGCCATTGAGGTGATTTTGAATTATGGTTGGGATACCGCCTACATTTGTTGCTAAAGATGGCACCCCAAAGGAATTTGCTTCTGCTAAAACGTGAGGTGAACAGTCAGCTAATGTAGGCAGAATTAAAAAGTGAGTTTCGGTGAATAATTTATGGATTTTTGCTAGTCCTTCTGGTTGGGATTTATCTATAAAATCAATAATTTTCACAAATTTTGGGAGAGGTTCGTTGATTTTTGGTTGACAGCCAACAACTATTAATTCGGTTTCTAATCCCGTGTCGTTCAATTCTTTTGCGACTTTAAAAGCTGTATTACCGCCTTTTCTCACCCAGTCTACACCAATAAATAGTAATTTGCAGGGGTTACTAACTTTAGATTTGACTATTTCCTGAATATCTTCGTAGGTTCGATTACATTCAAAGTTAGCTCCCCAAGGTACTACTTTGACTTTATCGGCAGAAATTCCATAGGTTTGTATGGCTGTTTGGGCTGCCCAATTTGATGTATATATAATTAATTGGCATCGGTTTAGGGCTGCTGCTTCTATTTGATAGATATTTTGGATATTTTCTCCACATAAGTTACTCATGTGGCGATAAAAGTTTATTAAAGAACTTAAAGTTGCATCAGTCCATAAAACAAGTGGTTGTTTACATTCTAAATAGGCGATTGGTACTACATTTTCTGGGCAGAGAACTACATTTGAATTTTCCTTTTTTAATTGTTTTTCTATTTGATATGCATAATTTTTAACGATTAATGGCTCTGCCCAACGATAATAATCTTTTTGGAATACATAACGATAAAAAGTCCACTTTGCTCTAGTCAATGCGGCAAATTTTTTATCTAGGGATCCAATATGGTTTATTTCAGTATTTTCATCGATTAGATTTTTTGCTAAATAATAGCTAGCAGCACATAATCCCTGTAGGTCTTTAGACCAAGTAGCTTTATTTAAAACATCATGGGTCGTAACATAGGCTAGGTTCATCATCTATATATTTTTATATATCCTAAAAAAGTGCTAGTATTAGATAAGCGGGAATATTTAGTCAGTAATTCTGTTGCCTGTTGAGGGTCTAAGAAAGTCATTAATGCTAGTTTTAACCAAGCTTTATAAACTACTGGTTTAGATAAAAGAGATGAGTCTGTTTTAACTGCTTTCAGCAAACATCTAGCTGCTTGGAAACTATTTTGTTTTCCAGGAATTGCTTCTAGGGATTTGTAACTCAAGTATTTATAAAGATTAGCAATGGTATATTTATTTAAGTATTGCAGAGAATTAGGGGCTTGAGTAAAAGCGCGTTCAATTACTCGCAAACTAGATGCTTCCATTTTATGAATATAAGAAGATGAAGACATAGAGTTAGTAGATACGCGATATAAAATATCGGGAGATTTTACCACTACATATTGATAATTTGCAGCCAACCGCAGCCATAAATCCCAATCTTCCGCTGGATTCAATGATATTTCAAACCCACCGACTTCGTTAAAAATTTGTTTACGAATTAGAGGATTAGAGCCATTTTCTATAAAATTACCAATTAATAACTCAGGGTAAACATTACCCTGTACAGTCATCCGACAACCAACACGTAAAAATTGACTCTTATCATCAATATGATCTGTCCAACTGTAAGCGACAGCAGCTTGGGGATTTTCTTGTAATGCTTTTAATTGATTTGCTAGTTTTTCCGGTTTCCAAAGGTCATCAGCATCGATGAAGGAAATATATTCACCCACAGCATGGGAAACTCCCCGATTACGGCTAGCAGCTTGACCTGCGTTAGGATAAGAAAATAACTTTAAGCGTGCATCAGAAAAACTGTTAATTATATCTAAGGTTGAGTCTTGGGAACCATCATTAATTACAATTAATTCTAGATCTGAGAATGTTTGACTAAACACAGATGTAATGGTTTCACGAATAGTAGCTGCACCATTGTAGACTGGAAGAATTACAGAAATCATATTTGATTTGCTACGATTATGGTTTAATTGAAACCGGGTCTGTTTGTAAGTAGCTCAATATAGTATTTGTATTAGCAATTCGAGGAAATGTATTAAATAATTCTGCCGCGACTTTACTTGGTAAAATGGCAATTGCGAGAATTTTAATGATTGACTTTAAGCTGGCTCCTTTAGTGATAATTGACGGGTCATTTTTGATGGTTTTGGCTAGAAATTTAGCAGCTATCCAACTTCTTTTTCTGTCTGGTTTTCCTAGGAAAGCTTTGTAAAGCAGGTACTTATAAAGATTAGCAAAACAGTGACGCTTTAGATACTGTAGCGATTCAGGGGCTGTTTGAAAAGCTCGTTCGAGAACTTTGACACAAGCTATTTCTAAACGCCAGACATTACTAGATAATGAATTTGGGGAAATGCGATATAAAATTTGCACGCGGGGTACTAATACAAACTGATAACGTGCCGCTAACCGTAACCACATATCTGTATCATGAGCATTGGTAAGTGACTCATCAAATCTACCGATTTCTTTGAGTGCTTGAGAACGGATCATAACATTAGAACCAGTGACTATAAAATTAGTCAATAACATCGGAGGATAAACATCTCCTGTCCAATTAACGTGACTACATATCCCTAAATATTGACCATTTTCATCAATATAATCCGTCCAACTATAAGCAACGTCAGCTTGAGAATTTTCTTGAAGTGCTTGATACTGTGCTTCTAGTTTATCTGCTGTCCATAGGTCATCTGCATCGATAAGAGTAATAAACTGACCAGTAGCGTGGTCAATTCCCCGGTTCCGATTTATCCCTACATTCGCTTTTGGATAGTTAAATATCTTTAAACGCGGGTCTTGTATACTATTAACAATCTCCAAAGTGCCATCTGTTGAATCAGAATTTATGATAACTAATTCCAAATCAGTTAAACTCTGCTGTAGTATTGATTCAATGGTTTGTTTAATGGTTTTTGCACCGTTGTAAACTGGGATAATTACAGATATTAATGGCATAAATTTAATAAATCAATACGGTTTTAGTATTAATAAAATAATTTAAGGTTTGTAGTAAGCGCTTTAGCGCTAAAGCGCTTACTACGAACAAAATTTAAAGTTTGATATTTTTCCACATATATTGATTAATTGTTATTTACTTATATCTGAATAAATTATTGATTTTCGTCCATCCTAAATAAAAAGGACTAATCCAAGTTGCTCGTAGTCTTTCCATTTCACAAGTCGCTACCATATCAGCATAAAAAGTTTTATTATGACGTAGATAATGGACTATTAATTTACGAGTATCATTTAGTAAATATAAGAAAAAAAATAAGGGTTTTTGCCAAGGCTGAAGCAGGAGCATTCTTAAATAATAACGCGATAAACCAACGCCGCGCATCAATTTGTGTAGGTAATCTTTTTCTAATCGCCATGCTGGTATTATATGGTCTATTTCCATTGCTGGGTTGTACCAAATTTCCCAGCCAGCTTTGTGAATATAAAATAAGGATTCCGCATCTTCACCACCTATCATTGATGACCCGATTCTGCCGATAAAAAATAATTGTCTCTTAACATTATCTCGCCAAACATCTCGTCGTACAACTAAACCAGCGGTAGGTGGAAATCCTTTCATCCGAGGTTCATAAATATGAGGCTGATTTCCTCTTTCGGTAATCGCTAAATAAAATAAAATAGGCTTAATATCTGCTGGTGGTTCGACTGCAAAAGCGCCATGAATTTGGCTAGCTAATGCACCTGCTTGGGGATAGTTTTGAGCAAATTTATAAGCTTCAATAATCCAATTTACTGCGGGTAAATTATCGTCATCCAGAAAACCAACCAATTCACCCTTAGCTTGGTGAACTCCAGTTGTTCTCGCAAATGCAGCACCCTGTTCTGGTTCCAAGATATATCTTAAAGGAAACGGGTGTTGCCAATTTGCCTGATATTCTTGCACAAGTTTAGCGGTGCGATCGCTACTATTATTATCAACAACAATAATTTCCCATTGCAATTTTTCCACACCCGTTTGCGCTTGCAATTTCTCTAACACCATCAGCAAGCGGTTCTCCCCGTTGTATGTAGGAATGACTACGGAAAAGTCAAGGGACATAGTGGTTGGGGAATAGGGTACACACTGATATCACGGATACATGGATGGTGGATGGGAAGGGGTAATAGGTAATGGGGATTTAATTGCTCCCTATTCTCTATTCCCTATTTTCTCTGCCCTAATTTACGCTTCCTTTGATGACTCTAGCAAGGGGACTGTAGAAGCTGAAGGAACTTTCATGACTGGCTTTTTAGTAAAGGTTAACTCATGTTCGTCGCAGTCGATGACGATGGTGTCACCTGTGACGAAGGTACCTTCTAGTAGTTTTGTCGCGATTGGGTTTTCCACTTCTCGCTGGAGAGCGCGTTTAATGGGACGGGCACCATAAACTGGATCGTAACCGATTTCCACCAGGTATTCTTGCGCCTCTGGGGTAATCTCCAGCATGATTTTTTGGTCAGCTAGGAGATTTTGTACCCGTTTGAGTTGAATCCGGATAATCCGTCCCAGTTCAGTACGGGATAGGGTGTGGAAGAGGATAATATCGTCTACACGGTTGAGAAACTCTGGTCGGAAGTGCGATCGCAACGCATCCAGGACTCGCTTCCGCATTGTTTCGTATTTAGAGTCATCACCAGATACATCGAGGATATGGTCACTACCGATGTTACTGGTCATGACAATCACGGTATTGCGGAAATCTACCATCCGTCCTTGTGAATCAGTAATCCTCCCATCATCTAGCACTTGCAACAGAATATTAAATACATCTGGATGAGCTTTTTCTACTTCATCCAAAAGTACTACAGAGTAGGGTCGGCGGCGAATTGCTTCCGAAAGTTGTCCGCCTTCTTCGTATCCCACATAACCAGGAGGCGCACCTACTAACCGAGATACGGAGTGTTTCTCCATATACTCTGACATATCCAGCCGTACCAAGGCGTCATCGGCGTCAAACAGGAACTGCGCTAAAGCACGAGCCAGTTCAGTTTTCCCCACACCCGTAGGACCCATGAATAAAAACGAACCTATGGGGCGTCCGGGGTCTTTCATCCCAGCGCGAGCGCGTCTAATGGCTGCTGCTACAGCTGATACTGCTTCTTCTTGCCCAATTA
>JAYKJH010000217.1:0-20823 GCA_035285345.1 Nostocaceae cyanobacterium | reverse complement strand
GTGCTGGCAATTATTCATTTTACCGGATTACTCTTGCAGTCAAAGCAAGACAAGCAGATGACTTTAAATTCGATAGAATCTTGACTCTTAATCTGCGTTTATCTACGCTTAATGATTCCTTTTTTTGACTTTTGCTAATAGGTCTATTGATAACCAAAAATAAACACATAAGCACACAGATAACTTATCGGTGTGCTTTTGTGTTTATCTGTGCTTAAACCGTTTATGATGTCCAATGTTGACAAATAAACGAGTGCAGGACGGTACAACATGAAAGTAGCATTTCTGGGTACGGGACTAATGGGACTACCTATGTCTCAACGATTATTAGAAGCAAATCATCAACTTATTGCTTACAATCGTACTGCAGAAAAGTTAGCACCATTACAAGCAGCAGGTGCGACAATTACCTCCCAACCAGAAGCAGCAATTAATGCTGCTGACTGTGTATTTCTGATGCTGACTAACGCTGCTGCTATTACCAGTGTCTTGCTTTCAGATACAGCACGACAACACTTAGCAGGGAAGACGGTAATTCAAATGGGGACAATTACACCAACGGAAAGTCAAGCCATTTGTGAACAAGTTATTGCTGCGAGAGGTGAATATTTAGAAGCACCTGTTTTAGGTAGTATTCCCGAAGCTAAAACAGGTAAATTGATTATTATGGTAGGTGCATCTGCTGAACAATTTCAACGCTATTTTGATTTATTGAAAATCTTTAGTGTTGACCCATTATATATTGGGGAAGTCGGGAAAGCATCTGGGTTAAAGTTAGCTTTAAATCAATTAATTTCATCCCTGACTAGTGGTTTTGCTATGAGTCTTGGTTTTGTGCAGAGTCAGGGAATAAATGTTGATTTATTTATGGAAATTCTTCGTAAAAGTGCCCTTTATGCACCGACATTTGATAAGAAATTACAGCGAATGTTGGATGATAATTATGCTAATCCCAACTTTCCTACTAAGCATTTATTAAAAGATACAGATTTGTTTATCACTGCAGCCCAAGAATCTGGGCTGAATATCAGTAGTATTGCGGGTATAAAGCAGATTTTGGAAATTGCTGTGGCTAAAGGTTTAGCTGACGCGGATTATTCGGCGTTATTTTCTGCCATTAAATCTGACTAGGAAAAGCATTTACTAGCACCATTCTGCATCACGGTCAATTAGGGTAGGGTGGGTAGTTCTTAGGCACGTAAATATGTATTTTTAAAGTCACAGTCAGAACTGTCCACCCTATAAGATTCTAGGAAAAGTATTTACCAGCATTAAAGATATGACAGTTGAACAACATTAACAGTATTATAGGCATTTCCCACCCTTGAGGTTATGACAGTTTAGTAACTCTAAATTTGGTGGTTTAAATGTCAAATAGTAGATTAGTGTTTTGGCTACAGTGGATAGTCGTTACGGCTGTTAGTATGGTGGTATTTGCTGTTTTTAAACAACAATTAAGCCAAGCTGTGGAAACTGCTGTAACTCGCTGGACAGATTCAGTTTTCACCGCTAAGAATTTCAATGTCCCTGTAGTTTATTGGGCTAGAAATTGGGTTCCTGACCTGGTAATAGTTGGTCTGAGTGGAACCATAGCTGGGATTGGACAATTTTTCCTCATCCGCAAGATAATTTCTAGACCCCAAAGGTGGATAGCAGCATCAATAATAGGTATGCTATTTGGTTATTTTGTCTATCGATTTTTACGAGACAGCCTACCATTATATGTCCTGTTCATGATAGATAGATATCTACTAGCAACGATATTTTATGGCGCTGTAATTGCGATTTTTCAAGGCTTAGTCTTGCGAAGACAAATTTCTCAACGACTATGGATTGTATTAAATTCTTTAGGCTTTGCCTTGGGTGCTGCTATAATTAAACCTTTGCCAGAATTAGGGTTTGCTTCTACTTATTCTTCTGCTCCATATTTACTAGCAATTAACAGCATTGTACAAGCAAGTATACTAGTTTTGCTGTGGCGGGAGAGCTTTTAATCTACGCAGTTGATAACCGTTATTTACAACTTCGGCAACAACTCCGGTAACAAAGTACCGGGAATCTTAGACAAGGCAAGATTTTGACCTTGCAAACCTAACTGGTCGTGGAAAGTGCGAACTGTTTTGGCTATGTAAGCGACAGTTGTTTCATAACCCTCCGCTCCTTGTTCATACCCCTGTAAAGCTTGTAAATGGTTTTGCAGGGATGCTTCTAGGTGTTTTGTCAGAGTAGATTTGTCCCCAGAAAAATATTTATCTGTCACTAGCTGGTAATGAGCTATTCCCAGGTTATTATGAGTAGCAAATACATTAAAATTCATTGCCGAATTACCAAGAGAATGCGCCAGTGCTAAGGCTTCTTCATAAGCCTCAATGCTAAGAAGCAAATACTCTGACTTCGCTTCCTTAGTGGTTTGGGGTTGGTTTGCTAGGTGCCATATAGCAGTCCCTAAATTATTCTGTGTCGCGGCACAGGCTGCAGGAACCACTGCTGGTGTACGATATTTTAAAGCTTCCCGATAGGCATCTACAGCAAACTGTAAGTGTGATTCACTCTGTTCATGTTGGGCAAGATTCCAGTAAGCAGTGCCAATGTTATTGTGAATCATGCCATAGTTTAGGGGCTGCTCTTGGGGATTATAATAAACTAATGCTTCTGTGTAGGCTGCGATCGCCTGCTTGAGATGCAAAACAGGTTGATTATGTTGTGCTAAGTGCCAGTAAGCAGTACCTAAATTATTCTGGCTAGACGCATATCTCACCGGGTCTACACTAGCGCTACGGTAACGGAGTGCTTCGTTGTAAGCCTTAACAGCATTATCCCAGTTTTGTGCTGGGTCAGAAACTAGGGCTAAATCGCCATAAGCAGCGCCTAAATTATTCTGTACACGCGCATAGGTTTGGGGATTATTTTCCGCTTGAATAAGATTTAAATCTAGCTGGTAAACTTGAATTGCCTGTTGTAAAAACGGTAATGACCCCTCAGAATGAGGAGAACGGCGATACAACAGCCAGTAGAGCGTACCCAAGTCATTTAAAATATCCGGCAGTTGGGGTGAATAGTCCTCAAAATAAGAAATTGCCTCTTCATAGGCTAGAATAGCCACCATCAAGTGTTCTGGGGTTGACTCCCCTTGTTCGACGCGATCGCGATATAAATTCCCCAACTGATGATAAGCATCTGCTAGTTCCGATTCACTCTTGTTTTGAGCATGTAACTCCTCTAGTGACAGCAATAATTCCCAGGGTTGCAACCCAGACCGATTCCCATCTTCTGGGAGCTTAACTTCTGGTAGGTCTTCTGTATTAATTGTTGCTAATACCAGCGCCGTTAATTTCTGACTGACGTATTTTAATTCTGGTATTTCTGGTAAATTAGCGACACTTTCCCTGGTCGGTGTCGTCGGTATTTGTGTGCTATTTACAACTTCTTGTTCAGTTTCTTTTTGTACAGCTACTTTCGGCGCTACCGCTGGTGGGGTCGTTGGATGGAAGAATAAATCTACTTCTGTTTGAGCGTCTGACTGGACTGGTAATGTTGGTCTTGGTTCGCCAACAAAGGAAAATACACCAGTACGACAACGCCAAAACTGCGGTGCAGATTGTTGTATAGCGTGTAACCAAGGACGAGGAACCCACAATACCAGGGTTGTATCCAAAGTCGGCAAATAGCGCTCTATATAACGCAGATAGTTGAGAAACAAGCGCTGTACTGCTGCAGGTTGCTTAGTTAATTCTTCTACACCCACAATCTGAAACACAGGTAAGGGAGCGCGGCGCACCTGTGTATCACCTGATGCATTCTGCATTGGTGGTGGGTTAAGAGTCAACCACTTATGGATTTGGGCGATGGGATTTGGATCGCTGAAGTTCAAGCGTAGACTGACTAACCTGGGATAAGCTGACGTGTTATTTGCTGGATAATGGTGGCGTCGAGAAGCAGCTAAAGTAGACTGCAACCGAGACGCTACTAGATTTCGCAGCTTTAAATCATCACATACAGCAATAAAAATTTGTCGCCGCAAGCCCAAACTTACAGCAATTCTCAAGCGTTGATAAATTCGCCGATTCCAGTCAAGGTTATTTGGTGGGGCAGTCTCATTTACAATCATGGAGGCTCATCAGCCACAACGGCGTCTGTTCTCTGGCTAGGATTACTGTTACACTGTACTCTTGATGACTATTCAGGTCAGGATGAATTACACCTGTAGCTAGTGACAACTATCTTGGGACAGATAGTTTACTGCCGTTGATTTCCCCATTACCCATTCCCTAATATAAAAAACCAGGTGTCTGCACAGTCAGACACCTGGAGGGGCGATAAAAACTGATTTTGATTAACCGTTGTTTCTCTTAGCCGACACTGGAAACCGAAACTGCTACCACAATCAAACCACCAACCAAAAGCGCAGCCGCAATACCCAAGAAAATATAGTTCCGCTTTTGGACATCGGTAGGAGGTTCAGCTTGGTAAACCTTCGGTTCACGGGCAAAATTATTTAAACGACCGCCTTCTTCTGTGGTATAGGGCATGAATCAATTCCTTTCCTTAATTGTTTGAATTAATGTTACAGAACCAGGTATATGTACTCTCTAATTTAGCAGGTAAATAGTTACATTTCTTAGCAAAAGGGGACTGGGGCATAGGGCATGGGGCACGCAGGCATGGGGCATGGGGCATGGGGCATGGGGCATGGGGCACGCGGGCATGGGTTAATTAATTACACCCTGACCTTAGCCATTGGTGACTTAGCCATTACCCATGACCCATTCCCTAAGCAGTAATAGTTCCAGTCAGTGGTGAACTAGCGCTGGCGTAGTCTTTGAGGGGCATTCTACCAGCAAGGTATGCTAGACGACCAGCGACAGCTGCCAAATTCATCGCGTGAGCCATAGCTGGGGCATTTTGTGCCAGTGCGATCGCGCTATTAATCAATAAAGCATCTGCACCCATTTCCATTGCTTGAGCGGCTTCAGAGGGGGCGCCAATACCAGCATCTACCACCACTGGTACTTTGGCATTCTCAATAATAATTTGAATGTTGGCGGTAGTCTTCAAACCTTGTCCGGAACCGATAGGGGATGCTAGGGGCATAACTGTAGCACAACCTGCTGCTTCCAGATGCTTCGCTAGCATCGGGTCAGCGTTGATGTAGGGTAAGACAGCAAAG
Organism: Nostocaceae cyanobacterium; assembly: GCA_035285345.1. Taxonomy (GTDB): domain Bacteria; phylum Cyanobacteriota; class Cyanobacteriia; order Cyanobacteriales; family Nostocaceae; genus JAYKJH01. The sequence continues at coordinate 15,656 of JAYKJH010000217.1, read as the reverse complement.
CCTTCTTTTACCAGTTGTTCTGCGGCTTGCAGAGTCCCAATCGGGTCGGGAAGTAAATACTTAGGGTCAGGGATGACTTCTAACTTGACAAAATTATTATCCTCCTGTCCCAGGAGTTTAGCCATTTCTCTTCCCAAACGCGCCACGCGAATCGCTTCTTCAGCGGACCTACAGCCAGCGGTGTTAGGTAACATCCAAATTTTCGACCAATCCAGCGCCTCTGCCAAGCCTTCATGTCCAGGGGCATTAGTTTGTACCCTTCGCACCGCCACAGTTACAATTTGACAACCGCTCTGGGCGACACTTTGCTGCATGTCCTCAATACTGCGATACTTGCCAGTACCCGTCATCAACCGAGAGGTGAAGGATTTACCAGCAATTACCAGGGGGGTATCCTGTAGGGGTTGGGTTTGAGCGACCTTGTTGAGAGTACTAGAGAAATTTGCAGGATGAGTCAGCATTGGTGCAGCCGTGGGTGAGGGGGAAAGGAACCGGGAATAGTGGAAATGAGTAAGTAAAGGGTCAGCTTTGTGATTAGTAATTAAATCAGCAATCAAAGTTGCTGTGACTGGCGCTAGGAGAATGCCATTACGATAGTGCCCAGTAGCCAGAATTAAATTTTTACAGAGACTTTCGCCCAAAATAGGTAATTCATCGGGAGTAGCGGGGCGAAATCCCCACCAGAATTCTTGGATGGGGTAGTCTTTAAGTTGGGGAATTAGGCGAATAGCGCCTTGGAGTACAGTTTGAATTCCCTCTGGGGTGTTGTGGGGAGTAAATCCAACATCTTCACTGGTTGCCCCAATCACAATCCGCCGGTCACGCTTGGGTACAATGTAAATACCCTGTCCGAACAACACCCGCTTCAAGGGCAATACCGGGACAAAATCCGGCACTCTCACACTCAACATTTGCCCTTTTCTCGGACGCACGGGTAAGGGTAACAATTCTTCCGCCCAGGCACCAGTCGCTAAAACATAATTTTCAGCCCGAAATACACCAGCGCTGGTTTGTACACCAGTAACTTGTCCTCGCTGTTGGGCGATCGCATCGACATTAATTCCGTCTTTGATTTCCACACCTAGAGCTTGACAAACCGCCCACAAAGCCCGTGTCAAGGCGCGATTATCTACTTGTCCATCTTCAGGATACCACCAACCACCAGCCACTTCTGCGCCCAATCCTGGCTGATGTTGGTGAATTGCTTGTTTATCTAACCAGTAGGCGGGTAATGGAGATTGAGAGCAAGATTCTTCTCTCATTCCCAGGGGAGCATCCCCATATACTGGAGCTAAGATACCGCAGGACCAATACCCGGTGTTGATGCCGCTGAGTTCCTCTAGCTTGCCTATCCATTCCGGATATAAAGCACGAGATTGCAAGCACAAGTCCAACATCGCTCCTGGGGGGATATTTTCTGCCTGTGGTGCTAACATCCCAGCAGCAGCATGGCTAGCGGCAGATTGGAAATCGCGAACCAGGACGGTAACTTTTGCGCCCCGCAATCGCAGTTCTATGGCGGTTGCCAACCCAATGACACCGCCACCAATAATTAAAACATCATTAGTCATTAGTCTTTAGTCATTAGTCTTTAGTCATTAGTCAAAGAGAGCCAATAGCTAACTGCTGATTATTTCTGTTCCAGTCTGACCTTAGCCAACAGTCAATAGACTATGGACTGTTGACTATTGACTATTGACTATTGACGTTATTGTTGCTACCACATGCCACGAATAGGTTCATTGCTACCACCAGTAGCTTCAGTACCCGTAGTTCCACCAGGAGAAGTTACTGGAGAAGTTTCTTCGGTGGTGGGAGATGCTTCCGTAGTAGTCGTCGTAGTGCTTCCACTTTGAGCAGTAGTTTGTGGGGCTATGGCTGTTGGGGGATTGTCAGCTACCTCCGTGCGATTTTTAACCGCAGAAGTATTAGCTGGCTGAATGATAGTCCGGTTGGCTTTATTAGTAGCGGTGGTGTTATTGCGGTTAGCAGCGATTTGATTGGCACCTTGTCCACCAATGGGAAAGTTAATGCCCAGGAGGGTACCAATTAAAATAGCAGCGGCTACCCCCAGAAGTGTTAGTGATAAAAATTGATTCATGTTTGAATTCTCCTAAGTTATGCTTGCGGTGTCCATACTATTTCCGAACCTTGTCCCCAAAAACCGTCAAATTTCGTAACTTTGACATCGCCTAAAACCTTAGTTTGACACGCCAAACGTAGGTTTCTTGTAGGAGAATGGGGAGGAAGCGCTCGTCTGGTTGTATCCCGCCAATTTGGTTCTGAGACTTCGCCTTCTACCATGACGGCACAGGTTCCACAACTGCCAATTCCTCGACAGTTAATTACCTTCGAGCCACCATTGTAGAGGTCAACGCCAGCCTTCAGTAATACAGAGCGCAAATTGGCATCCGATTGGCAGTCTATAGTTTTACCCTGAGCTAGTACCTTTGGCATCTAAAAATCCCACTGGAACCTTACCTATATATATTTCATAGATTGCCTTAAAAATGTCTGTTGTCGTTCAAGTTTGCAGTTTTTTTTATGAGTCCAAATCCCGTAAGTCAACTCTGGATTTATGACACCACCCTCCGGGATGGTACGCAGCGTGAAGGGCTTTCACTGTCCATAGAAGATAAGCTCCGCATTGCTCGCAGGCTAGATAAAATGGGCATTCCATTCATTGAGGGGGGCTGGCCAGGGGCAAATCCCAAGGACGTACAATTTTTTTGGGAGTTAAAAGCAGAACCTCTCACCCAGGCAGAAATTGTGGCCTTTTGCTCTACTCGTCGTCCCAACATCACTGCTGCTGACGACCCGATGTTGCAAGCAATACTCGCTGCTGGGACGAAATGGGTAACAATTTTCGGCAAATCTTGGGATTTACATGTCACGGAAGGATTAAAAACCAGCTTAGACGAAAACTTGGCAATGATTCGGGATACGATTGAGTATCTTCGTTCTCAGGGACGCAGTGTGATTTACGACGCCGAACACTGGTTCGATGGCTACAAGCAAAATCCAGACTACGCTTTACAAACATTACGGGAGGCGATCGCATCCGGTGCCCAGTGGCTAGTGTTGTGCGATACCAATGGCGGCACCCTACCCCACGAAATCACCCAAATCGTTCAAGAAGTGGTACAGGCGACTGAGGACTGGAGACTGGGGAGACAAGGAAGATACCCAATGCCCAATGCCCCATGCCCCATGCCCCATGCCCCATCCCCTAGGTTGGGTATCCACACCCATAACGATGCGGATACAGCGGTTGCTAACGCGATCGCTGCCGTCATGGCAGGGGTTAGGATGGTACAGGGTACGATGAATGGCTACGGTGAACGCTGCGGCAATGCCAATCTCTGTTCCTTAATTCCCAACTTGCAACTAAAGCTAGGATATCAGTGTATTGAAGATAACAATATATCCCTGTTGACAGAAACCAGTCGTTTTGTTAGTGAAGTTGTCAATCTTGCTCCGGACGAACACGCACCCTTTGTAGGACGTTCGGCTTTTGCTCATAAAGGTGGTATCCATGTATCGGCTGTGGAACGCAACCCGCTGACCTACGAACACATTCAACCAGAACAGGTGGGAAACCAACGACGAATTGTGATTTCCGAACAGTCAGGACTGAGTAATGTATTAGCAAAAGCCCGCAGTTTTGGCATTGAATTAGATAAGAATAACCCCACAGCACGGCAAATTCTCCAACGCTTGAAAGATTTAGAAACTGAGGGATATCAATTTGAAGCAGCTGAAGCAAGTTTTGATTTGTTAATGCGGGAAGCTTTGGGAAAACGGCAGCAACTTTTTACCATCAAAGGCTTTCAAGTTCATTGTGATTTAGTTCACGGAGAAGAATCTAGTAATTGCTTAGCAACCGTGAAAGTCAATGTGAATGATAAGGATATTTTAGAAGCATCGGAAGGTAATGGTCCTGTGGCAGCATTGGATGCAGCTTTACGCAAAGCTTTGGTGAATTTTTATCCGCAAATAGCCTTTTTTGAATTGAGTGATTATAAAGTCAGAATTCTCGATGGACATGCAGGAACTGCAGCCAAAACCCGTGTATTAGTAGAGTCGAGAGACAGCCAGCATCGCTGGACTACAGTCGGAGTTTCAACTAATATCTTAGAAGCTTCTTATCACGCTGTGGTGGAAGGTTTAGAATACGGTTTACTATTACAACTCTCTCCAGAAGCAGCGTTGAGTATTTCTGGATGATAGGTAATGGGTAATGGGTGATGGGTCATTGGTCATTGGTCATTGGTCATTGGGCATGGGAAACTAATAACTAATAACTAATGACTAATGACTAATCACCAATGACTATTCGCCAAACTCTCACTACATCTGTTGTTGCTATTTTATGTATTGCCGGTGTAGGCTGGCTACAAGTACCACAATTGCGAAGAGTAATTGCTAGCAAACAACATGTATCACAACCTCAGCTAGAAAAAGAAGTTGAAGCTGAAAAATTACGGCTGAATTTTCTAGAGAAAGTCCCAGCTTTTGGCTTTGATAATTTAATGTCAGATTGGGTATTTCTCAATTTTTTACAATACTTCGGTGATGATGATGCCCGATCAAAAACGGGTTATGGTATTAGCCCAGAGTATTTTGAAGTAATTCTCAAACATGACCCACGCTTTTTACAAGCTTATCTAGCTCTTTCTGTTAGCACTTCTATGTATGCGGGAATGCCAGAAAGGTCTGTGGGTTTGATGGAAAAGGGTTTAAAATCTGTGACGGCACAGGTTCCCCACAGGTCTTATTATATTTGGCGTTATAAAGGCATTGATGAATTATTATTTTTAGGTAATCATCAAGCTGCCAAACAATCTTTTGAAAAAGCTGCGGAATGGGCTAATACTTATCCAGATGCAGAGAGCAAACAAGTTGCGGAACTTTCTGAGCGTACTGCTGAGTTTTTAGCTCGCAATCCAGAGAGTAAATCGGCACAAATTGCAGCTTGGACTATGGTTTTAAATAATCAAGTGGATGAACGAACTCGGAAAATAGCGATTAGCAAAATTCAAGAATTAGGTGGACAGGTGGAGGTAACTCCTGAAGGTATAGTGCGAATTAGTATACCGCAGGAGGAGTGAGGGATTGTCCAGACATTCTGCTGGGTAGGGATTCTCGATTCTTCTGAACTACCCATATACTTACCTTATCTCCCTTAACCTCCGTAATATGTTCTGGGGTGAGAGAGTTATTAACTCACTTAAGGAAATTACGTATAAAAAATTTACAAATATTTTTGTTATCTGAATTACTTTTTACCAAAGATTATGTAATATAGGAAACACCTAAGTGAAAATACGAGGTTAAAAAATGCTCTGCCAACCGCCAAGGGTTAGTATTGGCTTACCAGTTTATAACGGCGCTAAATATATATCAGAAGCGATAGAAAGTATACTGAATCAGACTTACACTGATTTTGAACTGATTATTTGTGACAATGCATCTACTGATGAAACTAGTGAAATTTGCCAACAATATGCCCTAAGTGATAACCGTGTCCGTTATTACCGCAATCCCACTAACCTAGGTGCAATTCAAAACTCCAATCTTGTGTTTGAATTGTCTAGAGGGGAGTACTTTAAGTGGTCAGCGCATGACGACATGATTGCGCCGACTTATCTAGCTCGTTGTGTAGAGATAATGGACACTGACCCGTCAGTGGTTTTGTGCCATTCCCAGACGGTGTTGATTGACGCTGAGGGCAAAGAATTTGCTTTTGACCCGGTGGAAAACTGCTATGTTGATGGGTTTGGTAATTTATATCGACCAGACACCCATCGTGAAGTTGAGAATTGGTATCCCCATGAAACTTATGCTGAAGTGCTAATGCAAACTCGCTGGTGCTGGAAAATTTTTGGACTGATGCGGACAGAGGAACTGAGAAATACTTGGTTGTTGGAACTGTTTTATGGTACGGATAAGGTGCTGCTGGCGGAGATGAGCTTGAAGGGACGGTTTGTGGAGATTCCCGAACCGCTGTTTTTTAACCGTCGTCATTCTCAACAGTCGTTCTCTTTATCTTCTGTTCGGGAAAGAGAAATCTACATCAACCCCGCGGCTGCTAAGAAGAAGTTTATACTTCCCCGGTTTGCCTGTGTGTGGGGATATACGCGAGCCTTGCTGGTAGCGGATTTAAATTTGGGCGATCGCATTCGTTGCCTGCTGGTACTATGTTACTGGCTTATCAGTGTAGAAAACTGGCAAAGATTTTTCATCGATTTATATCAGCATCAGTTGCGAAAAATATATTATCGCTGGTTTTATACCCCGCAAATTACAGGCAAACCAATTCCAGCCAGCAAGTCCATCTCCCCTCATTAAACTTGCAATAGCTTGTTGATAACTGATTACTACTGTACTGGGGTGCGCTACATTTTATATTTCCCAGATAAATCAGTATGATCGTGGGTGCCCTTGGGCTAATCCTAAAAGGGTTGCACGTTTCCTGTTGGTTTCTCGTAGACCCAAGAGCAAATATGCAACATTATTGAGCCGAGAAAGTCAATTCAGTTTCTGGAAATTATTTACAAAAAATTTACAAATAATTTGCCAATCGAAATTACTTTTTACCAAAGATTATGTAACATAGGAAACACCTAAGTGAAAATACGAGGTTAAAAAATGCTCTGCCAACCGCCAAGGGTTAGTATTGGCTTACCAGTTTATAACGCCGCTAAATATATATCAGAAGCGATAGAAAGTATACTGAATCAGACTTACACGGATTTTGAACTGATTATTTGTGACAATGCATCTACTGATGAAACTGGTCAAATCTGTCAACAGTATGCTCTACGTGATAAACGTGTCCGTTATTACCGTAACCCTACTAACTTCGGTGTATCGGAAAACTTCAATCGTGTTTTTGAATTGTCTAGAGGTGAGTACTTTAAGTGGTCAGCGCATGACGACCTGATTGCTCCGACTTTTTTAGCTCGTTGTGTAGAGATAATGGACACTGACCCGTCAGTGGTTTTGTGCCATTCCCAGACGGTGTTGATTGATGCTGAGGGCAAAGAATTTGCTTTTGACCAGGTGGAAAACTGCTATGTTGATGGGTTTGGTAATCTATATCGACCAGACACCCATCGTGAAGTTGAGAATTGGCGCCCTCATGAAACTTATGCTGAAGTGCTGATGCAAACTCGCTGGTGCTGGAAAATTTTTGCCCTGATGCGGAAAGAGCAACTTAAAAATACTTCCTTGCACGGATTGTTCTATGGTTCGGATAAGGTGCTGCTGGCGGAAATGAGCTTGAAGGGACGGTTTGTGGAGATTCCCGAACCGCTGTTTTTTAACCGTCGTCATTCTCAACAGTCATTTTCTTTATCTTCTGTTCGGGAGAGAGAAATCTACCAACACGCTGCTGCTGCTAAGAAGAAGTTTATCTTCCCCCGGTTTGCCTGTGTGTGGGGATATACGCGAGCCTTGCTGGTAGCGGATTTAAATTTGAGCGATCGCATTCGTTGCCTGCTGGTACTATGTTACTGGCTTATCAGGCTAGAAAATTGGCAAAGATTTTTCAGCGATTTATATCAGCATCAGTTGCGAAAAATATACTATCGCTGGTTTTACTCCGCGCAAATTACAGACAAACCAATTCCAGCCAGCAAGTCCATCTCCCCTCATTAAACTTGCAATAGCTTATTGATAACTGATTACTACTGTACTGGGGTGCGCTACATTTGATATTTCCCAGATAAATCAGTAGCCAGAGGTAGCATCCTACTCAGTCAATATCAATAAAAAAAGGCTGCAAGCAGCCAAACTAATCAACAGGAGGTCGCGCTTGGGAGCAGCACTTAAGAACTCACAGGTTGCTTAAGGTGCAAGCTTGAAGTCAGAGTTTGTTGACGAGGTAAAGAACGCTTGGTTAACAACGGTACTTCTTGCCAACAAGATGTACAAAACCAATAGACTCCGCTTTGACGGACATGGCGCAGAAGAGAGCTTCCGCAACAAGGACAATTATTAAAGCGTAGACTCGTCATTATCTTTAATCTACTTTGTAAAACGTCTGTTACCGTATCGATTTTTTGGTTTTATTACGGACACTCCCCACAAGGTCAGGAATCAACCCCCAAGGGTGTCATCCCAAGGAAATAGCATCTTGTATGGAAGTGCTTTAGAGTCTAAAGGTGGTTCTAGGGAACCCTCTGGGGCTTTTAAGCCTCCACAATCACAGAGCAACGTTTTTTGCTTGTTTGGCTGCTGTGTCAACCTTTAATTCTATGCGTCGTCACGGCATAGTTTTGTGGGTAATTGACTAAAAATATATTTACCCACAAATCAAAGCTATCTCTTGTCTATTAATTATTTATCCCCAAAATCCTGTTGATCTAACACCAAACACCAATATTTGTATAACGGATAATCATCGGGTGGGTAGTCCCCGGTGAAGCGTGGAACTAGCCACCCTAGATGAAACCTTTGATTGATAATGGTGCAAGATGTAAGCAACTGACAGAGCGTTTCATGCAGAACAAACTAACAGCAGAGTAGATGCAGAACAAAGTCAAGGTAAAAGCTAAAAAATTAATTATTTGTGATGTTTAACTTTTACCTTCCCTGGATGTGTCCCTTTTTAGGGAATATGCTGACTTTACTTAGCGAGCTAGGTAACTGAGTTGGGGAGCATGAAGACGACCATTACTGCGGAAGCGTTTTTCCAGTACCTTCTGATAGACTGCTTCGTAACCATCTACCATTGCTGCCACACTGAAATTGTTCTGGACATATTCTCTACAAGCGCGACGGTCTAGTTCCAAGGCAGCGGGAATCATGTCAGCCATTTCATCATAGCTTTGGCAGACAAAGCCTGATACGCCGTGAGCCACAACTTCCGGTACTGAACCCATATTCATCGCCACAACAGGAGTCCCTGTAGCCATAGATTCAACCATCACCAGTCCAAAGGGTTCTCTCCAAGTGATGGGAAACAGTGTAACAGATGCATTACCCAACAGTTCAGCTTTTTGAGAGTGGTTGACTTCTCCCAGGAACTCAATTTGCTTACCATCAATTAGGGGAGCAATTTCCCGTTCGTAGAACTCGACATCCACCACATCAACTTTACCAGCCATCTTCAAGTGCCAACCTGCTTTCTTGGCAATGGCGATCGCATGTTGCGGTCCTTTTTCTGGAGATATCCGTCCCAAAAATGCTAAGTAAGGTGGGTCTTGCGGTTCGGGATAAAAATCGTAATCTTTGACCTTAATCCCGTTGTAAACGGTAGCAGCATAGTTAAGGTCTATAGTTCTTTGAGCGTTGCTAATACTAACGTATGGTTGTTTATGATGGTGGCTGAAGGCTGGGCTATTGTCTTTTGTAAACTGACCGTGCAGAGTATGTACCGTTGGTGTTGTTACCAAACTCGCCATCGGTAATACTAATGTACCCAAGTGGGAATGAATAATGTCAAATTCCCCTGCCATTTGGTATGCTCGGCTCATTTCCAGTGCATGATGTGCGTTTGTGTCTGTAACGTTGGGATCTAAACGCAATGCACGCGGAGAAATGGCCTCTAACTTAGCCAATGTTTCTGAATCTCCGGAAGCGAACAGAGTCACATCATGACCTCTTCTTACCAATTCGTCAGTCAAATGACTAACTACTAGTTCAATCCCTCCGTAAGTAAATGGCGGAACTTTTTCCCACAAAGGCGCAATTTGTGCTATTTTCATAGTTTGTGTTGGTTCAGAAATTTTTAAATTAGCTATACATTCAAAACCAAGGAGCAACTAAGGCACCCAATGATAAACTTCCCAATTGAAAAAATAAACAACACCTCTGAGCGTTCTGGGAAGGAAGAATCCGATGACTGCACCCTGCCATAGTTTGATATTGCAATTTCAAATCAATCTCGAATCAATCTCGAATCAATGTACTCCGTTCTTATCTTTCAATCATCCTGCCTTAAGATATCTGCTTGAGGTTGTTATCCTCATCTATCCTAGGAATAATTAAATTTAGTATCCAACAATACTGAAATTCTGAGAAATATTTCTACAGGACTAAAGTAAACCTTCGCTAATGGTCTAAAAATCTAGACTGAGGGCACTTGACAAATTCAAATACTTATTGACTCTTGACAATTTAGCCATTAATAATGAAAATCGCCACTTGGAATGTCAACTCAATTCGCACTCGTCTAGCACAGGTTCTCGATTGGCTGGGTCAAAACCCTGTGGATGTCCTATGTTTGCAAGAGACTAAAGTCCAAGACGCCGAGTTCCCGAAATTTTCGTTTGCAGATATCGGCTATCACCTTTATGTATGCGGACAGAAATCTTATAACGGTGTGGCGCTGATCAGCCAACAACCCCTTGATAATGTTAGCACTGGTTTCGCGGCCATCTTGCCCAACCTAGACCCAGTGTGGGACGAACAAAAGCGCGTGATTACTGGTGTCATTGACGGTATCCGCATCGTCAACCTTTACGTTCCCAATGGTGCATCCGTCGGCAGTGAAAAATATGAATATAAATTAAAATGGCTGCAAATTCTGCGGGAATACTTGCAGTTGCTATTGGTAGAATCTCCCCATATTTGCATGTGTGGGGACTTCAATATCGCCCTAGAAGACATAGATATTCACGACCCAACAGGCAAGGAAAATCATATCATGGCTTCCGCCGCCGAAAAGCAAGCCTTGAAGGAAGTTTTGGGATTAGGCTTTGCTGATGCCTTTCGTAAATTTACCACCGTTGGCGGACACTTTAGCTGGTGGGACTACCGCACAGGGGCTTTTCATCGTAACGCAGGCTGGAGAATAGACCACCAATATCTCACCCCCGATTTATATCAGCAAGCTCAAAGCTGCATAATTGATGTAGAGCCAAGAAAACTGACCAAACCCAGCGACCATGCACCAGTGATTGTCGAACTGTAATCGCTAATGGTTCATACAAGACTCTCAGCTTCCCCCCATGCCATATATTAAAGTTCTAAAGTAGGGATAGATGCTCACCTCTATCCAGAATCACTATGTACTTAGTCACTGGAGCCACGGTCGGAATTGGTCGTCGTGTCGTGCGACTCCTACGCGAACGAGAAAGACCTGTACGGGCTTTTGTCCGTCTGACTTCCCACTACAACCATTTAGAACACCGAGGAGCGTCCATCTTTATTGGTGACTTGCGCTCCCAAACGGATATCCAGAAAGCTTGTCAGGGTGTGGAGTATATTATCAGCGCTCACGGTTCAGATGGCGATGCTCTAGCGCTAGACTACCGTGCCAATATAGAACTAATTGACCAAGCAAAGGCTGTGGGAGTAAAGCACTTTGTGTTTATTTCCGTCCTGGGAGCCGACAGGGGTTATGAGGATGCACCAGTTTTCAAAGCAAAGCGGGCAGTGGAAAAATACTTACAAAGCAGTGGATTAAATTACACTATCTTCCGACCCGCCGGGTTAGCCTCAAATTTGTTACCCTTAGCAGAAAGCTTTCGCCAAACGGGGCTGTATTTACTGATTGGCAACCCCAAAAATCGCACCTCAATCGTCAGTACAGATGATTTGGCACAGATGATTGTAGACTCTTCCACCCTCCTAGCAGCACGCAACCAAATTTTCCCCGTTGGGGGTCCGGAGATTTTGTTACGCGAGGATATCCCCCAAATTTTTAGCCGCGTGTTCAACAAAGAGCCAGTATTAATTAACCCACCTTTATTGGTCTTTGATGGCTTACGTGGTGCATTGGGTTTAGTGAATCCTCAAGCACAACAAGCTTTGGGAACTTTGCGGACATTACTAGCAAATGAGTTTTTCTGCAACCAGGAAGAAATTGCTAATCTAGAAGCTACTTTCCAGATTAAACTGGAAACTTTAGAAAGTTTCTTACGCCGCTACCTCTCTGTATGAACTATAACTAATGATTAGGGATTAGGGATTAGCAAACAGAGACTAACAACTAATAACTAATGACTAATCACTAATAACTAATAACTAATGACTAATATGAAATCTCCCCTAGCAGCTAATGCTTCCCAAGCAAGGTTGACAAAACAGCGCTTTTCCAGACCAGAAGAACAATTATCATATGAATTAGGTAAGGCGGTACAGGAATTACCGCCGCTGTACACAAGATTATTAGCCGGAACGATTAGTTTATTGGTGTTTAGCGCCATTGCTTGGGCGCATTTTTCGGAAGTAGAGGAAGTTGCAGTCGCACCCGGAGAGTTAATTCCTTCAACCCAGGTAAGACCATTACGAGCCATTGGTGCTGGTTCGATTGTCTCGGTGAAAGTCAAAGAAGGGGATACAGTGAAAAAGGGTCAGGTGTTAATCGAACGCGACCCCAGTTTACCCCAGGTCAATGTAGATAGCCTCGCCAAACAATCAGAGTTGATTCAGCAAGATGTGCGCCGTCTGGAAGCAGAACGCACGGGAAACATCACCGCTGGAACTCAATTACAAGATGAACTCCTAGCTTCGCGGTTGCGTGAGTTTAAAGACCGACAAGCGACAGCTGCATCGGAAGCAAACCGCCAAGTAGCACTGTTGGATCAGGCTAGAGTGCGGTTAGCGAAGTTGCAAGAAAACCTGTCGGGTGCTAAAACCGGCTTGGAGAATGCTAAAACTAACTTGAGTAACGCCATACAGCAGCGGGATAATGCTATCAAGCTCCGCGCCGAACTGGAAAAAAATCTCGTCTTAGCAAAAGAAAGAGAACAAAGCCTTGCTCCTCTAGTCGCTAGCGGTAGTATACCCCGACTTCAGTACCTGCAGGCGCAAGAAGCAGTTAACCAAGCCAAGGCAAATATTACCAGAGTAATCGGGGAAATTACTGGCAGAACTGATGATATAACTAATGCCGAAAATAAAGTTAGTGAAGCGAGCGATCGCGTCTCCTCTCTGGAAAAAGATATCGCTGCTCAACAGCAGGAAATTCGCCAAGCACAAGCGGCTTTTGCGGGAGCAAAGAATCAGGTGCAACGGATAGCTTCCGAACGCCAAAGTGAAATTTTGACCCAGTTGAACAAACGCCGGGAAGAATTAACCAGCGTATCTGGTCAATTGCAGCAGGCGAAAAAACAGCGAGAATTTGAAACTATTGAAGCTCCGTATAATGGCACTGTCTACAGTGTCAAGGCAACCAAAGGAGCAGTGCAAGCTGGTGAAGAATTAATGTCCATTTTACCAGAAGGCGAACAACTATTGCTAGAGGTGAAAGTCCTCAACCGCGATATTGGCTTTATTCGGGAGGGATATAAGGCTAAGGTGAAAATGGCAACGTTCCCCTTCCAGGAATTTGGGACTGTGGAAGGAACAGTTGTGCAAATCAGTCCGAATGCGATCGCGGATGAAAAACTCGGTCCAGTGTTCCCCACCAGAATCAGGTTAAGTAAACACTCCTTGAGTGTCCGGGGTAAAGAAGTTAAATTTACTCCCGGTATGGTAGCTTCTGGAGAAATTGTCACCCGTAGCAAGACGGTCTTGACCTTTATTATTGAGCCGGTGACGCGGCGGTTTAGCGAAGCCTTTTCTGTGCGCTAGGCTTAAAATGCTGCATCTTCTGTATGTACTAGCTGAGTTTCGGTCATTTTGTTTGGAGTTACCTGCACAGTAGAAAAACTGCCATCACCTAGAAAGGAATTCAAATACAAATTATCCCCATACTGGGCAAATAGGGTGTATTCTCCAGGGGGCAGATTAACACTAAACTGCCCTTGAGGATTAGTTTGCACCTTTTGCCGCAGATGAGGATGCTTTTGTGCTTGATTAACAGACCAGAAAGGAGAAGCATCGCTGTTGATACGTCCAGAAAACACCCAGACTGTAGTTTGCACTGGTTGCGGTGGATTTTGGCTACGGGGAACACCAATGGTCGGCATTTGATTACCGCTCAGACGGACTACAGAGCCTTGAATCCCCTGGGTATCGCTCTGGTTAGCAACATTACCATTGTTAGGGTTAGCAAAACTCATAGGGGTGTTACATGCAAGTAGCACGGGAAGCAATAGCACAAAGAGGACAACCAAGCGGATTTGAGGGAAAGACATAGAAAGTCCTCCGTTAAAAGTCCTGAGTAAGTATAGGGGGGCACAGCTATGCGCCCCTACACCACTAATTTAACTCAAACTAGTAGCACTACTGGTGAGGATATCCCGTACCTGAGCGTGGGTCAAGTTGGGATTCGCACTGAGCATCAGCGCTACGACACCAGCCACGTGGGGTGTAGCCATAGATGTACCATTTTTAGTGCCATAGGTATTATTGGGAGTGGTGGAATAAATACCCACACCTGGTGCCATCACATGTTGCATCCGGCTGTCAGTACCAGGTGTTTGGGAGAAGCTAGCAATTACTCTATTCCGATCTACAGCACCAACAGACAAGCCATAATCCGTTGCATATCTAGCTGGAAAACCAGGTGGTAATGAGTTTCCACTATTACCAGCAGCGCTGACAGTAATCACATTCCGGCTAGCAGCATAAGCAAGCGCATCGCGTAAGGCTGTGGAGTCAGACCAACCCAGACTCATATTAATTACTCGCGCTCCATTATCTACAGCGTAGCGGATAGCACTGGCTAAGTTACCAGCGTTGGTAAAACTACCGGAGTCGTTAACATCTCCCATCCTGATAGCCATAATCCTGGCATTGTAAGCAACACCAGTCATACCAATAGCGTTATTTGCCGCCGCAATGGTTCCGGCTACGTGAGTTCCATGTCCTTGACCGCTGGAGGTTGTACCGGGTAAGACATTGTTGTTATTTTGTCCGACACCAAAATTCCAGCCGTAGACATCATCAATGTAGCCGTTGCCATCATTATCAATGCCATCACCAGCAATTTCTCCAGCATTGCGCCAGATATTATTTCTCAGGTCTTCGTGATTGATATCTACACCTGAGTCAATTACCGCCACCGTCACACCCTGTCCCGTGTATCCCCTAGCCCAAGCTTCCGGAGCATTGACCATATCATTACCCCAGTTGTTACCACCTAGGTCTGCCACATTCGCAAATGTAGCTTGTCCAATGGCTCTAGCAACAGCAGCAGCCGAATTCACCAAGCCATAACCGTAGGTGGAGTTAAAACCCGGTGGAGGTAGGGGTGCAACTGTCGCTGAGACGTTGAGGTTGTAGTTGGTGGAACCGCTGTAGGGGAACACTCGAATGTAGTAAGTCCCAGCGTTCAAGCTGCGGCTAATAGCTTCCGCTGCTGTACCACCGGCTGCTGAACTCTGAATTAATGTCCCAGCATTATCGAGCAGATGGACATCTGCATCGGCACTCAATCCGTTGAGAGTCAGGTTGAAGTTGCTGGTATTGCTGAGAGTGAAGCGATAGTAATCGTTGGTATCTGTGGAACCTACCCAATCACTAAAGGTGGTGGTGGTGGAACCGACGCTAATCACCCGTGCGCTAGCCAGAGTGTTACCCGCAAGGTCAGCCGGTGCTGTTGGTGCTGCTGAGACGTTGAGGTTGTAGTTGGTGGAACCGCTGTAGGGGAACACTCGAATGTAGTAAGTCCCAGATGCCAATTGGCGGCTAATAGCTTCTGCTGTTGTACCACCGGCTGCTGAACTCTGAATTAATGTCCCAGCATTATCGAGCAGATGGACATCTGCATCGGCACTCAATCCGTTGAGAGTCAGGTTGAAGTTGCTGGTATTGCT
>JAYKJH010000216.1:0-56840 GCA_035285345.1 Nostocaceae cyanobacterium | reverse complement strand
GGTATATGTAAACTTATTACTCTCCGCAGTGGAGAGATTTTAGGTGCTGCTATTCTCGGAGCAGCATCTGGTGAATTAATTAATATATTTTCTTTAGCAATAGCTGAAAAAATTAAAGTCAAATCTCTAGCAAATTTAGTACCTATTTATCCTACATTTAGTGAAATTATTGCCAAAACAACGGCAAATTGGCAACAAGAAATGCTTAATAATAACCATCAGCAAAAAGAATTTTTGGAAGGGTTTTTCTTATTGCGTCGAGACTGGAATTTATGATAGAAAAATTGCTGATTTATGAGTTGTCATTCAATTTTGGCTCTGACATTTTCGAGGCGGTATTTAAAGAAATGTAAAGTTACCTGAATCAGGCGATCGCCTCATGGGAAGATAGATCATATCTGACACAAATTTAAGATAAAGCTTGATTCTATGCAGCTTTATCTCCAATTGATATAACTCCTGAAAGGATTGCTATAATGCCAATCCTTTGGAACATTACGCTGAATCAAAATATCACTTACTTTGCTGTTTGGCGTGATGCCAATCTGACTGTTACGACTTAAGTTTATATTAAAAAATCACGGGATAATCCTAATATAAAATATTATCCTATTGGCAGCTACAAATAATTCGCTGCATTCAGTTCAGCATTACCAGCTATTTGTATGGGGAGTTAGTCTAATGCTCTATTTGAGAAGAGCCAGGGTGTTTTTGTTTGCCTTGATAATTTCAATTGTACTGGTCATAGTAGGTTCCTATTCAGTAATCGGTCAACAACGCCCTAGCCCCACGGACAAACCAACTCTTTTTAACGATGTCCACTTTCACCTGACCAATTATATCCAAAAAGGGATCAAACTCCCAGAATTCCTCAAGCTCATGGGGAATAAGGTGGATAGAGTTGCGGTATTTGGTATCCCCCTACAACAAAAGTGGGACTACTTTGTGGATGGCGAACGTGCGCCAGACTACTACCTACTATCTGATACTGAACTTTACTACTATTCCTTGGTGGATGCAATGATTGCCCAGGAATACCTGAAATTATCACCAGAGCAGCAAAGGCATTTTGATCCAATGATTACGGGATTTAATCCTACGGATATGTATGCTCCGGCTCACATCATCCGTGTCCTCAAGATGTATCCTGGTGTGTTTTCCGGGATTGGTGAATTCACCATTCACAAGGAGTTTGTCAGCTACAAAGTTAGTGGACATACTGCCAGCTTAACCAATCCTGCGCTTGATCGGGTGTTTACCTTGGCAGGTGATATTGGTTTAGTAACCCTGATTCATTGCGATATTGATAGTATTCGTCCGGCTGCTGGAGAGCAACCCGCCTATTTTGATGAGTTGAAAAAGTTATTTAAAAATCATCCAAAAACCTCGATTATCTGGGCACATACGGGATTGGGACGAGTCGTTGGACCTCGCGAGAATCATCTGCAGCTGCTAGAAGAGATCCTGAAAGACCCACAGATGAGTCATGTAACCTTTGATATTTCCTGGGATGAGGTGGCAAAATATGTGGTGAAATCCCCACAAATCACCAAAGCTTGGGCAGATTTAATGAATCGTTATCCCGATCGCTTCTTGTTTGGCACCGATGCAGTTGCCCCCAAAACTGAAGCAGCTTACTTAAAGACCTACGATGACTATAAACCTTTATGGAGCTTGCTTAACCAAGAGACATCCTTCAAAGTCAGAATTGGGAACTATCAACGGCTATTCGATAAAGCAAGTGCAAAAGTCAGGGAGTGGGAGAAAACCCAAGCAGAAAAATTCGACTCCAAGCTAGAACTAGATCAATCTGTGCCTTTACCCAAGGTAGTGCTGTTCAGCAGTCATCAAGGTGCATGATTGAAATCTGAATCATTGTCCAATTCACTAATTTCCTGACTCATGAGTATGTGGATGACTCAGTAATTCACATACTCATGAGTCATGACATCTAGCATCAACGGCAATTTTAATTGCCTAAAATTCGGTAAAAATATCAAAACTTGCGATTCTTAGTTTCTGTCCAAGAACTACCCAGACCTTGTAAAATCCCGCGACCAATTAAGCCAATTGCTCGACCAACTACTTGAGTCAAAACGTACACCACACCATTGCCAATAAAGGATACTACCGCTCTAATTCGAGGGGCGATCGCATCCCTAAATTCTAGAGCAATAGTAACCACTAAAGGAATACCAGATAATTGCGCTAGCTCGCCACTACGAGGAGCATAAATCGCAGTTTGAGCAATTCCACGGGGGACTAAAACAAATAAATTATAGCGGCTTTCAAACATCGCCTGGGCTTCCGTGACAGTATCTCGCCAGCGATATTTCCATGATAAACTATTTCTAAACCGCTCAATTTCTCGTGTAGAAATCAATCTCTGGTCATAAAAACTTTGTTTAATTACTTCTACATCTGCCAATCTATTCAGCAGCGGTTGTACTACCCCATTAGCTACGTGAATTAACAAATTTTGTAGCAGTATTTCTGCCCGTTCCCTTGCCTCTAGACTAGCGGCTGGATAAGATATATTATCAATGGTTAAATTAGTTTCAAATAGCAGATAAGATAATAAATCAGCTACTAAAGGAATTTTAAATAAAATTGCTGCTTGCACAACTTCCGTATCTTGCAGTAAAAAATCAACAATCTCTAGTTCAAGACTAGAGATTTTCAGGGTCGAATATTTGCCGAAATAATCTGTAATAACTGCTTGCCACAAATCTGATATAATTATATTAGCTTTATCGGCAATTTGATAATCTTCTACGTCTGCCGACTTCAAAGTATCTAGTAAATGGGCAAATTTTTCTAAAATTAGTTGCAGTAGTCCGCGTTTTTTATCTTCTCGAAATATATCAATTTCCAGGGGGATATCCGTCAGGTTTTGCAAGCTAAATTGCAGTTTGCTAGCCGTCGATGCAAATAAGGCAGATTGCAGGTTATTGGCAGTGATGCTAGCGATTGGTTGTACCACGGGTAGGTTTGTTGATGGTAAAGCATTGACATTGAACTGTGCTTGGGGTTCCGGGGTGGCTGATGATGATGATAGACCCGACAGCAACCAACGAGCTGCTAACAATTCCCGACGTTTACCTGCTAAAACAGCCCGCTCAAGTAGCGGTACTCCAGGCACTTGTAATTGTGCCGTGACTGCTTGCAAATTAACATCGATGTAGCTAATTCCCGACAAGCGTGTGCGAAGCCAAATACTAGGAAAAAAGCCTCCAGAGTAACCACTAGAGCCTGCTGATATTTCTGGTTTTCCAAACCAATAGGAACCACCCGCAGCTACTTGTTGGAGAGCAACGACTAACTCAGACACAGCAATACCCTTGGGACAATAGCCATTCACACCAGTCGCCTTTGCCATTGCTAAGATAGTAGGTTCACGGACACTAGTGAGTAAAAACAGTGGTAAATCGGGATACTGACTTTTGAGTTGGCGACAAAGCTGTAAACCTGATTGATAACTAGACTGGGACAAGTCTAAGCCTAGTTCTAAAACCACTAAATTTACGCCCCAAGGGTCTGTAGTAGTTAGTTCCGCCAAAACCTGCCAACTTCTGGCGGCAGTTTCTACCTCTGCTACAACTTTTATTTGGGGAAATTCGGTTGTGGATGTACGCAATCCGATCCGGAATATAGGATCGGCATCAAGTAACACTATATTAACTAGAAAATCGCTCATGTCACCTCAAAAACAAATATGCTGTGGTCATACAGCCAGAAATCCAGCCATAAGTCCAGGCAGAAAATATATTGGCGACCTAGGTCAATATTTTCATTGTCACGGTTTTTAGTACCAAAGTACATCCATTGTTGAAGAGGGAGGAGTTTTTGACAAGCGGTTAGTTTTGATTGTCCATGAATCCCAGATTACCAGGGGCATTTTAGTAACAGCACAGCAGGACTGTTATCTTTGAGCCAAAAATACACAGCTAAGAGTTTGGTATAAACAGCAATTTTTTCTGAGCAAATGATTCTTAATATTCGGCGGTGGCTGACAGAACACAATATTGAATTAGCAAAGCTCAATGGCTTTCCCAAGGGACAAATTGCCGGGCTGAGTTTCCGGATTGTCCAAGATATGGAAGTCAAAAGCCTAATGCCGCTAGACATATGTACTTTAGCAGAAGTCTTAGAATTACCTTTAGGAATCGTTTGGCAAGAACTAGAGATTATTGCTCAGGTGACAGAAAGCCTGTTGCGGAGCTTAAGTAACAAAAAGCCCCTCAAGCGTAACGAAGGTACTTGGTTGGCGATTCAAATAGCCTATCTACAATCATTGCACCAAGTATTAGAGCAAGAGTTTCGCCTGCAAAGACCCTGGTTAGACAGAGCGATGATTATGGCGCCATTACAAATCGACTTGGGTAAAGTTGGGAAATTTACCCTTGAAGATACGCATCTGCAAGGATTGCTGAAAACTTTACGTCCGATTAAGCTCAGCGATACCCAAGCCGAACAAGCGCTATCGGTAGTGACAGACTCCTTTCTCGTGCAACAAATTAACAACGCCTGTGTAGCTTGGTTAGTCGCTAATGGTGCGGAAGAAGCGCAAGCAAAACATCTCGTCCAACGCTTAGGACATGCCCTTGAGGGACACTTACTCATGGTAGTAGCTGACAACGCCCCACAGTTAGCTCAATTACAAAAATTTGTCAACTTAGGTAATTCTTTACCTAGTGGCTTAGTTAATCACGATACCCTGACACCAGAGCCAGCCGAGGTGCAAAAACCCACAATTACAGACAAGTGTGATTTATACCGGGAAAATTACCGAGCAAGCTTAATAACTTCTCTGAGCGAGCCTTTATTCTACGAATTCTTTAGCCTCCGGGATATTTATATCCCTCTTAAGGCTCTAGCTGTACCACAAAGTAATGCGGCTGGTAGTCAAAAAACTCCGCCCGCTGTAGATTTAATGACATGGGCAACGGAGCAATTAACAGATTTAGAAACCATTACCATAATTACAGCAGATGCAGGTTACGGCAAAACCAGTTTCTGTCAAATTTGGGCAGCAAAAATTGCCCAGGAAGTTTATCCATCCTGGATGCCAATTTTAATTACCTTGAAAGATATAACTTACGGCAAAACGTTAGAAGAAACTTTAGATTCTGCCTTTCAAACTCATTTTCAAAGCAGTTTTTCTGACTGGCTGGAGATAGACCATCCTCCTTGTATATTAATTTTGGATGGTTTGGATGAACTGCCTCCCTATCCCCAAGGTAAAGCCGGTAAAGGGATTTTTATCCAGCAATTGCTGCGGTTTCATTGGCAGTCTATTAATGATCTGGGTCAGCGACGACATAAAATATTCCTGACTAGTAGTAACCAAACATGGCGGGAAATTGCTCCAGAAATTCCCAACAAGTTTCGCCAAGTTACCATTCAACCCCTAGGACAAGAGGAGATTAAACTTTGGTTCCAGCAGTGGACTAAAGTGCAATCCTTAGCGATCGCTCACAACTTGTTTACGTTCTTAAAAACAGCCGGTGTATTTTCCGCCAAATCACCCCTAGTGGAACTCTCAACCTGTGTCAGAGAACCGCTAATGCTCTATTTACTAGCGATATTACATCGTGATGGGCTACTGGATGAAGAGATATTGCAATTAGCCGATGTCCAACCAGAATCGGTCGAGTATGAAATTTACTACAGTATCAGTCGATGGCTGTTGGGTTATCCTCGGACTGGCGGTACGAAAACATTATTATTTAAAGACGGTTCGGCTCACATTCATCGTACCCAAGAAGCGATCGCTAATCTCTTACAAGGACGGCATCCTCAAAATTTGCTCTTGCAAATGCAACAGGTGGCTTTGCAAATTTTACATAGCGGTCGTCAATCCATCCCCTTGCCAGAAAACTTAAATCACAACAGCTTACCAGCCTTTTATTTTCGCACACAACAGCCGCCGAGGGGACATGGAGGAAATTGGTCAACATTTGCTTCCCACTCAGGACTGAGAATAGAATTTTCGCACTTAAAATTGGCAGAATATCTTTGTGCTGAAAGTCTTGCTACCCAACTCAAATTCCTGACGCAACGCTTGCTAGATGCTTATGGTGAACTTACCTTTACCCTTGAGTCTCCAAAGTTAGTTGCTGAACATCTCTACAAACTACTTGGTTATGGCATCCTCACACCAAAAATTGAAGAACTAGTTATTGAAAGGTTACGACGAGAACAAAAGCGTAATCCCGAAGATTTTTCTTTTACTGTCTTGTTTCAACGCTTAGAGCCTTTTTGGAGAGCCTATTGTCGTGGACGTTGGTTAGATGAGGGGATAGTACACGATGCGAGAGTTCATTTTCAGTCCCTAGACAATCCGCTAAATACCTTGCAAATTGATGCCTTGGTAGGACTAAATGTATTTTTATTATTATGTGCTTGTCATCGTGAAGCAAGAGTTTCTTTCTTACCTTGTGGGAATCCCGCTCGGTTAACTGAATTCTATCCCGAAGCTTTACTAGCACTAATTGCTAGAACCACGCTCATCTCATCTACCGCCTTTGTAGACCGAATGCGTTCTACAGCTTTAATTAACCTGAATTTATCTAGAGCTAGTTTGCCACAAGTAATGCTCGCAGACGCCAATCTTGTACAAACAAATTTATCAGCAGCGGAATTAACGGGGGCTAATTTAGCAGGTGCAAACCTGACGGGGGCTAATTTAGCAGGTGCCAATCTTTCTGGAGCAAATCTCACTGGTGCTAATTTGATTGGCGCCAACTTGTTGGGAGCAAATCTCACAGGAGCTAACTTATTAGGAGTCAATCTTAACTTGGTGACTTTGACCAACGCTTGTTTAGCACGAGCTATCATTAATGATGCTGATAAAGAAATTGCCCAGATGAATGGTGCTTTGTTCTCTGTTGAGGAGTTTCAATCCTTAAGAATTGCACTTGCGACTCAATCTCATACCAGCCAAGATATTTCCAGTACCCAACCCACTACTATTTCACGCCACAGCTACTCTACCGCTAGGGGAATTGAAAGTGTTGAGGGTGAGCTAGATTTACCCACAAATATATATGTAGATAACAGTGAAGATACCACTGTCTCTCCAGCAAACCTCAATTCTTAATAACCCAAGTTGCTAGTTAATTTACGTTGGGGATTTTTTGGACGCTAATTGCAAATATTCTCAATATTAACTATCAATACTCGCTAACTTGAATAGATGATGGTAGCTGATGGAAATACGATCGCGATCGCTCCTCTATCACACAATTCATAATTTTCCTTAATGCAAAACCAATTTTTATTTGAATTTTTGTATTCATTAATCTACACTTTTCGCAATCTTACATTTACATTTGTCAGCTTATTGAGAATATTTTTTATTTATTTACGTATTTACAAGGCTTTGACACTGTAGTATACTTTTTTCATGCTCTCGGCGGCGTTTGACAAATTTCAAAAACAACCCATCAAACAACCAAAAACCGTTTCGGTTAATACACTACATATAATACAAATGGCGGTTTTTGAGGACTTTTGGGGCTTTTTTTCACTATCAAAATGCTCGTTATTTTTACATAACTTTACCTTTCGGAACAGCTACTTGAAACCTTAAAGGTGTTCAATTATAATTAACGCCTTTTCTGATAGAGGAATATTCGTCTTCATCCTGAATAGCAATTCTTATGAGGCTGCGCTATATTTCCGCAAACACCGAAGCTGATGTTAGCCGAGGAGATTCTAAGAAGTTGTTCCGAACGAGGCTGAAGCCATCGTTGTCCACTTCTCCAATTTAATCCGATATTCAAGCTGCCATTTAAATCGCTATTAACCATGTGGGCTGCGGTAGCCGTAAAAGTTAATACTGTAGTCAGTAATCCGCACACCTGTTTGTTCCTCAATTGTGCGGATTAACTCCTCTGGTAGTTCCACATGGACATCCAAAATTTGATTGGTATCCAGACAGTTAACATGGCTGTGGGAATCACTGATATTGCCGTATAGACGACCGTCGCAATGTTCAATACATTCAATGATTCCCTGGCTGGATAAAGCTTCTAAATTTTGATACACAGAGGTATGACCAATCTCTTTACCTTGCTGGTTCAAGCGGTCATAAATTTCTCTGGCAGAAAGATGCTCTTGTGCGTGCCACAGCAACTCCAGGATAAAACGACGCTGACGACTAACGCGCATTCCCAGTGCTTGACAGCGCTCTAGCGCATCTTCCAGAGAACGAATCGGTTTTGTAGTTACAGTTTTGTTTTGCATATTTAAATTTGTTAACGTTTTGGGTTATTTACCCATCTTGTTATTTGTTGTTTATTATGGTAATTAAACCAGAAACACGGAATCTGGCTGAGTTTTTGACAACAGAGTAATTGTCATCACCCTCAAGACGTACTTTATTAAGTATTATTCACAAAAATAATAAGCATTGGTCGAAGGTAGCTAGCTATAGTGCTAGGTCTACACCCTAGTGATAAAGTAAACTCATATCCACTTTAGCTTAGATTGACGCTAAACGTCTAGGGCTGTCACTAATGGAGTTGGGGTAATAGATAATCGGGAACAGGGAATAAGGGAATAAGGGCAAAAGGGGTACAAGGAAGAAACTGCTACCCATTACCATTAGCTATTCCCTAGTCCCCATTTGTAAGATGATGGAAAATGTCGCCTTGTAGATGCTTCGATGACCATCACGATCGCAATTAATTTTGAGCAAATTAACGCTTTGGATATATCCAGAGCGCAAACTGTGATTGATAACCTTCTGGTGGAGGGAGCGATCGCATCATCAGAACAGCAGTTGCGCTTTCAAATTACCTATCCCCTCGAACAAGGAGACCCACGGGAGTTGTCAGAAGTTCCAGAAATTCGCCTGTGGTTTATCCGTCTTGATGCTGTGTATCCTTGGTTGCCATTTCTTCTCGACTGGAAAGCCGGAGAATTTGCTCGTTATGCTGCTATGCTAGTGCCGCATCAATTTAGCAGCCAAGATGGTGTACAGTATAATACCGAAGCCTTAGAGATATTTTTAATGCACAAAATCTTTATTTTGCACGCATGGTTAACAGCGCAGGGAATCAAGAGTTCATCGCGGTTGAAGGCGATGGGTAAATTATTGGGGTATGAGTTGGATGATGGGTTGTTTGAGTTGTTGGGGGGGTGGTGAGAAATCATTTGCTAGGTATCAGTAACGAGAAAACAAAAAGGTGCGCTCAAATAGCGAACGCACCATACCCCAAAAATTACTGACTTTCGATGTCTTGGATATACTGCTGCAATTCTGTTGTTCGTTGGTCAGTGACCCGCGTCAGACACTCACTCAAGAAACCGTTATATCCAGTACCACCCCGTGAACGGTAGGTAGCAAAATCGCAATTTTTATCGCGAAAACCAATCCATGATTGTTGCGCGTTGATCAGTTCTTGACGCTCCGCTCCTTTGACGAGCGAACGGAGTTGTCGATAAACTTCATTTAACTTGCTGTCTGCTGACTTATAGGCTCGACCTGCACATTCATTAATCTCGTAAGTACTGCTGGGATTATCGCAGTTAACCTCCTGAGCCTGCGCTACTTGTGATATTCCTAGACCATAACTAACAAAAATTAACGCCCCAATAACTACTGACAACATCACACACACTCCTCAATCAAACACCACTTAAATGCTGATTCTACTCCTTGGCGACCTTGGCATCTTGGCGGTTAGATTTCCTGCTCAATTTGGTGCAAAATCCAATTAACAGCCGCTAACAAATCAGCAGCTACAAAATCCGGCTTGGTGTGGTGCTGATAATCACCCTTCAGCACCCGCTCACCGTAACCAGTTTGTACCAAGATTCCCACACAACCGGCATTGTGTGCCATATCCACATCCGTAGCCTTATCCCCCACCATAAAACTGCGTGTCAAATCTAAATCATTGTCCCAAGCGGCTGCAACAAACATACCTGTATTGGGCTTGCGCCAAGTAGACCACCGGCTGTACTCCAGGTCAATACCCCCAGAAGGGGGACTGAGGTAGGGACAGTAGTAGAGCGCATCTAACTTGGCTCCAGCCTCTGCATCGAGCAGGTTACATAGCCGCTCGTGTAAGGCTTGGACATGGCTGTCTGGATAGTAACCCCGCGCTGGACCTGCTTGGTTAGAAGCCAGACAGCAAAAAATTCCCCGGTCATTTAACAGCCGCACTGCTTGGGCTGCACCAGGTATCAAATTTAAATCTTCTACCCGGTGAATGTATCCAGCTTCGATATTCAACACACCATCGCGGTCGAGAAAAACTGCCCTTCTAGCCACCGAAAATTTTCTCCAACACATCTTTAACCGGGATATCAGCCATATTGCCAGTGGTTGACTTGATGGCAACATAGCGATCGCTCTGGGGCAGAAGTTTGCCTGGTTCCGTCGGACCAAACAAAGCAATGGTATAGGTTTGTACCGCTACAGATAAGTGCATGGGGGCGCTATCGGTACACAGCATTAAATTTGCCCCAGCAATCATAGCTGCCAACTTACCAATATCATCAGGGGAAGTCACCTTGATTTGGGGGCAAGACTGGATGATTTTTTGTACCAGTTCCTGATCTTCCGGTCCACGCACAACAACTATCGGCATTTCCGGCTGCTGTTGCTGAAATGCTTGGATAATTGAGACCCAACTTTCCACGGGGTAGATTTTATTGATACCTTTAGCCAGAGCCATTTTACTGGAACCACCGTGGATGAGAATGTAGCCTGTATCGCTAATCCCCAACCGTTTTTGTTCCTTATCTGCCCAATCAATATCCGATTTGGGGACATTGATTGCCAAATCTGGGCAAGGGGATGTAATATCCAACCCTTGTAACAAATCATGATACATAGCAGCCGCATACTGTTGTTTGTTCAAAGGCACAGGGTTGGTAAGAAAAGACGTACCTCCCGCCTTATAGCCCACCCTTTTGGGTATACCAGTTAACCAAAGCAGGAGACCAACTAACCAACTTTGCCCCAAAGCAATGGCGACATCATACTCCCGTTCGCGAATCATCCCCAAGAGGTTGCCGAAATCTGCCAGACTATTGCGGTCTTTGTAGTCAAAAGCCAGCACATCATGCACTGACTTGCACACCCGGTAAGCTCCCTTGGATCGGGGTTCCACAATCACATCTATCTGAGCGTCAGGATATTGACGCTTCAGGTCGTCAAGTGTGGGGAAAAACAGAATTTGGTCGCCAATTCCACCAGGGACAAGGGCTACTACGCGCATATATTGTTTTAAATTGTTTTAGGCTAACTCGGTACTTATTTTAGGGGAAGATAGGGTTGGGGGAATGGGGAATAGGTAATGGCTAATGGCTAATGGGGAGGAAGACTGTGTATTTACTAATTCCAGCAGCCGGAATGGGGCGGAGAATGGGTAGCGATCGCAATAAATTGCTGTTGACATTGCGATCGCAACCGATAATTACCTGGACACTGAAAGCAGCCGAAGCTTCACTCCATATTACTTGGATTGGGATTATTTCCCAACCAACAGATTGGCAAGACTTGAAAGCGATTGTCGCCGACCTGAAGCTGACTAAGCCGGTGGAATTTATCGTCGGTGGAGAAACACGCCAAGAGTCAGTTTACAATGGCTTGCAGGGGCTGCCAGATGCCGCAAAACAAGTGTTAATTCACGATGGTGCCCGTTGTCTTGCCACACCAGAATTGCTTGACAGGTGCGCTGAAGCAATTTTTCACTGTCCCGGATTAATCGCCGCTATCCCCGTCAAAGACACCATCAAAGTGGTTAATGAAGTTGGTGTGATTCAAGGAACACCCGACCGCAGTAATCTCTGGGCAGCACAGACACCCCAAGGATTTGATGTAAAATTATTGAAACAATGCCATGACGAAGGGCGTCGTCAGGGTTGGGAAGTCACCGACGATGCGGCATTATTTGAGAAATGCGGCTACGAAGTACGAATTGTCGAAGGCGAAGAAACCAACTTAAAAGTGACAACCCCCGTAGATTTAGCCATTGCCGAGTTTATCCTCAACAGTAGGTCAGGGGTGGGGTAGAAGACAAAAAATAGGTTTATGCACTATGAGCAAAAGTCGGAAAAATGAATAATTAACCGCAGATAAACGCCGTTAGCGTAGCTTACGCTCCGCGCGTTGAACGCCGATACAAACTTGATTTTTGCAAGAAGTCTAATGACTAATGACTAATGACCAATGACTAATGATTAACAAGCGATGAATCGATTAGCTTCCCAGATTGAAGCAATTCTCTATTTGAAGGGACAACCGCTGTCAATTCCTGAGATTGCTGAGTATGCCAAGTGCGATCGCGTCACGGTAGAGGAAGGACTGATTGAACTCATGGACGACTACGCACACCGCGATAGCGCTCTAGAAGTTGTCGAAACAGATGCTGGTTATAGTCTGCAATTACGGTCTGATTTTCAGGACTTAGTGCAAACTTTGGTGCCCGTAGAATTAGGAGTGGCTGTGTTGCGGACCTTAGCAGCGATCGCTCTCCACAACCCCATGCTCCAGATTGATTTAATTAACCTGCGGGGTTCCGGAGCCTATCAACACGTCCAAGAACTGGTAGAATTAGGCTTTGTCCAGAAAAAACGCCACACAGATTCCCGTTCCTATGCGCTACAAGTAACAGCGAAATTTCATCAATATTTCCAGATCGAGCAGCTACCGCAGCCGTTGTTAAGCTCTAAGGGTCAAGAGGTTTAAACCATACCCGGAGTTTTCATGCCATTCGTCAAACACTCAGTGGGCAAATTTGTTGGTAAAGTCCCACTACAAACTATTCTCATAGTCCCATTTGTCCTCCAAATTGTCACGACGGTGGGACTGGTGGGATATTTCTCTTGGCTCAACGGACAAAAGACAGTAAAAGAACTAAGCACTCAACTACAAACTCAAATCAGTTCGCGCATCTATCTGCGGCTAGAAATTTATTTGCGAATGGCTCATCAGCTAAACCAGACAAATGCCAATGTCATTGAACAAGGTTTATTAACAGCCTCCGATTTACCTGGAATTGAGAGCTTCTTAATCAAACAAATGCGGGCTTTTGAGTTAGTACCATACACAGCCTGGGGTAATGAACAAGGAGAGTATATCGGCATTGAACGCATGGCAAATGGTAGCCTACAAGTTGAAGTAGTCGCAGATGCCAAACAGCCTATGTACCGTACCTACGCTGTCAACAACCAAGGAAAACGGGGAAAGCTTCTCCAGATTACCCCTTTTTATGACCCCAGGACACGCCCTTGGTACAAAAGCGCTATGCAAAAGCGTCAAGCAACGTGGAGTGAAATTTATAATTGGTTTAACCAAGCGGAAATAGCTATTGATGCTGTCCAGCCAGTTTATGACCAGAAAGAAAATCCCTTGGGAGTCCTAGATACGCCTTTAAAACTCTCCAGAATTAGTGATTATCTGCGGCAATTAAAAATTAGTAAATCAGGTCATAGTTTTATTATCGAACGTTCCGGACTTTTAGTTGCTACCTCAGATGAGGTTCAGCCATTTACCCTCAATCAAAAAAACCAGCCGCAGCGCATTCCCGCAACTGCAAGTAGCAACCCATTTATTCAATCTACAGCTAAGTATTTAACTCAATATCGGGGCGATTTACGAAGAATTACTACTACAAAACAATTAGACTTATTTGCCAATAACCAACGACAGTTTGCCCAGGTATTACCTTTTAATGATGGTCGTGGTATTGACTGGCTGATTGTTGTTGTAGTTCCAGAATCGGACTTTATGCAGCAAATTAATGCCAATACTCGCACAACAATTATTCTGTGTATTGTCGCTTTAATTGTCGCTATTTGTGTAGGAATTGTTACTGCACGTTGGATTACCAAACCAATTCACAGTTTAAACAATAGTGCTAAGTTTATCGCGCAAGGAAAATGGGATAAAACTGTAGCATTGTCCAGGTCAGATGAAGTTGGGGAACTGGCAAAATCTTTCCACAAAATGGCAGTGCAATTGCAAGATTCTTTTAGCAAATTAGAAGAATTAAATACGGCATTATCCGATAACGAACACCGACTGCAACAATTTTTAGAAGCACTACCAGTAGGGATAACAGTCCATCAATTAGATGGCAGAACTTTCTATGCGAATCAGATGGCTTTGCAGTTATTGGGTAAAGACACCATCCCAGAAGCTACTACGGAAGAATTAGTAGTAGTTTACCAAGTATATCGCGGCAATCAGCCTTACCCCACTGCAGAGTTGCCAGTGGTACGGTCACTGAGGGGTGAAATTGTGACGATTGATGATATGTTGATTTATCGTGATGGCGAGATGATTCCCTTAGAGGTGCGCTCTACACCAATTTACAACCATCAGGGTAAGATTATTTATGCGATTCTTGCCTTCTCTGACATAAGCGATCGCCGACGTACAGAACAAGAAATCTATCAACTCAATCAAAACTTAGAGCGTCGGGTTATGGAACGGACGGCTGAACTCCAAGCTGCTAACCAAGAACTAGAAGCATTTTCCTATTCAGTTTCCCACGACCTGCGCTCACCATTGCGAGCAATAGATGGCTTTAGTGAAATCATCTTAGAACGCTACACCGACCAGCTGGATGACAAAGGTAAACACTACCTACAACGCATCCGGACTGGGACTCAGCGGATGGGAGAATTGATTGATGACTTGCTAACATTGTCGCGGGTCACACGTAGCGAGATGCACTACAAAGAAGTTAATTTAACTACTTTGGCACTGAATATTGCTGAGAGACTCCAAGAAACACAACCAGAACGACAATTGGAGTGGGTAATACCCCCAGAATTAATTTCTCGTGGAGATGAGAGACTACTACAGGTAGCACTAGAAAATCTACTGAATAATGCTTGGAAATTCACATCTAATGTGATACATGCGCGGATTGAATTTAATGTCATCCAGCAAGAGGATGATAAATTTATTTACTTTGTCCGTGACAACGGTGCAGGCTTTGACATGACTTATGCTAATAAGCTTTTCGGTGCTTTTCAGCGCTTGCACTCAGCGACCGAATTTCCCGGTACTGGTATTGGATTAGCAACAGTACAACGGATTATTCACCGTCATGGAGGTAAAATCTGGGCAGAAGCAGTAGTCCAAGGAGGCGCAACTTTTTATTTCACGCTTCAGTCATGATATTATAGGGCAATAAATAAAATTATTAAGTATATATAATAAATCTCTGCTGGAATAAAAAATATCTATAAACTTTACATGCTTTTGGTCGCTTCCGTCTTTTTTGGGAGGTTGTACCATAGCAGGATGGTTTAGATTAGAGATCAGCAAACCAGCTAACAAACAGTGCCAATGGTATTTCATCCTGACTTTCTGCATGACAATGAAGAGCTTGACCCCAACCAGCTGCTAAAATATCTGCAGCATCAGTCTCCTGATGTTTTAGCTCAAGTTGCTAAGTCCGTCAGTCCTGAAATTAAAGAAATCATAACTCAAAATGTGCAAGGGCTAGTCGGGATGCTACCCTCGGAAAATTTTAACGTGCAAATTACCACAGACCGAGATAATTTAGCGGGTCTGTTAGCCTCAGCAATGATGACAGGCTATTTCTTGAGACAGATGGAACAGCGAATGCACTTAGATAATGTAGTCAACAGTTAGTTAATAGTCATTAGTGATTAGTCATTAGTCAAGGCGAAAGAATTAATTACTAATGACCAGTGACTAATGACTTGTGACTAATCCTTGGGAAATGCTCCTGGTTGGACTTTTAAGGTTTGAATTTGACCGTTGCGGTTAACTTGGATTTCCAGTACTCCTCCCACGGTGCTGATTTCTACGTGTCTCTGTACCTCAGCAGCAGATTTTACGGGTTTGCGGTTGACTTTTTGAATCAAATCTCCAGAACGCATTCCCCCTTTAGCTGCGGGAGAATCCTCTAGGACACGCACAACCAAGATACCAGAGTCTTTGCTAATTTTCAGGTTAGTTTCTTGATTAAGCTCCTGTTTTTTAGCTGGGGACAGGTCTACCATTTGAATTCCCAGGAAGGGATGTTCTACTTTGCCTTTCGTAAATAGTTGATTAGCGATGCGAGCAGCGATTTCAATTGGAATAGCAAAACCAAGTCCCTGAGCATCAGCACGAATAGCGGTGTTAATACCAATTACTTTACCATCCGCATCTAACAACGGACCGCCAGAGTTACCAGGGTTAATAGCAGCATCAGTTTGAATAAAGCTCACACGTTTATCGGGAACACCCACTTGAGCGCTAGAACGACCTGTAGCGCTAATAATTCCGACTGTAACTGTATTATCTAAGCCTAGCGGATTACCAATTGCGATCGCCCATTGTCCGGGAATCAAGTTTTGGGAATTGCCAATTGCAGCCGTAGGTAGGTTCTTAGCATCGATTTTGACTACTGCCACATCTGTTATCTGGTCTACACCCACAACTTTACCGTCAAACGACCTGCCATCCTTGAGGGTTACTTGGACTGTATCTGTGTCTGCTACTACGTGAGCATTAGTAATAATTTTTCCATCATTATCCAGTATAAACCCAGAACCCGTACCCCGTTCAATCCGGTCTGGAGGTATGGGTTGCTCGTCGCCAAAAAAGCGGCGAAATAGGGGATTATTGTTCAAGGCATCTGGGATAGGATTAGAGACTTTGCGTGTGGCATTGATTCGGACTACCGCCGGACCGACTTTTTGCACAGCAGCGGCAATGAAGTTAATATTATCGCTATCTGTAGGCACACCGTTACTTCTAATTGTATTAGGCAATACATTAGGCGCTGGTATATCTACCGGCACATTTCTTAATTGCTGAAATGGGGGAGTTTGTGGTGTTGAAAAATAGCGACTACAGATAAAGCCTGCACCACCGCCGATGGCTAATAAAGACAAAGAAAACGCTAGCTGCTTCCAAATTAATTTCATACTTAGTCCGCCTCACCAAAGTCCTCGCGTTGTAGAAGCCCCTACATTCATGTATGGGGGCAAGGCACATGCGATGAAAATCGCCGTCTCCCTTGCGGGGTTGGATAAGTAGAGGAATAGTACTTATCCACTTCCCTGTATGCCGGGAATCGCCTTGCTAAGACCGTATTCGTAGCGTGAGCAATGTTAGAGGTCGGTAACTATCCAAACAGCATTTCCTTAACCCTTGTACAGATGTTTAACTGTTCGGTTCTAGAGCAGGGGACTAGCTACGTATCCCCTGGTAGGTCTTTAACTCTTGCCTCTAACGTAGACCGTGTATGGTCTTAGTCTGGTCAGATAAGCTCTTTTTAAGCTCCCGGCTGCAGCCGTGGGATTCTGACAACAGCAATGCAGATGGTGACATACTCCCACAAGTCGCGCAAGCCTACAGTGTAGGCTTCTGTGCGACTCCCGGTATCCCGTCGGACATTAACAGAAGCTCACTTTAGACTGCACGAGATGCCCCTCCGCACAGTTTAACAATACAAAAAATGTTCAATCCTTTGTATTGTCAGACCAAAATTCATCTCATCACTCCCCTCCGGGTGAGTCAGAAGTTTTTTTGGTTCAAGCTAACTTTTAAGTTTAGTCAACCAAGGGTTAACTGCATAGATGCTTTTTTTAGTAAATTGTGGAAGATAGGTATTTGTCATCAGCCATTAGTCATTAGTCATTAGTCGTTGGTAATGGGTAAACTCATATCTTGCACCACAGGAGGTAGAACCTCCCACAACTCGTTCCCAGGTTCAACCTGGGAACGAGAAAGAACGAGAAATCAAGGTTCCGCTCAGAAGTGCAAGATAGCAGTAAAGAAATAAATGATTCTTCCTTGTCTGCCTTGTCCCCCTTCCCTTGTCCCTTGCGCCACTAAAATGGGAAATTGATTCAATGCTGACTCGATGCTCATGACTTCCCGTCCCTGGTTAATGTTTCTGGTAACGCTAATAGGCTCTTTAGGGCTTGTAATTTCCCCTGTAGATAGTGTATTGGCAAATCCTGATGAACAGGCTTGTCCAGAGGCTGTACAGGCGCGGATAATTCGCCATAAGGTGGCGGATGGTGACACCTTGGCGAGCATTGCAGGGCGTTACAATCTATTGCCAGAATCTATTATCGCCATGAATCCGGGTTTAGGGAATGGTAGTCTGTCTACGGGTAGAGAAATTTTAATACCTCCTTTTAATGGTTTTCGTGTAGAAGTGACACCTGGTAGAACTTGGCGTCAGGTAGCAGCTACTTACAAAGTGCGTGCTGATGTTTTATTTGAATTGAATGGCTGTCAAAAAAGCCCGCATTTCGTGTTTATCCCTACAGGTATTAGAGCGACGAATTCTCCTCCCGTGACTCCTCCGGCTGCTGATACACCGGAAACCACTGATACTAGCAGTGATACTCCCAGTACACCTAACCAAGATATGCAATTAGCTGGGTATCCCTTACCAGAGCAAGCATCTGTAGCTTTAGGTTATGGCTGGCAGAAAAATCCCGATACGGGTAAAGTATTCTTTCACGGTGGTGTGGATTTATTAGCACCAGTGGGTACGCAAGTGCAGTCCATTGGGGATGGTATCGTGGCGTTTGCTGGTGAACAAGATAGTTATGGGAATTTAGTTGTAATTAATCACAGTGGGGGGATGCAAACCCGTTACGCTCACTTGCAAAGTATAAATGTCAAGGTAAGTGACACGATAAAAAAGGGGGATGTGGTAGGTATTGTGGGGATGACTGGTAAGCCGAGTACCCGTGAACCTCATTTACATTTTGAAGTGCGTTCTAGTTCTAATTTGGGTTGGGTAGCGCAAGATCCAAATCGATATTTGGAGAATAGAGGGATTAGGGATTAGGGATTGGAGCGCGTCTAACCTAAGATTTTGGGTAAAAATAATTAACCGCAGATGAACGCCGATTAACGCCGATAACTAGGGTAAGTAATTAATATGGCGGATGACTATTTTAATTATGAATTAGGAGGTGGTTTGATTAGGGTGGGTCTGATTTTGGAGCGGTATACAGATACTCTTCTCTCGCGCAGAGACTTGTAGACTGTAACATATAAACGTTTCAGCCTTTTGTAAAGATTTGTTGAGAAAAGCACTTTTTACGTACACATAGGTATTTGGTGCGGTTTGGATATCTGGCAGGTTTCATAAACAGCAAGATACCTGACTTCTTCAAGAAATCGGGTATCTGAACAGCTAGTAGGTTGGGTTGAGCGGAGTGAAACCCAACGAAAGCAAGGATTTGTGGAGTTGGGTTTCGTTCCTCAACCCAACCTACAGATGTATTGAATAAACCACGAAGAAGCGAAGACGCGAAGAAGGAAGATTGATTTTTTGCGAGGTTTGTAGTAAGCACGAAGAGGGCTTTAGCCCTCACTACAAACCCTTCTTCCTTCTTACCTATAATCCTGACTCTGAATGTACGACAGACGCGCTGCATCCCGCATACCGTATTCCTCACGAGTGAAGCGACTTAACTGAGCTTCAAAGAATTCCCGGTTTGCTTGCAGGTGCTTAGGATTAGGATCATCTAAAGGATACAGCAAGGCTGTCCGCAATGCCTGAATTACCGCTGAGGTAACGTTATACATTGACCGTTGGAAACTGATACCCAACTGAATCAACATATCCTCTTCCCCACGGCAGTATTTCTGGTAATAGTCCACTAAATACGGAGGCAAGAAGTGCAACATATCTTGCATCAGCAGTGTCGGTGGGATACCAGCGGTACCTACGGGAAACACGTCAGCGTAGAGAATGCCGTAATGGAAGTCTTTTTGCACGTCTGGTATTTGACCAGCTTGAGCGTTGTAAGACTTAGTACCACGGAAAGGCGAAGTACGATAAAACACCGCTTCTACATAGGGTAGTGCCGCTTCGTACAGCCAGGTGAAACCCTTAGATTTAGGGATAATTTCGTAGCATTCACCACGAATATATACATGGTGGTAAATCGGACGACCGGCGATCGCAAAGATGCCATTCACCAAGAAATCCATCGCATCGGGGACACCTTTAAATCCACCTTCGTCGTAAATATCCGACATTTCAAAGAACACCGGCGCCATGACTTCCCAGAACAAGCCTAGGTTAGCGTAGTAAGACATTTGGCGGCACTGTTCTAGGAACATATCTGGGAACATTTTATAAAGTCCCAGCATCACGGGGTTGCCTTTAAAGTATGCCTTAATTGCCCGGTCAGCGTTTGCCTTGTATTCGTCGCTGTCGAGATAAGGGTCGAACTGGTTCACCGGACAGTACATCTTGCGGTGCCATAACATTGACCGCATACATTCTTCCGCGAACTCCATGTTGATGCGATCGTGAAGCAAGTGATGCAACAACTTGGGCATTTTACCAGTTTCACCCTTCTCGATAAATGCCAAAAGTTCTGGGTGAGCCGAACCGATACCCCGCCAAATTCTTAAATCGGCATTATCACCAGCATAGTGATTTTCTCGGTCTAAATACTCTTGAGAAATGAAGAACTTAAAGAAGGGAAAAGGGTCAAGAAATACCTGTTCAGCAATATAAAGCAAGTCGCGCCAGTAAAAATCCATTGGCACGGCATAAGCTTTATATAAACCGATGATTTGCATCAGGTTTTCTGGCGTATCTGGTAACATGGAACCGCCAGCTTCCAGGCGATGAATTACCTCGGCAAATTCATGGGTGGAAGGGGGTAATTTAGTTTTTGGTCTATCTGGAGTTTGTACCATAAACGGGGAATGGGGAATGGGGAATAGGTCATGGGTAATGGATAATGGGGCTATTACCCAACTTTAATTACTTCATAGCTACTGGTGTGGAAGCGATTTTTTCCCCGCTAGGAATAGTAGCTACCATTGCGGTGGTAGAGGTTTCACTCCAACGCACCAACCAAGTGGGTTGTACACCCAAGAAGATGATTACAGCGGTTAAAATCAGGGCTGGCATTTTCTCAGACCAGACAACTTTCGGGTAGTAAGCCAACCTGTTGTTGAGTTTACCAAAGCAGGTGCGGTTGAGGAGGATAACGAAGTAAACAGCGGTTAAACCTGTAGCGATGATACACAAAATTGTCGGGATGGGGAAGGCGGAAAAACTGCCTTGGAAGACGATAAATTCAGCGATAAACCCAGTCATTCCCGGAATACCAGCACTAGCCATACCACCTAAAACTAGCAAGGCACTGATTAGGGGTAAACCACGGATAGGACTCATTAAGCCGTTGAGTTTGTCCAATTCGCGGGTACCCACCTTACTTTCCACTACACCCACCAAGTGGAAGAGGATAGCTAAGATGATACCGTGGCTGAACATTTGAGCAACACCACCGACTAGCGCTAGAGGAGTTGCTGCAGCCGCTGCCACCAAGATATAGCCCATGTGACCGATGGAACTATAGGCTACCATGCGCTTGATGTCTTTTTGAGCGATCGCCGTCACGGCACCATACATAGCGCTAGTGGCACCCCACAGTGCTAAAGTTGGGGCGACAATTGCCCAAGCTTCTGGGAACAGTTGCATACCGAAGCGCAAGATACCATAGGTGCCCAACTTAGCAAGCACACCACCGAGAAGAATGGCAATCGGTGCGGAGGCTTCTACATAAGCGTCGGGTAGCCAGGTATGGAAGGGGATGAGGGGAATTTTGATACCAAAGGCGACGATGATTCCTGATAGGAGGACAAGTTGCAGGGTTGTAGAGAGGGTTTGGGTAGTCAGGGTGTCGTAAGCAAAGTTAGTACCTTCACTCAGCCAAACCATACCTAAGAAGCAGGCGAAAATTAAAGCCCCAGAAACGGCGGTATAAATTAGAAACTTGATGGCAGCGTAGGAGCGCTTTTCGCCTCCCCAGATAGAAATCAGCAGGTAGAAGGGGATTAACTCCAGTTCGTAGAACAGGAAGAACAGCAGTAAATTCTGGGCTGCAAAGGCACCTGCTACCCCACCGCTGATGAACAAAATCAGGGAGTAGAATAGGCGGGGACGCTCTGTATCCTGGCTGCTGCAGTAAATTGCAATCCAGGTGAGAAAGCTGTTGAGTACCAACATCACCATTGAAAGACCATCAGCACCCAACTGATAGCCCAAACCCAGGGTTTCATTCCAAGGAAGATATTCCGTCAACTGCATCCCTGGGTTGTTGATATCAAACTTCAGGAGCAGGAAAAGATTCCACAGCAGGGTAAAAAAGGCAACTGTTGCCGCTGCTAGACGAACCCGGTTGGGTTGGTTTGCACCACCCGGTAGGAAGGCGATCGCCGCAGCACCGATAATTGGCGCCCAGATTAAAACACTTAGCATAGATGGAATGGGGGGAATGGGTAATGGGGCATAGAGCATGGGGCATAGGGCATAGGGCATTGTCAATTAGTTTCCCTAGTCCCTAGTCCCTATTACCAATGCTTACGGACTAGGAATTTGGGACAGTGAAGAGAACATCAAGTTGAGGAATTGAGAACCCCAGAAAGGCCAGGTGACGAACATACCTAATAGACCGACTCCCAGCAATACAGTGAAAGCGTAAAACTGGGTTTGTCCGGAGGTGCTGTACTTCAAGCCTTCTCCGCCGAAGATAGAGAGCAATCCTACTAGGTTAACGATGCCATCAACCACGAAGCGATCAACTATGTCCGCAAGTTGGGAAATTACGTCAACGGCAAAGACAATGCTGGTGCGATAGATTTTCGGAGTGTAAAAGTCGTAAGCCAGCAAATCTTGCAGAGGTTTGATGGGGAAATTGACAGGTTTGGCAATAAAATCACCGAGATAAATCACCCCACCGACGCTCAACCCGAAGATACTCGACCAAATCAGTAGTAGTGCCACGTCTTTATTTAAAGTTGCCCAACTGGGTAATAGAGATAAGCTTTGCAACACCAAGGGTAGGTGCAGAGCGAAGGCAAATAAAATTACCATTGGTAATATCATCGGCCAGTGAACTTCTGGCGATCGCTCGCTCATTTCCTTGGGTTTACCGCCCCAAATTAGACCGAATTCCCTGACTAAGCTAAATGCTGTCAAAGCATTAACTACTAGCAACAGTCCCACTAACCAAGGATGGGTAGCCCACAGACCATCTGCTAATTCCAACAATGCCCAAAAACTACCCAGGGGGGGGAAAGCAATTAACCCCAAACTACCGATAATAAATGCCAATCCTGATATCGGACGCCGTGACCACAGTCCCCCTAATTGTCTCACGTCTTGGGTGATGCTATTCCACACAACTGTACCAGTGGACATCACCAATAGTGCGGCTGCAATCGCATGGGTGAGTACCAACAACAGCGCTGCTTCGTCTTGTTGGGTACCTACGGCGATGAACACCAGACCCATGTAAGCACTCACGGAATAGGATAAACAGCGCTTGGCGTCAATTTGAGCAATAGCAATTAAGGAAGCACCAAGGGCTGTGAGGGCACCTACAGCTATCATTGTTGTCGAAGCTACTGGGGACAGGGCAAAGACAGGTTGTAGTTTAATTAACACCCACGCACCGCTTGCCACAACTACCGAGTTCCGCAAAATTGTGCTGGGGACTGGTCCTTCCATCGCCTCATCCAGCCACAAATGCAGGGGAAACTGGGCGCATTTACCCATCGGACCGGCAATCAATCCCAGACAAATTAATGCCATCACTGTGGGGTCTACTTGGGCAGTCGCAGCCCATTGGGCTAGTTCGGTATAATTCCAAGTTCCAGCTACTGGTAGTAGAGCGACAACTCCCATCAGCAGGAATAAGTCTCCTACCCGTTTGGTTAAGAAAGCGTCTCTGGCGCCTGTTACCACTAAAGGCTGACTAAACCACAGCCCTACGAGCATGTAGGTTCCCAGCGTCAGCATTTCTAGAATTACATAGCTGAAGAACAGGGAGTTACAAATGACAAGGGCACATAAACCGGCTTCAAAAAATCCCAACAGGGAGAAGAAGCGTGCCCAACCCCAGTCCATCTCCATGTAGCCGACAGCATAAATTTGTGATAGCAGGTTTAAGCCAGCAATTACTGCCATCGCCGCTACAGTAACTGAAGAGATTTCGATGGCGATGGTGAGGTTCAAGCCTGCTGTGTTCAGCCAAGGAATTAATATTTCTTTTGCTGGCTGATTCCACGTGGCAGGGAGGGCAATGACACTATGCATGAAGCTTACAAATGTCATTACGGCATTTACGTAACCTGCTGGTCTTGGTCCACTACGGCGAATAATTCCTGGCGACCAAGGCACAGCCAGAAGCCCACCTATCAAGGCGTAGAGTGGGACTAGCCAAACTGTGTCTAGGAGGAGATGAGACATCAATGATATCCTCGAAAAGTTGCAGCAACAGCAAATCTTAGGGGTTTGTTAAGCAATGACATTTGATCCCCAGTGTTCCGGGGATGCAGTTTACTTAAATTAATATTTGCTTAATCTTATTAGATATAGCGTAACCTTATACGTTTAAAAATGGAACGTACAACCTAAACAATTAAGCGATGTTTACTCTAATAAATTTTAATAGATTGACATCATTGGATTACCAAATAATACGCATCGGATTTTATCTATGCAACGTTGATACTAATTCACTTTTCTAATGATCCAAATGGGTAGGTAGGGGCAAGGCAATGCCTTGCCCCTACTTCCGCTGGGAAAAATGTGCTAATTTGGCTAGATACAATTTAGGGGATTTTTGGCTGCGATATTTTAGCAGAGTTTGAGACTAGATTTTACTATATTGGATTTTTTTCATACATAAAATTCAGTAAAATCTATATTCCCAAAGTTAAGGGGTGAGCTTATCCCACCCCTAAACAGATTAGAATTTATTATGAGTGGGATATGCTTGAGCAATAAAAACGGGTGCTGGCTCAATCTGGCTGATGGGTGCTGGTTTCATTTCTCCACGAAAGTCAAGCAGTTGCACAAGAATCAGGTAAGCAACAGCTAGGATAACGGAAATGGCGCCGGTAAGGATGGCGACTATCTTTGAGCGATTCATTATTTTTGGATGACAGAGCGCTGTAGCTCTCTAATATTCTTAATCTATTGTTACACATATCTGAGATTAGCAAATCTGCCCACCCAAAACTTTGCCCACCCTACAGAACCTGTCACCATTAATGTAGAGACCCGGTATATCGTGTCTTTCGTTGCATTGGGAATGTTATCGCTTATGTCTGTTACAGAAGAAATTCTCTGCCAACTACCAGGGGATGTTTTGGGTGGTTTGCGTCGCGTGGATGGGATGCTGACATCATTGCGGGAAAACTCCGCACCCATACCAAGGGTAATCACGGAAAGTCAAGAATCTTTGCGTACTGTTGACTGGGATGTGGTTATCTGCGGTGGTACCTTGGGAATTTTAATCGGTGCTGCTTTAGCGGTGCAAGGTTTGCGGGTAGCGTTGATGGAGAGGGGTATTCTCCGGGGGAGGGAAC
Source organism: Nostocaceae cyanobacterium (assembly GCA_035285345.1). GTDB lineage: Bacteria > Cyanobacteriota > Cyanobacteriia > Cyanobacteriales > Nostocaceae > JAYKJH01. The sequence continues at coordinate 31,477 of JAYKJH010000216.1, read as the reverse complement.
AGGAGTGGAACATTTCCCGCAAAGAATTGCAAGTATTTCTGGAATTGAACTTGCTGACACCAGAGGAACTAGACAAAGCGATCGCTACGGAATACAACCCCGCAAGAGTGAGTTTTCTCGGTGGTGAAGAAGTTTGGGTCAAAGATGTCCTCAATATCGGGGTAGATCCAGTTTATTTACTGGAAACCCTGAAATTACGCTTTCTGGCTGCGGGTGGTAAATTGTTGGAAAATACGCCATTTACAGAAGCGGTAGTCCATCCTGATGGGGTGATGGTAAATGGTGTTGGTAAAGCTAGGTTACTCCTTGATGCAATGGGACATTTTTCTCCCATCATCCGTCAAGCACGGGGGGGAAAAAAACCCGATGCGCTGTGTTTAGTGGTGGGAAGTTGCGCTCAAGGTTTTCCGAAAAATGACTCTGGGGACTTGATATTATCTTTCACACCCATGCAGAACCAATGTCAATATTTCTGGGAAGCTTTTCCTGCAAAGGATGGTAGAACTACATATTTATTTACTTACATGGATGCTGCACCAAACCGCTTGAGTTTAGAAGCACTGTTTGAGGATTACCTGCGCCTGTTACCAGAATATCAGGGTGTGGAATTGGCGCAATTAAAGTTTCAACGAGCGTTGTTTGGTTTCTTCCCTTCCTATCGCCAAAGTCCGGTAAAAACTCCTTGGAATCGCATTCTAGCAGTGGGAGATAGTAGCGGTAGTCAATCACCTTTAAGTTTCGGTGGTTTTGGTGCAATGGTGCGTCACCTAAAACGATTAACTTGGGGAATTAATGAAGCTTTACAAACTGAAGAATTATCTGCTAATGCTTTGTCACTTTTGCAACCATACCAGCCAAGTTTAACTGTAACTTGGTTATTTCAAAAGGCGATGAGTGCCAGTATAAATCAAAAGATTCCCCCACAGCAAATTAATAACTTGCTGTCAATAGTATTTCACGAAATGCAACAATTGGGTGAACCAGTTCTCAAGCCTTTTTTACAAGATGTGGTGCAATTTTCTGGTTTGACGCGGACGCTGATCAAAACTGGTATAACACATCCGCTGCTGGTGGCAAAAATTATTCCCCAAGTAGGATTGGTAGCGTTACTCGATTGGATGATACATTACACAAATTTAGGCATTTATACTGCCTTATTTTTACTTAATTCAGTGTTAGGATCTAGGACAAAAAGCTTACCACCAGGTTCTCAATATTATTACCATCGCTGGGTTGATGGTTGGAAATATGGCTCTGGGGGTGATTACTCTGATTAAGTTTTGGAAATTATCAAACGTGGGGAATAAAAATGTTGCAAAAGCAAGAAAAGGGAATCAAACACTTCAATGTACTGATTAGTTTACTGCGCGATCGCCAGCATTTTTTGCAAGAAATCTGCGATGGAGTCAGACTAGAAAGCAAAATTACCTCGCTGTTGGTTTGTAGTTCAATTTTTTTTGCTATCTATGGGTTAATTGTCGGTGCTTCCCATAGTTTTCAGCAAGCGATCGCATCGGGTGTTAAACTTCCAGCTTTTTACTTGTTAACCTTAGTTATTTGCTTTCCCACGCTGTATTTTTTCAATGTTTTGTTTGGTTCCCGCAGTAGTTTTCTACAGCATTTTACTGTGTTGATGACTGCTGTGGCTGTGATTAGCGTCCTGTTGTTTAGCTTTGCACCAGTGACGCTATTTTTTATGATTTCCTCTCCCAATGATGATTCCTATCAATTTTTTAAGCTATTAAATGTCTTCTTTTTTGGACTCACGGGTTTCTTTGGAGTGAAGTTTTTATATGAGGGAATGCAGTTACTCTCTCAACAAGATGAAGTCGGGAAAGGTACGAGAACTACTATTTTAAGGTCTTGGTTATTTCTGTATGCTTTTGTGGGGATGCAGTTGGGATGGTTTCTGCGGCCATTTTTTGGTTCTCCTGGCTCACCATTTGAGTTATTTCGTCCCCAAACCCAAGGAAATTTTTATCTTGATATTATGATGGCGATCCAGGCTATTTTGGGTAATCGGTAGAAAGGGAATTATAAAAATCAACCACAGATGCACACAGATAAACACAGATAAGATTAGATAATTTTCACCTGATTACTGGGAGAATAACAATATGGCATCCGAAACTCAAGGGATAAAGTTATTTGCAGTATTGATGGGTTTATTGCGGGATACGCAAGTATTTTTGGAGGAAGTTCGTCTAGGGGTAAGGCTAAATAATAAAATTATTTCGCTGTTGGTTTGCAGTTCCATCTTTTTGGCAATTTATGGTGCAATTATCGGGGCTTATCATAGTTGGATGCAAGCCTTATCTTCAGCGGTGAAACTACCCGCTCTCTATATATTAACGCTGTTGATTTGTTTACCAACGCTGTTCTTTGCTAATGTAATTTTTGGCTCAAAACGTACTTTTGGGCAGCATTTTGCTTTGGTATTAACGGCTATTGCAGTAACTAGCGTTTTGTTGTTTAGTTTTGCACCGATTACGCTGTTTTTTATGCTTAGTACTAATAATTATCAATTTTTAATTCTGTTAAATGTGGTAATTTTTGGTATCACGGGATTTATGGGAGTTTATTCTTTATACAAAGCGATGAATGCTGTGATGGAACAAGAGGATGAAGGGAGTAAAATCAGGGGGAAGGTTTTAAAGTTTTGGTTACTGCTTTATGCTTTTGTCGGGAGTCAGTTAGGATGGACTCTGCGACCTTTTTTCGGGACTCCGGACACTGTTTTTGTGATGTTTCGGGAGAAGGAGGGGAATTTTTATTTGAGTGTGATTAAGTCTTTAGGGCACATTTTGGGGTTTAATTAAACCGCCAAGATGCCAAGAGCGCTAAGAGTTAAATTGTAAATTAAGCTAATAGTTCATCGACTGGTATGCTGAAACCTAGAAGGACATTTTGAGTACTGGTTATATCACCGGAAATAAATACAGTACGTTGAGTTTTTGTGACGACAATAATCCAACGATTTTCCGGAAATACCAGCCAAACTTCTTCACCACCAGACTGCAAATATTCTTGAGATTTAGCAATTACATCTTCAGCCAAATCTGTGGGGGAAACTATTTCCGCAATCAGTGGAAAACTCTGGGGTAATACAGCAGGTTCACCATATTGGTTAATCAGTTCAGGTGTGAGATAAGCAACATCAGGAACACGTCCCTGTTTATTGGTGCGACAAGGTACTTCTGTGTAAACTTCTCCCCCTTGTCCGCTAGATTCTTGGTAATTTCTCCAGTAACTAGCAAGTTTTGCCTGAATACGGCTATGCTTGAGTGTCACTCCGTTTTTCTCCACTAATTCCCCATCTACCCATTCTGTACCCTCTGGGGGATTTTGCATCCAATCTTCTAATGAATAAGCTGTTGCAGCAACTGTATAAATTCCCATTACCATCTCCTCTGGTTGACAATATTTACTAATATTTTGACGTATATTTTAAATAACCCCAAAAACTTCTTTGCGCTCTTTGCGTCTTTGCGCGAAATATTTAACCTCGATTTTTAGCATCAAGAAACTTTAATTGCTGATACAAACAACTAATCTGTGGTAAATTAACACCTACTGCAGCAGCGATACGTAAAGGGTTGCCAAAAATCGCTTCTAGACCAAGACTACCCCATCATCTTTGACGACATGGGGTAAGATTTTGGGTAGCAGGTGGTTTTGTGTCGTCTTCAGGGCAATAACAACCACATCGCATCGTGGTATTTTAGTGGCGTCGTTGTAAGCCTTGACGATGGGGAGGTTAAAATTGCCGTCTTTGGACTCAACGATTAAACCATGTTGCTGGACATGGAAGTAATCGCTATTAAGCAAAAAGTGGACATCTAACCCGGCTTTTTGCAATTTAGCCCCGTAGAACCCCCCTAATGCACCAGTTCCCAGGATGGCATACGTGCGATGGGACATAGGATGAATCAGGAACGCTCCTATGGATTATGATAGGGCGATTTGGGGTGAGGACTTAGCCAAAAACTCTTTCAAACTCTTATTTCTCTGTGTTCTCTGTGCCGTCTGTGGTTCGTTTTTTCGTTACTTGTGTGTAAGTCCTGTGGGTGATATAACGTCTGGGTTTGAGATTAAACAAGATAGCTCTTTGGTAATCTATGAAGCCTATTAGTTAATAAAAATCATAATTTCTTGACTATCCTTTAAAATCTTTTCCAGAAGCTTAGGTGAAATGAATGGCTGATATTGTTGATATTGCGGTTGGTGCAGGTGCTTTCAAGACTCTGGTGACAGCGGTACAAGCAGCTAATTTGGTGGACGCGCTCAAAAGTCCCGGTCCGTTTACCGTCTTTGCACCCAATGATGATGCTTTTGCCAAGTTACCACCGGGAACCATCCAAACTCTGGTGCAGAATATCCCCCAGCTAACCAGAATTCTCAAGTATCACGTCGTCTCTGGCAAGTATACCAAGGATGATTTGGCAAAACTCGGTACGGTGACTTCCCTGGAAGGTTCCACTATTAATATCAATTGTGAAGATGGCTTTGAAGTCAAAAATGCCACTGTTCTGGCTGCAGACATCGAAGCTGATAATGGGGTGATTCACGTTCTCGATACTGTCATTCTCATGGGATAGGGGACTGGGAACACGGAGGACACGGAGGACACGAAAGACACGGAAGACACGGAGGACTTCCCATCCATCATGAGTGTATCCGTGATATCAGTGTCTGCCGCATTCCCCATTCAATATCCATGAAATGTCAATAAATGCAACGATATTTACATTTCTTGAACAAATAAAGAGACAATCCAGAAAGGATGTTGCAAATCTACACAATAACTGATGCTCGACCTTCATACCGTAGCTGAGTTCTCCCGCGCTAACTGCGTTGCTATTTGTGCATTCCTTGTACCAATTAACTTGATTGCGACATTGGTAACAATGGTTTTAACTGCGCTACGTCGTCCGACAGTGCAAGTCGTACCAGCTGCTGGTATTGCCAGCCTGTTTGCTGGTGTTATGGTATTGCACGTGTATAGTTGGTTCGCGATTGGTGTGGTGATGGGGCCGACTTATGTGCTGATGTCCCTAGCCACTACCTGTTTGCTGATTAATGTGGGAGCGTTTTTCTGGCACAGACGCTGGACAAAGACGCTTGGTATCAAATCTGAAGCAGCGTAGAAAGAAAACGAGAAAAAAGAAACTAGAAGAGAGAAGATAGAAGAAGGAAGATATAAGACTCATTTAATACCTAATTTTCCTTCTTCATTCTTGATTCCATGCCCAATCAACCGAAGCGCACACGCCAGCAGAAACCGCAACCCTCCCAGGAATGGTCTGACAACACCGAATTACTGGGGTTAGTGTTTGAATTGTCACCCCAATTTGATGCTAGTTTGTATCCTCAATACACTATTGGGTTGCACGCTTGGTTTCTGGATCAAGTGCGGTCGTTTGACCCGGAATTGTCTGCTTACCTCCACGATGGCGAGTCAGAAAAGCCTTTTACTATTTCTAGCTTAGATGGTTCGTTGCACACTTCCGGCAGGCAGGTACAATTGCAAGCAGGACAAACCTATCGCTGGTATGTAACAGGTCTTTCACAAAAGGTGGTGCAGTGGATGGGTTTATGGGTAAAAATTTTACCTCCGGTAGTTCAGTTACGAAATGCCCCTTTGCAAATTCAAAATTGGGCGATCGCACTTCCTCCCACTACCTACGCTGAGTTATTTGCAATACCATTACCCGCCAAACCCACCCTTACCCTCAGCTTTCTCACCCCTACCAGTTTTCGCCGCAAAGGTCATCATCTCCCCTTACCAGTACCCGTGAATGTATTTCATAGCTACCTCCGGCGGTGGAATGACTTTTCTGGTATGGAATTTGACCAAGAAAAGTTTCTCGCTTGGGTGGATGAAGGGATAATTATCCATCGTCACCAACTGGAGTCACAAAAAGTAGCGGCGGGTAAGAAAGGTTCTGTGACTGGTTTTATCGGTGCAATTGAGTTTGGTTTGTCAGCGAAAGCACAGGAAAATTCCGAGTTTACCCGGTTATTTTCTGCTTTGGGACAATTAGCGCCCTACTGCGGTACAGGACATAAAACCACCTTCGGGTTGGGACAGACACGATTGGGGTGGTCATCCCACAAGGAGTCACCCCCGATACCGCAAATTGAGAATATACTAGCACAGCGGATTGCAGAGCTAACAGAGTTGCTAATGTCTAAGCAAAAGCGCACCGGGGGAAATCGGGCTAGGGCAGTGTGCGAGACGCGGGCTACAATTTTAGCACGACGGGAGTTGGGGGAGTCGTTGCAGGATATTGCCCAGGATTTAGAAATGCCCTATGAAACAGTTAAGACATATGTGAAGTTGGCACGACGGGAGATATTGGTCAGGTATGAATGATACTGTTTACTCTGGTTGAAAATTCATCGCCACACCATTCATACAATAGCGTTTACCAGTAGGTTTCGGACCGTCATCAAATACATGACCCAAATGTCCACCACAACGACTGCAATGTACTTCAATGCGGGTCATGAACAAGGATTTGTCTACAGTAGTAGCAATTGCTCCTTCTATCGGTGCATAAAAACTCGGCCAGCCAGTACCACTGTTAAATTTGGTTTCTGATGTAAACACAGGTGAACCACACCCAGCACAGACATAAGTACCCTGACCATATTCTTTATTCAAAGGGCTGGTTCCAGCGCGTTCTGTACCGTGCTGACGCAACACGCGAAACTGTTCTGGTGTCAAAGCTGCACGCCAATCTTTTTCCGTTTTCGTGATTTCAAACTCATTGTTTGTATTTGTCATGTTGATTGACCCCGACGGTAACGCGATAAGGAGAATCTGTTTGAGATGGCTAGAAAGCGCTATCGCACTAGAGCAAAACGCGCTATTACACTGTTATTTTTTTTAATTGTAGCCAGGAAGCGCCGACGCACAGTAAATTTTAATGATGTGTTGTCAGAGCATGACCCGCTGATAAACAAAATTGAAATAGCTCAAGAGGATTTACTGGCAAAGAAGCAATCTCGTCAAATTTGTAAGAGTATGACCGAGGTTGTTAGACCAGAATTACAGCATTTTTCACGTATTTGAACCACATCTATCGTAGGGGCACAGCATTGCTGTGCCCTGAGAGCATGGTCTATTTAGCTAAAAATAGCTGTAACGATAAGTTAGCTAATAGATAATGGCTAATTGCTATCTGTCTTACCTTTTTTGCCGGAAAATATTGTACACAAAAGATTCTATTTCCTTTGCAGACAGTGATGAAAGCGCAATAAAAGCCATTACCCATTAGCAATTACCCATTACCCCTTTTAATCTTCCCCATCACCCTCTGCAGGGGGTCTTCCAGAGACGATAATGAATCCGACAGAATCCAGTTTGAGGTGGGGATGACGAATTCCTGCTATGAGGGCTGAATACAAGGCGCTTTCAGTATCTATTTGTGCGAGTATAGAATCAGCTATTTTTTCCGTTTTATGGCGCAGGTGTAGTTGCTGGATGCGGGTTTCTAGTTGCTCTTCAGCAAGGGTTGCATGTTGTTCGCACAATTGCTGAAAATCTGGGCGATCGCGCCATAATTGTTCTGACAAGCTGCGTGCTTGAGTACAAAAATCTTGCCATTGGTCAGCATCCACAAACCCATCCAAAATTGGTAAGCGACCTTTTGCCAAGTTGTAATCTCTGTTAAGTTTACTACCTTTACCATTGTAGGAACGCTGAAGTATTTTCCAGAGATTTTCATCGTCTACAATCTTCATTGGCCTAGAGCGAGCATCAATAAATACCGTCTGCATCTGGGGGGGAAATAAGTTATCACTCAGTCGCTTGATGGCTTTGAGTTTGGTTTTATCCAGGTTATAATCTGCTAAGTTTTGCTTGACCTGTTCCAAATTGGTTTCTACAAGGAAATTAAACCGGAAGCCAAACCACTCTTTACCCTCGGCTTTATCCCAAGATTCTTCAGTACGCCACATTGCAAAAGCTTGACCTCTGTCATCCCAACCAACATAGCTAGCGATCGCGTCCATCAGTGCTTCTCCAGTCCGGTAAAGTTTCACCCCTGGATTTTTATTGGCTACTCGACGTTTGTAAGTACCTGGTTGTTCAATATGAGGTGCAAACTGACCTTTTAGATGGTCTACGGGAACTAGAGTTCGGGAAGTCGGTTGATAGCGCATCACTGATTCCAGATTCACATCATAGCGCTGTTGCAGTTGCAGGGCTTGACAAAGCCATCCTTCTACAGCACGCTGCATTTCCTGATGGCGTCCATCATAATCATCTAGTGTCTGAAAATACTTACTAGTATTCTCATCGCTAATATCGATTTCATCAATAGCGTACTGTTCCTGAATTTGCCGCCGCGAATCAGTAATTTCTTGCCCTAATTCTGGTATCATTTCTACCAATCCCTTCGCCCCTGATTGAAACATAGTTGTGGCGATTGCTGGTAATTTATCCTCAAGGGGAACTTGCAAACTGGCGATAGATTCTTGGAAAATCCCAAAACCATCTTTGATTAACTGATACCAGCCTTCTTGGACACTATCATCTACGTCTGTACCGGGAAATACAGTAAACTGAACATTTGCCCTTGCACCCATGCCTTCAATTCTAGCGATTCTTTGTTCTAGGGAATGGGGAGACCAAGGTAAGTCAAAATGAATCATCCAATCTACAAAATGCAGTTCCCGTCCTGCTTCCCCAGAGGAGTCACACAGGAGGATAAAGCAGTTGGGGTCAGTTTTAAACTGTTGGAAACTTTTTTCGATTTGAATGCGAGAGTGTCCAGCTTGATGGCTGACAATAGCCTTTTCACCAAAGCTTTGCTGTAATACACGCATAATTTCAGTGCAGGTGTACCCAAAGCTGGTGAATATGACAATTTTCGGTAAGGAATCGCCGGGAATTGGTCTTTTCAGACGTAGTTGTACTCTTTCAAGTAATTTGCTGGTATTGCTGCGGAAAGATTGCAGTCCAAACCGTTCCGCAAAGTGGTAAAGCAGGACAATTTTCAGTAATTCTATTTTGTCACCATCCTCGGATGGTTGTTGGAGAATTTGCAGTAATGATTGCAGTATTTCTGCTTCCCCAGAAAACAAAGGGGTTTTCGTCAAAATTTGCACATTGGGTGCGCCAAATTCCTGCACCAAAGCTCCGGTAGACTTGCTATTCAACCTCGCTGTCACTAAGGCTGTTAACACCCCTAACCAAGTACTGAAACCACGGAATAACAACAGAAAAATTTGGCTGTATTCCTCTTGTTTCGGGGCACAGGTGCGCCATTTTTCTAATAGGTCATGAATATCATAAGTCCGCTCGTCAATGTCGTACTCCTCCTTGGGACTGATATTGCGGTCTAATATTACCTCCTGGACTGTAGCGCTCTTGTTACGCAACATCCGCCGATATAAGCGATAACTATCGCTAATGTGGGTGCGGATTTTATTTGTCTCTAGCGCTAGAGATGCTTCCGGGGACGTTTGTAAACATTCCTCCACTAGCGCTTGCAGATGCTGATCTTCAGGAAATAGTTGACAAAGTTCCTGGAGGTTAGCTTTGACTTCCTGGGGAGATGCATCTGCTGTTAAGGAAAGCAAGACTTTCCCCAGATGTTGGCGGTTTTGTACCTGAGCGCGAAAACCGGCGACATTATCCAAGGGATAGGTAACAGGGTCTAGCAAGTGCAACATGACTAACCAATCCCGTTCGTTGTGCAGAACCGGGATTGCAGACAATATTAGCAAGCGATCGCTTCTATGTGCGAGATTTCTGCAAGTTGTAAAATAACGGCGCTGCACCTGGTCAGAGGAAATAGCCATAGCTGCTACTTGTGAAGCTCCATCGATAATCAGCAAGCCCAATTCCGCATTTGTACTTAACTGATTCGCCTCCTCTAATGCCAGTATTTTCACCCGGTTATCCTGGGGTGAAATGTAAAATTTTTCTTCCAATTGGGTTCGCCAGTGTTCCAATAAATACTGCGGTGCTAACACTACTACCCGTCCTTGGGGTTCATCCAGCAGGTATTGACGGAGAATAGTACCTGCTTGGACGGTTTTTCCTAATCCTTTGTCGTCTGCTAGGAGGTAACGTTGAATCGGGTCAGTCAAGACACGACGTACCACTTCTACTTGGTGTGGAAAAAGCTGGATATTCGCGGACATCAGACCCGTCATCCCGCTAGTGATAGCGCGTTGCTTCAGACGGTCGGTAACTAAACCGAAGCGTCGGTCATGCAAGTAAGGGGTTTCGTGACCCTTCATCGCCAAAAGTTCTATGGGGTCGCTAATCGGGACATTGCAGCGGACGTATATTTCCTCAACGCTTGCTAATATCGTGTGACTATCCGGGACATTGATTTGATACTCACCAATCTCCTCATCGAAATCAGCGATTCTACCAATTGTCCAAGCTGCTTTGCCTTGCAAGTAAATATAGCATCGAGTCTGGCGTGGGAGTTGCACTACAGACAAAGAACTCAAGGGCACAGTTTTTTGCAGACGTTTGCCTAAAGAACAGAAATACTCAAGATTGGCTTGAGTATCAGTTATTTCTGTTACTTTACCCACACCTAAGTTGTTGGTATTAGAGCGTACCAGTGAACCCAGATCGATCATAGCCACAGTCTCATAAGTAGAATGGCAATGTTAGCAGAAACTGCGTGCTAGGCTATCGGACTTTAGCCCTAGTTCAAATATTGTAATTTTTCGTCCTTGACTAGTACATTTTGCTTATTCTTCATACTCGACCCAACTATTCGGTGTTTCGGAAACATGTACTTTTAGCTGCACATCCTCTGGAAGCCGCTTCTTGGTTTCATCATAAATATACTTAGCAATCATTTCCGCCGTTGTTTCGTACTCAGGAGGTAAAATATCATTAAGTAAGCTATGGTCTAATCCTCCCTTAGTTACATCCTGCTTTGCCCAGCGTAGGGTGCGGAAATCAGCTACCATTACAGGGTGAGGACAGTATTGGGAAGAGTACAGTTGAGTGGAGATCACCTCAAGTCTCACTTTATAAGTATGTCCATGTATCCGTCCGCAGGGTCCATCGTAATCTTTGATGTAGTGAGCGCTATCGAAGGTAAATTCAGTTGCTAGTTTCCATTTTGGCATCGTTACATCCGCGTAATTGTTAGATTCTAAACTACACCTGCGGCAAAAATTTGGTTAGCGGTGAGATTTAAATCCCGAAAGGTTTGGGAGACAATCCGGTCACGATCTTGAAACTTAGTTATCTGATATTCCCCCTCAACCAAGTTACAGACAGAGATAGTCGGTCGTTTGGGATTACCGATAAAATTACGTCCACCCAGCGCTGCATAATCTACAATCCAGTATTCCGGGATACCCATTTCCTCGTAGTCAGCATACTTAAAATAGTAATCGTCACGCCAGTTGGTTGATACAACCTCAATAACCAAAGGTATCGATGCACCCAAACTAATGGTAGATTCTTTTTTCCAGAAATTTTCATTGCTGAGATTGGCACGGTTTAACACCAACACATCTGGAAAATAACCAGAATCTTTTTCCTGTGGTCTAACTATGGCTTGGTTGGGGATACCATAGGGTAATCCTAAGCGTTTGATTTCAAAAGCTATTTCGACAGCCAGAAAGCTTTTAACTTCTTCGTGTTCCCCTACTGGTTGCGCCATTTCGACAATTTCTCCATTATGCAGTTCGTAGCGTACCCCGGAATTTTCCGGGAGCCAATCGACAAATTCTGCGAAGGTGACTAGTTTAGTTAAAGCTTCGGTCATAGGTTTTGAGAATTATGGCACTGTTAATTTTATTCTTCAATCTTAAATGGGGGAATCTGCCGTCCATCCACATCGGTAAAGCCATACTCTGACGCTAAGTCACCCACCGTCAGCACCATCCCTGACTTTTGCATCACATTAGGGTCATTTGCAAGAGCTACCACCGCTCGACCAATGTATTCTGGTGACTCTGTAGCGCTCAAATCTGGGTTGTCTTCATTTTCCCCCAACACCGCCATTACCCTTTCAGTACGCATGAAACCAGGTGCAAGAGCGATCGCGGCAATGTTATATTCTCTTAGTTCCCGTGCCATCCCATAAGCCATGCGGTTCACGGCGCTCTTCGCCACGTCATAGAATAAATTACCGAGATACTTGTCCCTATCCCAAGCGGTGGTGTTGATAATTAATCCTTGACGCTGTGGTAACATTAACGGCACAGCATAGCGACTTGCTAAAAAATGCGCCCTCACCCCAGCCGTGAACATTCCCTGCCAGTGTCGCAATGGTTGCTGCCAAAAAGGGGCATCAAACCCGCCGTATTCGTATTTTTCGTAGCCACCCCAGACGTTATTTACTAAAATATCCAGACGACCTTGCTCTTGCTGTACCCGTGTAAATAGAGCTTGCACCTGTGCATCTACCGTGTGGTCACACTGGACTGGAATACCCACACCCCCACTTGCGGTGACGGTTGCTGCGGTTTCGTCGATAGTTCCTGGGATATTATCTGTGGTTGACTCCCCCTGAATGCTGCGTCCTGTGACATAAACTATTGCACCAGCTTCCCCTAGCGCTATTGCAATATCCCGTCCACCACCGCGACTGGCACCTGTAACAACGACAACTTTATGTTTTAAACTTGGCATGTCTATCTTTCTTACTTTCTGTAATTAGCGCTTCCTATGCTATACAAGAAGCTTGAGTTTTGGCGTTGATGAATCTTCGGTTATGGTTGCTAGAGCTACCTGAGATTTCTCGCGTTATTTTGTAATTTAGTCAGCAAGAACCAATTAATCAGGTTGATGTTGTTGCCGTGGTTGGAATTGTCATTGTTTCTCACAGCAAAAAGCTAGCGATCGCCGTCCGGGAACTGGCGTTACAAATGGTTCAGGGTACAGTCTCCGTGGCTATTGCTGCGGGAATTGACGACCTAGAAAACTCCCTAGGCACTGATGCCATGCAGGTATACCAGGCTATAGAATCAATTTACAGCGACGATGGTGTCTTGGTGCTGATGGATCTGGGTAGCGCCCTAATGAGTGCGGAAATGGCGCTAGAATTTCTCCCAGAGGAACATCGTCAGAAAGTGCATCTGTGTGCCGCACCCCTGGTAGAGGGTGCTGTAGCGGCTGCTGTTGCGGCGGCAATGGGGAATAATATTCAGCAGGTGATGGCGGAAGCACGGGGTGCATTGGCAGCCAAAACGATGCACTTGGGTGTTGACAGCATCACCCAATTCTATCATCACTCTTATCGGGCGGATGGCATCTCTAACCATCAAGAGCATTTTTTGACACAACCACCCCAGGAAATCAGCCTCACCGTCAGTAATCGCTTGGGCTTGCACGCCCGTCCAGCAGCCCAATTTGTGGCAACAGCCGCCTTATTTCAATCTCATATTGAAGTAAGAAATATGACTAGAAATACGCAATTTGTTCGGGCAGACAGCATTAATCAGGTGGCGACATTAGGAGCGCGTCAAGGGCACGAATTGAAGATAATTGCTAGTGGTGTGGATGCTCCGGAAGCGCTAGCGGCATTGCAAGCTTTATTAGCCGCTAACTTTGGGGAAGATGATACCTCTAGCTCATCCCCGATCCGAGAGGAGCGTCTTGCCTTTGACTTGGTAGGGAAAGGGGGGTTAGGTGAGCATAGCCATCAAGGGGAAATGGGGGGTATTGCTGCTTCTGGAGGGGTAGCGATCGCACCCGTTGTCATCTATCGTCCCACCCCCCTACAATTGTTGCGAAACCATGTTATGGATGCTGATTGCGAATGGGAAGGTTTAATTGCAGCAATGCAAACAGCCCGTGGGGAAATTGAAACATTACTCTCGCAAACTTCTACAAAAATTGGTGACGCGGAAGCTGCTATTTTTGATGCTCACCTGTTATGTTTAGATGACCCGGTGTTAATGGAAACTTTGCACCAACGTATTTTTGAAGAATACCAGAATGCGGAAGTGGCTTGGCAGGGGGCTATTGATGAATTAGTAACTCAGTACAGTCATCTAGATGACTCTTATTTGCAAGAGCGGGTTGCTGATGTGGTGGACGTGGGGCAACGGGTACTGCGTCTGTTAGTTGGAACCACCGCAGAGGCGCTGAATTTCTCCCAACCAACAATTTTAGTGACTCATGACCTGAGTCCCTCCCAGACAGCACAGCTAGACCCCAGCAAGGTATTGGGTATCTGTACTACTGTGGGTAGCGCGACTTCCCATACAGCTATTCTGGCACGCACTTTGGGTATTCCTGCTGTGGTAGGGGTGAGTGAGGAGATATTGCTTCTTAGCGATGGGACGTTACTGGGGCTGGATGGAGAAACAGGGACAGTCTGGATAGAACCCACAGCGGATACTATAGCGCTACTGCAAGCAAAGCAGCAAACATGGCAAGCAGCAGTTCAGCAAGCACGCTCACAAGCACCCCAACTACCGATGACCTGCGACGGTCAGCGAGTTACCGTCATGGCAAATATTGCTAGTATAAATGATGCGCTAGCGGCTGTAGAGTTGGGTGCGGAGGGTGTGGGGTTACTACGTACTGAGTTTCTTTATCTAGAACGGAAAAATCCGCCGACAGAAGAGGAACAACTGGCAGTTTATCGGGAAATTCTTCAGGTGATGGGGAACCTCCCGGTAGTGATTCGCACCTTGGATGTAGGTGGTGATAAACCCCTCCCCTACCTAAATTTACCACCGGAAAATAACCCGTTTTTGGGTTGGCGGGGTATTCGCTTCTGTCTAGATCGTCCTGACTTGTTTAAGACTCAGTTACGGGCAATTTTACGCGCTAGCGTTGGAGATGAAATCCGGCTGATGTTCCCGATGATTTCGACTTTAGGGGAAGTGCGTAAAGCTAAGGACATGCTAGCGGAGGTAAAGGAGGAATTACGCCAAGGGGGTATAGCTTTCGCGGAGAACATGGCTGTGGGGATAATGATAGAAGTACCATCAGCAGTTGCTATTGCTGACCAGTTAGCCGCAGAAGTGGACTTTTTTAGTATCGGGACAAACGACCTCAGTCAATATATCATGGCGGGCGATCGCACCAATCCCCGCGTCGCCAGTTTAGCTGATGCTTTCCACCCGGCTGTGTTGCGAATGGTGCAGCAAACCGTTGCAGCTGCACACAAAGCTGGTATTTGTGTGGGTATATGTGGAGAAGTGGCTTCCGACCCCCTAGCGGCACCGATTTTACTAGGTTTAGGATTGAATGGGGTAAGTTTAAATCCCCTGGCTATTCCTATATTTAAGCAGAGGATTTCCCAGTTAACCATTCCTCAAGCCCAAGCGATCGCGTCCCTGGCATTGGAACAAGAGGACGCTGTTCAGGTCAGGCAAATCATCTCGACTAGCTTAGGTGGAAACGGCTAAAACTTAATCCCTAATTGCCCATTCACGCCGCGTACTGAATTATAACCGACACCGACAAACACATTATCTGCTGTATTTACCTGTACTCCTCCCGACCAGGATACACCTTTATCAGCGGAATATAAACCCACCCCTCCATATGGTGAAATTACGGGGAGACTGAAAAATTTTAATACATCAACTCCCGTCGAATCATCGGGACCCCTACCTAACTCAACCCCGAAATCAAAAGCTCTAGCGCCGACTGCATAGGTAATTTCATCATCTTTAGCACCCACAGATACCCAGGGTTGGGGTATAAGTTGGGCTGAGGCTTGTTTGGGGATGGATAATACTAACAGGGTGAGCGACGCGAAAAGGGTTTGGGTAATTAATCTGGTGTTCACATGATATTCCTCACTACCTATTTAATTTTACCTAATCCATCGGGAAGTCCTCCGGTGTAGGAACGGAACCCAGACCTAGTTTCAGGAAGATAGAGTGGTTCATCCTCATCCCTGATAGGCTGGGGAAAGCGTAAAACATTAATGGCTGGTGTTTTTCAGGACTACAATGACAATTCCCACTGCAGTGTTACCCCCGTTTATCGTACTCGATCCACTCTTGCAAAACTGGCTGTTGGAAGATATTGGACGAGGCGATCGCACCACCCAAAGTCTGTTAACTCCAGATGGGACTCCTGGACAAGCTGAGTGGATAGCTAAAGCCCCTGGAGTCATTGCTGGTTTACCAGTAGCAGCGAGGGTCTTTGAGCTATTGAACCAGAAAATCAGCTTTGTTCCTGGTGCTGTTGAGGGTGAATGGTGTCAGCGAGGACAGGTCATAGCAAAGATGCATGGTTCCCTGGATGCGCTGCTGACGGGGGAACGGGTGGCGTTAAACTTGGCGATGCGCTTATGTGGGATTGCAACGCTGACTCGTCAATATGTCGAGAAAATTCAAGATTTACCAGCAAAATTCGTAGATACGCGCAAAACTACGCCGGGATTGAGAATTTTGGAGAAGTACGCAACTCAGCTAGGAGGGGCGATAAATCACCGCATGGGATTAGATGACGCAGTGATGATTAAGGATAATCATATTACCGCAGCCGGGGGAATAAGTAATGCGATCGCTCGTATCCGTTGTGTGATTCCTTATCCCCTAACGATAGAAGTAGAGACGGAAACCCTGTCTCAGGTCAAAGAAGCCTTAGAGCAGGGAGCGGATATTATTATGTTAGACAATATGTCCCAGGAAATGATGAGGGAAGCGGTGGGAATAATTCGCCAGCACAATAGCCGCGTCAAAATAGAAGCGTCGGGGAATATTACCCTAGAAACGATTCGGGATGTAGCGGAGACTGGAGTGGATTATATATCTAGTAGTGCCCCAGTTACGCAGTCGAAGTGGTTGGATTTGAGCATGAGGATTAATTGACACTCTCCGGTTTATAAAATGGGGGATTCTGGGGTCAAAAGGGAGCTAGCGCTTAACCTGTTGCGGAGAAGTTAAAAAATATCATTGCTATAATGTGTTTCCCTGAGAAACTTAGACAAAGGACATTCATTCTCAGTCCAGAAAAACCAAGGCTGAAGAAATGAATCACTAACAGTATGAAGCAAATTAAGCGTGTTGTGATTGTGGGTGGTACTCACGGTAATGAACTTACAGGAATATTTATAGTCAAAAAATTTGAGCGATCGCCGGAATTAATTGTGCGTTCTAACTTTGAAAGTCTGACGCTGTTGGGTAATCCCAAAGCTTATGCTATCGGGAGACGGTACGTTGAAACTGACCTGAATCGCTGTTTTCAAAGCCAAATATTAGAAAATCGTAATTTGGCGATTTATGAAGCCATACGTGCCCAAGAAATTTATAACATTATTGGGTGCAAAGGCTCTCATCCAGCAGATTTAATTATCGATTTACACAGTACGACAGCCAACATGGGATTAACTATTATTCCCGCTAGTAAGCATCCTTTTAATTTGCAATTAGCGGCTTATCTCACAAGTATAAATCCCGATGTCAAGGTATATCGTTGGCAGGAGACAAATCAGGATAGTCCTTTTTTGAGAAGTATTTGTGAATTTGGTTGTGCAATTGAAGTGGGTCCGATTGCTCCCGGAGTTTTGGATGCAAATTTATTTCAGCAAACTGAAGCACTTATCCACGTAATTTTAGATTATGTAGAAGCTTACAACAAGGAAATCAAACCGGAAGTAAAAGATACCCTCACCATTTATCAAACCATCCAGGTAGTAGACTATCCTAGAAATGAGTCGGGAGAAATTCAAGCAATGGTTCATCCTCGACTGCAATTTAGAGATTATCAAGAATTGCATCCGGGTGAGCCGATGTTTTTAACTTTTGATGGTCAAAGGATTTTATATGAAGGTGAATCGATAGTTTATCCAGCTTTTATCAATGAAGCTGCTTATTATGAAAAGGGGATTGCTATGTGTTTGACCTCACAGCAACGGGAGATAGTTTAGGACAGGACTTACGCAACTCTCACAGTTAAAAGTAAATTTTTAGTTCGTAGTAAGCACAGAGCGTGCTTAAAATAAGCGCTCTTTGCGCTTACTACAAACAAAGTGATATGCCAATTGCGTAAGTCCTATTTAGGAGAAAATTTATCACGATAAGACTGGAGGATGAGATAATTTTCAGGAACAAACACAACTGCTAACGGAACTCCCTCTTCATTTAAAATCTTCATCACTTTTTTTCTGCCATAACCTTTTTTTGATAAAACAATTGCAGCTTTTAATACAGCGTCTACGTTCATGTATTGCTTAATGAATGTCATTTGATAGCTTGCATATGTATTTACATCGTTTGGAGCAGGAAATCAGGATTTTTGACAGGTGGAGAATTTTCAAAACTTTATACATACTAAAAATATGTCATCCTATCAATTTCCGAATGTAGGATGTCTGTAATATAAAGTCCTGAAGAAGAGAGTCAATTGATGCCGTAAGCTTCTTAACATCCACTTGGCGGATAACTTGACCTATCTCTAGCAATATATAAACGATGTACCAATCCTAGCTGCAATTAAGAAGCGACAGAAGTATAAGCTAGGAGTACAATACATCTGTTATATTGCAGAACTTTAAGTTAGCTGCAACGCCTGTCCGGAAATTAATTTCCGGAGGATTGAAAAAATTAGTCCTCTTCAGAGGACTTTCGCTATTAGCCTGCGATTTGAATCGCAGGTGGGCGAGGGGTTAAACTCAGAGAACATTTACTACACATGAATCCTACACAAGAACAACTAAAATCAAAAGTACAACAAGCATTGGTTGCAGCCTTTGGTGCTGACTTAGCCGAAATTGACCCGATGCTAGTACCAGCGAGTAATCCTAAATTTGGTGATTATCAAGCAAATTTAGCGTTACCTTTAGCTAAACGCTTGGGACAGCAACCACGAGCGATCGCACAAGCTATTGTTGCTCAACTAGATGTCTCCGATATTTGCGACCAGCCAGAAATCGCCGGACCTGGGTTTATTAATCTCAGGCTGAAACCAGCCTACCTGGAAGCCCAACTAAGCGCCATGCAAGCTGATTCCCGCTTAGGGGTAGAGGTGGCGAAAAATCCCAAACGAGAGATTGTAGATTTTTCTAGCCCCAATATCGCTAAAGAAATGCACGTCGGACACCTACGTTCGACAATTATTGGTGATAGCATCGCCCGAATTTTGGAATTTCGGGGACATGATGTACTGCGGTTGAACCATGTGGGAGACTGGGGAACGCAGTTTGGGATGTTAATTACTTATTTGCGGGAAGTTTATCCCGAAGCTCTGACCACCGCCAACGCTTTGGATATTGGCGATTTAGTCGAATTCTATAAGAAAGCTAAAAAGCGGTTTGACGAAGACGAAGCTTTCCAAGAAACAGCACGTCAAGAAGTTGTTAAATTACAAGCAGGTGCAGAAGATACTCTCCACGCTTGGAAATTGCTGTGTGAACAGTCAAGAACGGAATTTCAAGTTATTTATGACTTGCTGGATATTAAAGTCCAAGAAAGAGGGGAATCTTTCTACAATCCCTTACTTTCACAAGTTGTAGAAGATTTAGAAAAAGCTGGGTTACTGGTAGAAGACCAAGGTGCAAAGGTCGTATTTTTGGAAGGGTTTACTAACAGAGAAGGCGAACCTCTACCCTTGATTGTGAAAAAATCCGATGGCGGTTATAACTACGCCACTACCGATTTAGCAGCGCTACGTTACCGGATTCAAAAAGATGAAGCAAAGCGGATAATTTATGTCACAGACGCAGGACAAGCAAACCATTTTGCCGGAGTATTTCAAGTCGCACGGCGGGCTGGGTGGATTCCTGATGATGTAGAATTGGTGCATGTTCCCTTTGGTTTAGTGTTAGGAGAAGATGGGAAGAAGTTTAAAACTCGTTCTGGTGAAACAGTCCGACTTCGGGATTTACTCGATGAGGCTGTTGTCAGATTCCGTGCGACATTAGAAGCAAAAATCCAGTCAGAAGGACGAGAAGAAACGGAAGAATTCCAGAGAAATGTTGCTCAAGTAGCTGGTATTAGCGCCGTTAAATACGCTGACCTCAGTCAAAATCGCACCAGCAATTACGTCTTCAGTTATGACAAAATGCTGTCAGATAAGGGCAATACGGCACCTTACATGCTCTACGCCTATGCTCGGATTCAAAGTATCGGTCGCAAAGGTGATATTGATTTTGCACAGATAAGAAATCAGAGCCAAATTCAGTTAGGTGATCAAACAGAATTTGTCTTGGCGAAGCACTTGTTACAACTGAGCGAAGTCCTGAGCGATGTTGAACAAGATTTGTTACCCAATCGCTTGTGCGAGTATTTGTATCAACTCAGCGATAAGTTTAACAAGTTCTACGAGACTTGCAATGTGCTGAAGGCGGAAGACCGGGAGCGGACATCGCGGTTGTTGTTGTGTGATTTGACCGCGAGAACGCTGAAGTTAGGGTTGTCGTTGTTGGGAATTCAGGTGTTAGAGAGAATGTGAACTACCTACACTGACCTTTGATCAGCGGATGTAACGGATATTTTATGTGGTATCTGACCAGTAACTTATCCGTTACATCCGTTTATAATTGGTTGCTCCAGATGATATAAGCAAATCGAGGTCAAAACAAGAGGAAATATAAAACTTTGGTATTCATTGTTCGCAACAAATGCTTTACAAAACTTTTTATTCTGACGGTAATTAATAGAATTTATCAATTAAAAACGCAATTCTAGGCTTTTTTAGTGTATTATTAGTTTTGTATAGTCTGTAGCGCCATTCAACTACATTGCTAAATTTGCTTTAATAGCCCTACAAAAACCAGCAATTAACCAGTTAAATTTATATTACATGTACTACGATTAGGAAAAACAGCAAAAATTTGAGTAAAGAAATGTAAAAAATAATGTTACAGCATCTACATAAAACCGCAGCCAAAAACACTATGCTTGACAAAACATACTTCTTTGTGTATTAAATAGCTAGAGATTCCAGAATGTACAAAAAGTTTTGGCGTTGCTCCAGAGAGCAGGATGAACGTCGCTGTTAAGTTGATTCATCAATATTTGTTTTAGCACTGATGGAAGTAAGCGATGTTGCTCAAGATTGGCAATTTGCAACTATTCTAGCTGTTCTTGTCCGATATCGGGTGACGTACCATTTTGAGCAATATAATCACCAGCGCTCCGACAGGCAAACATCATATCTACGGTATGAGTTGCCTGTTGTTTATCAATTAATTCCCGGACAAATAAGACTTTTCCTAATGCCACAGAGACGCTAATTCTTCCAAACACTCCCGTACTAAAGCTTGTTCTAATGTTTCACCATGCTGCTGTCCACCACCTGGTAAAAGATACCAAAAGCCTTGGGAGTCGCGTTTGACAATTACTAAAAATGATTGTTGCGGATGATGATGGCTTTAGCGGTGGTTCTAATGGCTTGGGGTTGCTTGAACATGAGCAAAGAATTAACAAAATGTCCCTGGTTATGGGGATACTTTATCAAACACCACTTTCGGGAATTGATGAAATAGGAAACACTACTCTAAAATCCCCACTAAAATTGTGACAATTTCTGCCAAATCATCCGGCAAAGTATAGGTGGTAATATCCCGTGTCACTGTCCGAGAAGCGCATTCTAGTGTACCAAAAACCCAAACATCTCCCATTGTCACTACCCCATAAAGTATGTCTGGAGAATTTTCAAGCATCGACAGCGCAATCATTTCCACCGATAGCTGGGTAAAACCTCTTGTTAAATCATCCCTTTTTGCTTCAACTACCACAAGGTTATGTTCAGATTGAATGAAATAGTCTAGATTTCCTTGCAGTAAGTTATTTACTTTTACAGGATATTCAATTCGCAGCAGTCTTTTACAAATAACTGCAACCCGACTTAAGACAGGTGCAACTAAAATTTCTCGTTTTGCTGCTTCGCTGCTGAGGGTGACATAGGGGATGGTTTCTTCTAATGATAAGCGGAGTTCCGTAAGACGTTCGAGTTCGCGACTGGTTTTCGGAAGTTGTAAACGTTTACGGGTAAATTTATAGTCAAATTCTGCTAAGATTTCATCGGTGTCATTGGGTAATTCAAAGTAGGAACGAAAGGAGTAGTTAGCATCCTTTTGGAGAATTTTTGGGGTTGACATACGCTTTGATTACTACAATCTGCTTCTACTCTAGTGCGATAAATTCACTCGTGCAAAATCAGTATTTTCAGAGTGACAATGACAGTTACACTACTTGGCGTGGATGGCAGATGCCATGACCAAATAGGTTTAACATTACCAATTTTGGCTAGATATACTTCATCTTCTTTGATGGAAAATCCGCCGATTCTAAACCGTGCTGATTGTTGGTTTGTCTTCTTTTTGAATTTTGGACTACCAACCCTTTTACCTTTACGCTTACCTTTAAGTGAATCAAAAAAGTTTTTATAGGCAACTCCTAAATCCGCAACGGATTGTTGCAACGGAATATTAGAAACATTCCTCAACCATTTACGTGTTTCAAGTTTCTTGGCTTGAGTAATCACCAACTTTTGTAAGTCGTTGTTACTTGGCAATTTTTCTGATTGTTTGCAAATAGCCAGGGCATCATTCCACACCACCCGAACACAACCAAACAACTGTGCTAGTAGTTGTTTTTGTTGGTCGGTTGGATAGAAACGATACTGATATCTGGCTTTCATTACTTTACTATCTGTGTTATAAATATTAGTATACCAATAACTACAATCCTGTGTAATGACTTTCCGGAAAAAACACAAATTAGGTTTTACTAGCGATAGTCCCTTAGATGTTGAACCTATTTGTTTTAAAGGACGTATAGGGCAAAAACAGGCACTAAAGAATATTCCAGGATGGCAAGATAAGCTTAGGAATTACATCGATGAATTAATCAATAAAAAGCCGTCAAGCGAAGGACGGAGGCTCACATCCCAATCTTTCGGTCATATCCCCGCATCTACCTCACAGACCTGCATGAACATCCTACCCAACTACATCAACGGCAATTGGACTAGCTCTAGCGCTATAGAATATCTAGAAGTCACCAACCCAGCGACAGCGGAGGTACTCGCGAAAGTCCCCCTCTCAAGTGCTGCTGACATCAACGAAGCCACCCAAGCAGCAGCAGAAGCCTTCCTAACCTGGCGTCGTACTCCTGCCACGGAACGGGTGCAGTATTTATTCAAGCTGAAAAACCTCCTAGAACAAGAGTTTGAAGACTTAGCTCGCACCATCACCTTAGAATGTGGAAAAACTCTCGCCGAGTCGAAGGGCGAAATGCGGCGGGCGATAGAAAATGTGGAAATTGCCTGCGGTATCCCGATGATGATGCAGGGGACGAATTTGGAAGATATTGCACGGGGTATTGATGAAATGATGATTCGTCAACCCTTGGGAGTCTGTGCGGTGATTTGTCCTTTTAATTTTCCGGGGATGATTCCTTTTTGGTTTCTGCCCTACGCCATTGCTTGCGGTAACACCTATATCGTCAAACCGTCGGAAAAGGTGCCGCTGACGATGCACAAGATATTCCAGTTGCTGGAGGCAACTGGTTTACCCAAGGGGGTGGTGAATTTGGTGAATGGTGCAACCGAAGCAGTAGATGCGATTCTCGACCATCCCCAGATTCGGGCGATTAGCTTTGTCGGTTCGACTCCCGTCGCCAAATATATTTACAGCCGGGGAGCAGCGAATGGTAAACGCTTGCAATGTCAAGGGGGAGCGAAAAATCCGATTATTGTCTTACCAGATGCCGATATAGACATGACTACCCGGATAGCTGCCGATAGTGCCTTTGGTTGTGCGGGACAAAGATGTCTCGCGGCTTCGGTAGCGGTGACGGTGGGAGCAGCTCGTCAGACATTTACAGAAGCGATCGCTCAAGTGGCGACACAGCGGGTTGTCGGTAATGGTTTAGATCGGGGTGTGGAAATGGGTCCGGTGATTGATACCAACAGTCAAAGGCGAATTGAGGGTTTGATTCAAAAGGGTGTGGATGAGGGTGCAAAGTTATTGGTAGATGGTAGAAATCCGCAGATTAATGGATATGAGAAGGGTAGTTTTATCCGTCCGACGATTCTAGAAGATGTGAATCCGGCGGGGGAAATTGCGCGGACCGAGATTTTTGGTCCGGTGCTGAGTTTGATTCATTTACAGACTATTGAGGATGCGATCGCACTGATTAACAGCGGTCAATATGGGAATATGGCGTGTTTGTTTACTACTTCTGGTGCGGCAGCGCGGAAGTTCCGCTATGAGGCTGAGGCGGGAAATATCGGGATTAATATTGGGGTAGCTGCACCGATGGCGTTCTTTCCCTTTAGTGGCTGGAAGGAGAGCTTTTTTGGGGATTTACATGGTCAGGGTAGTCACGCGGTGGAGTTTTTTACTCAGACTAAGGTGGTGGTTGAACGTTGGCGGGATGAATGGTCTAGGAGGTTTTAACCGCCTTAGCGAAGCGAAACCCGAAGGGTTTTAGATGCCAAGGACACCAAGAGCCAGAGGACAAGAAAGGAGGAGAGGAAAAGAGAATAACAGAGGGGTTATTGGGGGTTGTAGGGGGAGGGAATGAAGGTGAGGAGTTGGAGTTGGTTGTTTGACCATTTATAGTAGTAGCGACCTATGCCGTTATTGCCATCGTTACCGCCTGCTCTACCTACGAGTATGAGTAGTTTGCTGTTAGGATGATAGTGCAGTCCACCGTCTGGTCGTGGGGGGTTATATCCGGCGCCACGTTGGTCGTGATAACCGCTTAGTGGTTCGGGGAAGTAGGGCTGACCTGTTTGTAAATCAACTATGACTGCTGTTCCTACACCTCCCATAGCGCGATTTAAACCGTTGACGATAACGTAATGACCGGCGAAGGTAATGCCTTTTTGCATCCCTTCTTGGAGTTCAGCTTCGTAGTTTTGCACTTCTGGATTGCTAGTGTCGAGAGGTGCTGGTTGACCTGTAAATACTGGACTGGCGGGATAATTGTCAAACCTGGGACGTGCAGTTCTAGCAATTTCTTGTTGCGGTAGTCCCCAGACGGATGGGGGGGAATTAAATAAACCTATACTTGCCACTGTGGTACAAGCGGCAATAATCAAATAACGTTTCCACATTTTGCGGATAGTCCATCAGTAATGAAGTCAGAGAATTTAACTACAATCTGACATTGAAACATTCCCAAATATTCGCTATTTTCTCTGTGTTCTCTGTCCCTCTGTGGTTAATTTTTCTTAACCTGACTGCACTCTCTCTAATTATCTCCTCTCTTCTTCCTTGGCGCGGTAAGACGCGCTTGGCAGTTCGTTAAACAAACCAACTATGGAAAACACACTACACAAATCCCTAAAAACTGCAAATGTAAAATTCATCCGCGTTCTGTGGTGTGATAACGCTAACGTTATTCGCAGTAAAGCTATCCACATTGGTGCTTTACCCCACCATGAACACGGCGTCGGTATCTGTGCAGCACAACAAGCAATTCCCGTGATGTATGACGCCGTAGTTCCTGATAGTGGCTTAAGTCCGGTGGGGGAAGTTCGCTTAGTACCAGATTGGTCAACATTGAATTTATTACCCTATTACCCCAATCACGCCCGTGTAATTGGGGATATGATAAAAGATGGTCAACCTTGGGCGTTGTGTCAGCGTGATTTCACCAAGCGGATGATAAGGGAAGCTGCGACGGAGGGGTTGGAGGTGATGGCGGCGTTTGAAAATGAATTTTACCTGCTCAAACCTAACCAGGAAGCAATTACACCTGCTGATAATACCGTCTTTGCTTCCACCCAGGCGATGGATATTCACCAAGGCGTGATTGACGAGATAGCCGATGCATTGGTAGCTCAGGGTATCCCCGTAGAACAATATTATCCAGAATCGGGTCCCGGACAGCAGGAGATATCTGTGCTATATACCGATGCATTAGCAGCAGCAGATAGACAAATTGCTTTCCGGGAAACGGTGCGTGGTGTGGCGTTACGTCACAGGTTGAAGGCTTCGTTTTTACCTAAGATTTTTGAAGAAAGTGCTGGTAGCGGCTGTCACTTACACTTGAGTCTGTGGAGTCATGGGGAGAATATTATTGCAGATAATACAAGCATTTATGGGTTATCAAATACAGCGCGGAGTTTTATAGCTGGTATTCTGCACCACTTACCGTCCCTTATGGCACTGACCACACCAAGTGTGAATTCTTATCGTCGCATTCGTCCGCATTTTTGGAGTGGAGCTTTCCGTGCTTGGGGTTTCGACAACCGGGAAGCAGCCGTGCGGATACCAAGTAATCCCAAACCTCCCAGTCCGACGCATTTTGAGTTGAAGACAGTCGATGCTTCTGCTAACCCTTATATTGCTTTAGGTGCGGTTATCGCTGCGGGAGTGGATGGGGTAAGACGGAGTTTAGACTTGGGAAGACCTGTGGCGGTAGATCCGGGGAATTTGTCGGAGATAGAACGCAGGGAATTAGCTATAGATGCGCTACCAATGAACTTAGGGGATGCGATCGCTCACCTGAAGAATAACCCAATTCTGCTCAATGCTTTGGGTGCAGAACTGGGGAAAGCTTATCTTGCGGTACGTAATGCCGAATGGGAAGCGATGAAGGATATGTCATTACAAGAGGAGGTGAAGCTTTTACTGGAGCGTTACTAAAAAGGGAAGATATTATCAGCTAAATGGAGGAAGAATTTGACACTCTCCTGCCTAAAGGCGAGGAGATTCTTGAAAAGGAGATACCACTTTTCCGGAATACCCACCGTCGAGCGGGAAGAAATTACAAGTAAAATCTCGCTTGACATAGAGCGTTATGGAACCTTTAACCCTTGGTGTTAATTTTCTGGTCTTTCTTGGTGGTAAGTTAGGGGAATGGGCTATGGAAAAGGCTTGGGATACAGCCTATGACGACATTATGGCAAAAATGGCAGCCGCATCTCCAGAAACGGCGTCAAAATTAGCGCTACCACCAGAGGAACGCAAAGATATTGGTGAGGCTGTATTGATAGAAGAGGTAAAACAAGTCGCGCAGAAACATCCGGAAGTTAAAGCTGCGGTGGAAGCCTTGGGAAATGATGTTAACCAAGCTGCGAAGACTCATCCGGAATTGGAGAAAGCGATAAAGGAATTGACGGAGGCTTTAAAAAATCAATCCCCTAGCGTTGTTAACGAGAATTGGCAGGGGATAAACATCAAAGGCGGAACAAATACTATTGATAAACCTACTTTCACCTTTGGTAAATAATCGCTTATTACCCTCCACCCCTAGAAACCAATAGCAAACTCCCTCCCCTGGGGTTGCAAACCCCAGGCTAATAGCAAAAGTCCTCTGAAGAGGACTAAATAACTAAATTAAAAAATCTACGTCTTCAGTCCATTAAAATGGACTTTCGCTATTAGCCTAGAAATTTGATTTCTAGGCTAGCTTGGATGCAAAACGAGGGATTTCTGAGTTAGGAATTTTTTTATAGCGTATTGAAAATGACAAACGAAAACTGGGAAGGAATAAACTTTAAAGACTCAAATCCTACTATTAATCATCCGACATTTAATATATATCAGAACCCTAGTAAGACAACTACTCTGCCTACTACAGGAACACCCGAAAACCTAAGACGACGAGGTATCCTCGACCCCCAGGAATTCATCGGACGGGAAAACGACCTAGAAAAACTACACCAGCTATTACAAGAAAACACGCAAGTCGCCATCACCGCTGCAGTGAGTGGTATGGGAGGTGTGGGGAAAACAGAGCTAGCGATACAGTATGGACGACGTTACCTCAATGATTATCCCGGTGGGGTGTGTTGGATATCAGCTCGAAATATAGCGCTAGATATCGTCAGCTTTGCTAGAGCGCATCTCCCCAACTTCCACATCCCCGATGGATTAAATACCGTACCAGAGCAGTTGCAATATTGCTGGAGTCACTGGATAGCGGGGGATGTGTTGCTGGTGGTGGATAATGTCACCGACTACAAGCAGGAAGTCAAGCCATATTTACCAGAAGCACCCCGGTTTAAAGTGGTAATTACCACGCGGGAGAAGTTCCCTCGGTTGGTGCGGTTAGATTTGCGAGTGCTGACACCAGAAGCAGCGTTGGAGTTATTAAAAGTGCTGGTGGGTAGCGAAAGGGTAGAGAGGGAATTAGAGACAGCGGAAAAACTCTGTGCATGGCTGGGATATTTACCCTTGGGATTAGAGTTAGTCGGGCGTTATTTAGTGCAGGATGGCTATGTGAATTTGTCGCTAGAGCAGATGCTATCCCGGCTAGAAGCAAAACGCCTCCAACAGCCAGCCTTGCGGGAAGCTGACGAGACGATGACAGCCGAGCGAGGTGTAGCAGCAGCCTTAGAGTTGAGTTGGGAACCCTTGGATGAGAAGACGCAAAGGTTGGGATGTTTCCTGAGTGTGTTTGCTAATGCGCCTATTCCCTGGAAATTGGTGGTAAGTATAGCGCTAGAGGATGATGTTGAGGAGTTAGAACTAGCGCGGGATAAATTAGGGCGTTTGCATTTGCTACAGTTTAATAGCGACAGTTGCGAGTTGCATCCCCTAGTGCGGGAGTTTTTCCGGGAGAAGCTGGGGAATAGAGAAGATGCTGAGGGGATGAAAGGTGCGTTTGCTGGGGTGATGGTAGGGGTAGCGAAGCAAATTCCCGACACGACTACCCTGGAGATAATTGCAGCATTTACACCTTTTATCCCCCACATAGCGGAGGTAGCGAAGAATTACACTGCTTACTTGGGTGATGAGGATTTAATTTGGGTTTTCGTCGGGTTAGGGAGATTTTATCAAGGACAGGGTTTGTATGCATTAGCTGAACCTTGGATAAAGCAGTGTGTTGAAGTAGTAAAGCAGCGTCTGGGAGAAAATCATCCCGACACCGCAAATAGCTACAGCGGCTTGGCGGGACTTTACCATTCAATGGGACGCTACGATGAGGCGGAACCTTTGTTGAAACAAGCATTGGAGTTGAGAAAACACCTGCTGGGAGAAAATCATCCCCATACCGCCAGCAGCTACAACAACTTGGCGGGACTTTACAAATCAATGGGACGCTACGAAGAGGCGGAACCTTTGTATGTGCAATCCTTAGCAATTTGTGAACGTACTTTAGGGGTAGGTCATCCTAATACGATAACGGTACGTGGAAATTATGCCAGGTTTTTGAAGCAGTCAGCCTTAAATCTCCAAGCTAAATCAGAGATTATAGAATTTCCCCCGTCAGTGCAAGCAATTTTAGATGAAATTCCATATTTGGAGAAATCTTTCGCGAACAGCTAACACAGCAGGAAACACAGGAAGACCAAATACCGTAGCTGACATCTTGCACTCAAGAGCGGCAGCCCAAATTTCTCGTTCCCAGGTTGAACCTGGGAACAAGATCAGGGAGGTTCTACCTCCAGGAGTGCAAGATATGAGGTAGGGTGGGCAAAATTTTGCCCACCCTACATTAGACCTATGAGCAAAAGTAAATTTTATCGGCGTTTATCGGCGTTTATCGGCGGTTAATTATTTAATATTTCGGAATGCACGCAAGAAGTCTATTTTGTCTTCTGTTTTGACTGGGATGAGTCGAGCGATCGCGTCACTCATCAGAGCGTTGGGTAACAACCGTCAACCCAACCTACCTGGCTACAAAATTCTCTGCTGTGTTGACTGGGATGAGTCGAGCGATCGCGTAGTTAAACTAAAATCATCTGCCTCTTTGTAACGTCCCGTTTCCCAATTGCTAATCGTTTGCACAGAAACATTTATCGCTGACGCTACCTCTCTTTGAGATAACCCCAACTCTTCTCTACGTCTCTTTAAAGGAGACTCTTGCTGTAAGTCTTGATTTTCCGACATTACCTATCTTTGTTCATCATCAAGAACCCCTTCGGTATCTAATCGAAAAGCCTTTGCAAGAATTTTCAGAGACACTCCCAACTCACGAGCTAATGCGATCGCATTATCAAAGCGCGGTATTTTTTTCCCTGTCTCCCAGTCTCCAACCGTGCGAAAACTCAGATTTAATCGCCGACTCAACTCTTCCTGAGTCAGATCGAGATTTTCCCGTAAAGATTTCAATGTCGGTTCTGGTTGCTCTTCTGGGTTCATGCTCACACTAAAATTTTCACACTTTAGTGTTGACAGCCTGATTGCCTTACACTAAAGTGTGAGTTAATAGACAACAAAAAGACAGGCACCACGAGGTAGCACCTCCAATAAAACCCTGCCTTTTCTTCAGTGTCTCATTCTAAACGCTTCCAACAGCGCCTTGTTGCCGTTTGTTCAGGAAAAATGCCTATGGAGCAATAAATTCGTTAACTATCCAAAAACTATGATGCCATTAAAAATTGACACCAGTCAGTCGGGTGCCACCGTACCGACTGGTGTTTTTTCGCAAATGCAAGGAGATTTGTGTGCAAAGTGTAACTTCCCGCCGCTTAAAGCGGAAATCTACAACTTATCATGCCATTTTAGCACCCTGGGCAGTTGTGCGCTGGCTCTCCCCCACAGACAGGGCTGTAGTTGGTCGCTTTCGTACCCGTAGCGATGCTGATGGCCATGCTGTAGCGTTACGTAGGCTGATACCCAAGGCGTATTTTGACGTGCTGTTTGAGATTAATTCCCATTTCATGAAACCTCCCAACAATTAGAAATTAACTGATATCTTGCACCACGGGAGGTATAACAAAAGCGGATCTTGTTCCCAGGTTGAACCTGGGAACGAGAAAATGTCTTATTCCCCTCTCCCCTAGGGAGAGGGGTTAGGGGTGAGGGTTCTTCTACAACTCCTACAAGTATTTTGGCAGTAATTTTAGTATTCGTTGCTCAGCAAATCAAAATTAAGTTTGAGCGTCCTTACCGTCGCTACGATTAACAGCGATTTTTGTCATGATTCGTTGACAATTTTGGCAAAAATCTACATAATAATTAAGAAAAAGTAAACATTACTTCACACAAGTAGGAGACACCTATGCAAGAGTTACGCTACGCTTTCTTGCTACGGCGACTGGCTACAATATTAGCTATGGTGACGCTGACCTTATGCGCTACTGCAGGTTTGACGGGAATCTTACTAGCTTTTTACTATGAACCCACAGCCGGTGGAGCCTATAATTCTCTCAAGACAATTGCCACAGAAATTCCCAGCGGTTGGTTAATTAAGCGAATTCACGATATTACTGGCAATGCAATTATCGCTGTCTGTTTAATTCAAATTGTTGTCATGTTTTTGGGAGAGAGATTTAACCGCAACTGGTTAACTGCTTGGATTAGCGGTATATTATTAACATTAACCACCATTGGACTTAGTTGGACGGCGATAATTTTAGATTGGACACAACTAGGATACTGGCGGTTCCGTATCGAGTTAGGCACCATAGAAGCCATTCCTTTGGTTGGTTCCACACTCCGCAACATTATCATAGGTGGAGAAGCAATTAATACTTTGACAGTCCAACACCTTTACACAGTCCATAGTTATATTCTAGCCGGTGGAGCAATAGTGCTGGCAATTATTCATTTTACCGGATTACTCTTGCAGTCAAAGCAAGACAAGCAGATGACTTTAAATTCGATAGAATCTTGACTCTTAATCTGCGTTTATCTACGCTTAATGATTCCTTTTTTTG
>JAYKJH010000215.1:0-44899 GCA_035285345.1 Nostocaceae cyanobacterium | reverse complement strand
ACACCTGATCATCTTCAGCCGCTACCCCGAACCGGGAAAAACTAAAACCCGCCTCATCCCTGCTCTGGGTGCCCAAGGCGCCGCTAATCTCCAGCGTCAGATGACGGAATATACTCTTTCTCAAGTCAGAGCTATCAAAAATACCCTAGATATTTCCATAGAAATCTGCTTTGCAGGGGGAAACCAGCAACTTATGCAAGACTGGCTGGGTTCCGACTTAATTTATCAAGAGCAGGGAGAAGGTGATCTTGGTTGTCGGATGGCGCGATCGCTCGCCTTAGCCTTCCGCAACCATGCCCAACAAGTAGTCATTATTGGTACAGATTGCCCAAGTATAAACACTGAAACTATCATCCAAGCCTTTGAGCAACTGCAACTCAACCATGACTTAGTTCTCGGTCCTGCGGTAGATGGGGGCTATTACTTAATAGGTTTGCGGCGTCCCATCCCCGAATTATTTATTAATATTAATTGGGGAACTGCTCAAGTATTATCACAAACGGTAAACATTGCCCAACGACTGCAATTATCCGTAGCTTATCTCCCAGAAATGGCGGACATTGACCGTCCGGAAGACATACCTTTATGGGAACAAATTCGGCAAGAAAAGGTCAAAAAAGGTGGATGATAAATCATCATCTCATGATTTCCCCCTCTTTGTTGACACAGAGGGGTTAGGCGTGATAAATATTCACTTTTCTAAAGATACAAATGGGTCGGTAAGAGCAAGGCAATGCCTTGCCCCTACGTATATTTTTATATATTGCGAATTGGGGGAAATGGTATGAAGTCAAGAACGATTATTTCTCCCTGTTTGTTGACACAGAGGGTGTAGGGCGTGGGGTCAAGAATTATATTTTATAACAACCATTGGTAAATTAAACTAGAGTAACATATTTATTGTCAAAAAAACTAGAAAACATCGTAGATAGGGATGGATGCCAGTGAGGAATTTCTGAAGATACCATTAAGTAACAAATGTTATGGTGGTGTAGCTTCCCAGGAATAACTCTTAGGTAAGATGGCATTGCACAGTCATTAAAGTGACAAAAAACAGTTCAAAACCATGATTAATCGTTATGTCTCCCCAAATGCAGCCCGTACTCTCAAAATAGTCGGTATCATATTAATTCTGTCTTTCTTACTTGATTTTGCCATCTTGTTATTCCCCTTCCGACCAACGGATCGAGGATGGCAAATTAGCTTAGCAACAGCCCTAGTTGACCGAGGTATAGTACCGATGGTAGGACTAGGAATGCTCATGGCTGGATATTCCCTCAGCAATAGTGATGACTCTGGGAATGTCGGAGGACTAGACCTGAGATTACCCGCTTTCATCCTATCCAGTATCTTGGGGTTAATCTTTTTGCTAATTTTTCCCCTCCACCTCAACAACGTCAGACAAGCTAGCACCCAAACCATTGACCAAATCACCCAGCGAGCTACCCAAGCAGAAACCGACCTGCAAAACCAATTAAACAATCCCCAAGCGCAAGCACAACTCGAACAGCAGCAAACCCAATTTAAGAACCGGATTACCGAACTGCTGAAAGACCCGCAAAAACTGAATCAAGCTCTACAAAACGAACAATTACCCGCAGAAGAAAGAAAGTTACTACAACAGTTTCAAAAAGACCCCAAATCCATTGACCAATTCCTGAACCAGCAATTTAGTAGCGAAGGAATTCGCAATCGCGCTCTAAGTCAAATTCGCGGTCAGCGAGAACAAGTAGAAAGACAAGCTAGACAAGAAGCTTGGAAATCTGGACTGCGGATTGGGATTAGCAGTTTGCTGCTCTCCATCGGTTACATTATCATCGGTTGGACAGGATTAAGAAGCATGGGTTCCCTATCCAGCGGCCGGAAATAAGCCTGAGTTTGCTGGGGCTATTTCAGAAGTATAGGTAAGCACCACAAAGCACCCAGCACTCAGCAGTTAGGTAAAAATAAAGAATAATACTTGGCAGACTGCTGTGCCAATAGCTTTATCTTGTTCCATTATTTATTTATTAAACATTGGCATGTTCTCAATTTACATCCTGACTTATAACGAAGAATTAGATATAGCCGCTTGTATTGAATCTGCAATGGTGTCCGATGACATTATTGTTGTAGACTCCTTGAGTAGCGATCGCACCGTACAAATAGCCAGTCGCTACCCCGTCCGCGTTATCCAGCATAAGTTTGAAAGCCACGGACGACAGCGCACCTGGATGCTAGAATCCATTCCTCCCAAATACGAATGGGTCTATATTCTAGAAGCCGACGAGCGCATGACCCCAGAATTATTCGCCGAATGTCTATCCGCCACAAAAAATCCAGATTATATCGGTTATTACGTAGCCGAGCGAGTAATTTTCATGAATCAGTGGATTCGCCACAGCACCCAATATCCCCGCTACCAAATGCGTTTGTTTCGCCACGGTAAAGTCTGGTTTACAGACTACGGTCATACAGAACGGGAAGTCTGTGACGGCGCAACCAGCTTTTTAACAGAAACCTATCCCCACTATACTTGTAGCAAAGGCTTGAGCCGCTGGTTGGAAAAACATAATCGCTATTCTACCGACGAAGCCCAAGAAACCCTATATCAGTTAGACAATGGGACTATCAATTGGCAGCATCTATTTTTTGGTAAAACAGAAGTAGAAAGACGCCGCGCTCTCAAAGATTTATCATTACGGTTGCCAGCTAGACCTATAATCCGGTTCATGTACATGTATTTCATTTTGGGAGGCTGCTGGGACGGTCGCGCTGGCTTGGCTTGGTGTACCTTGCAAGCATTCTATGAATATCTCATCCTACTCAAAGTTTGGGAAATGAAAAATCTACCCACCCCCAGTTTTAACCCTCAAACTCCCTGTGAGCAACCCGCTACCGTTCAAGTAGATTCGACTAATGTCAGCCCTTCTCCTTAAAGTCCAGCCTACTGATTGATGAAATTACTGTTAGTTGTAATACAAATTAATCATTTGCATTAAAATTTTAAGAGAGAGCTTATTGACTGATTCCAAAAACCGGGTGGATACTAAAACCCCGGTTTTATCCATATTTAAGCCTGTACAATTCACCAAAACAGTCCTGAGTGATTCGTCAGCACTCCACACTCAACTCTAGGGAAAGGTTTGTTTTATGAGAAAAGGGTTGCAACAATTGTTTACAATTAATAAAAATATAAGTATATCTCTAGACCTATGAGCATCTCATCGGTTGCAACCAGCATAAAAATCAAATTTTAGCTGTGTTTATCTGTGTTCATCTGTGGTTCAAAATCAAAAATTAGGATTTTTGCTCATAGGTCTTCTGTTTAACTGACCCTTGAGTGTCAGAATTAGTGACAAGTTGCATAAAGTGAGTAAAAACAAGCAGTAATTCCAGTAAAAATACTGATTTAACTGCGGCAGAAAAGCAATAACAGTTGCCGGAAATCGGATTATTGAGTGGTTATGGATACAAAGAAAATACAATCCACTAGCCGTGAGCAGGAGAAAGGGCAGTTGATAATTGAACGCTGGAAGCAAGACTTAAAAAATGACCTAATTGCTGGATTGTTAGTCATAATTCCCCTAGCTACCACAATTTGGCTGACAATTACCATTGCTAGTTGGGTAATCAAATTTCTGACGCGCATACCCAAGCAGATCAACCCCTTTGACGGATTACATCCGATATTAGTAAATCTACTAGACCTGTTAGTCGGATTAGCGGTACCGCTGCTGAGTATTCTCGTAATTGGCTTGATGGCGAGAAACATCGCTGGAAGGTGGTTGTTAGATGTGGGTGAACGCTTACTGCAAGCCATTCCCCTAGCAGGACAAGTTTACAAAACCCTCAAACAACTGCTGGAAACAATATTAAAAGATTCCAGCGGCAAATTTCGGCGCGTTATTTTGGTAGAGTATCCCAGGCGGGGAATGTGGGCGATCGCCTTTGTTACAGGTGCCATCAGCGATGATATTCAACAGCGGATGAATCGCCCAATGCTGAGTGTATTCATCCCTACCACCCCCAATCCCACCACTGGATGGTACGCTGTAGTTCCCGAAGAGGAAGTAGTCAACCTATCGATGTCCATCGAAGACGCATTCAAAATCATTATTTCAGGAGGAATTGTTGCCCCTAATACCACTTCCCCAATGACTCCCTTAGTGCTTCCACCAGACCGCAAGCGAGAAACTCCATTGGGAGAAACTGTACAAATGATTAGCCTGGAAGAAGAAGCTTAAGTCATAGCTTGCATCACCATGACTATTACAAATTACGAATTATCAGAGAAATGGGTTTAAAACCCCGTCCTTCGCTTGACGGCTTTGAGAAATAATTGAACATTGGAGGTCGAGCAATGTTAGTTCTAGAGTACAAAATCAAGGCAAGCAAGAGTCAATATCAGGCTATTGAAGAGGCGATTCGGACAGTCCAATTCATTCGCAACAAGTGTTTGCGTCGTTGGATGGATGCACCCCGCGAAGCTAAGATTGACCGCTTTGCCTTAAACAAGTACTCCACAGAACTACGCAACGAATTTAAGTTGGTCAAAGATTTAAATTCAATGGCAGTGCAGGCATCAGCCGAGAGAGCAACGTTCGCAATTTCTCGATTTTACGATAACTGCAAAGCTGTCAAGCAGGGCAAGAAAGGATATCCCAAATTCCAGAAAGATAACCGTTCAGTTGAGTACAAGACAAGCGGATGGTCACTGCACCCCACTAAGCGACAGATTACCATTACTGACAAAAAGGGGATTGGTAAACTCAAACTGTTGGGTAAGTGGGACATTCACACCTACCCCGTTAAATCAATTAAGCGGGTCAGGTTGGTACGTCGTGCCGATGGGTATTACTGTCAGTTTGCAATTAACATTGAGTGCATTGATATTCAACCTCAAACAGGACAAGAGATTGGGTTAGATGTTGGTTTGGAGTCTTTTTACACCGATTCCAATGGTGATCATGAACCATCACCTAAATTTTTACGCCAAGCTGATAAGAGCATTAAACACGCTCAACGCCGCATTTATTCCAAGAAAAAAGGTTCATCAAAACGCCGCAAGGCAAGGGTTAGATTTTCCCGGAAACACTTAAGGGTAAGTAGGCAACGGAATGAACATGCCAAGCGACTGGCACGTAACGTATGCAAGTCTAACGCAAATCTTGCCACCGGGGAGTATCCCCGTGGCAAAGTTTGCGACTTAGTAGCCTATGAAGATTTAAGGGTTAGCAATCTACTCAAAAACCATTGTTTAGCTAAATCTATTGCTGATGCTAGCTGGTATCAGTTTAGGCAGTGGATTGAGCATTTTGCCACCAAGTTTGGGAAGCTAGCCGTTGCCGTCCCGCCTCACTATACTTCTCAAAAATGCAGCGACTGTGGACGGATTGTTAAGAAGTCTCTCTCAACCCGTACCCATACCTGTCAGTGTGGCGGCAATCTGCATCGGGATATCAACGCGGCTATCAATATTTTGCAACGCGCAAAATCTACCTTGGGGCACAAGGAAAGTAACGCTAGGGGACTAGCAACCTCTACTCTGTTAGGGGCAACCCTGGTAGAGCAAGTGGCTAGGGTGAACCTAGAATCCCCGACCTATAAGGACGGGGAGTGTCAACACTCATAACCAATTATTCACCCCCGGTACTGATACTCTATGCAACCCCGCAGAATAGCTCGTGAATTAGCCCTCCTCAGCCTCAGTCAACTTCCAGGAGACTCCAAGAAAGTAGCAAAAGAGCAACTTTCTGGTTTAGTACTAGCAGCAGTCCGCACCCTGACCGGAGAAGTCCAAGAAGCCCTAGCAACCGCTGTAGCTGAACTCCAACGCGGTAACGATCGCCTCCTGAGTAGCGAAACCCGTGCTGTAGACCTGAAAACATCGAGAACTATGGTCAGAGATGCGATCGCACACACTCAAACAGCGATTAACTCTCTGGGTGCAGCTGTCGAGTTACCCGAAATGATTCATTTAGCAAACCAGCACGAAGTCCGCGACTACGCACTGGAAATCGTCAGCACCATCACCCAAAAACGGCAAATGATTGATGAAGAAATCGGCGAGGCCTTGGTAGACTGGCAACTCAATCGCTTAGCACAAATTGACCGCGATATTCTCCGCATAGCTGTCAGCGAAATGATGTTTCTAGGACAAGAAGACCGGGTAGCGATTAACGAAGCCGTCGAATTAGCCAAACGGTACAGTGAACAAGATGGTCATCGGTTTATCAATGGCGTCCTGCGCCGCTTCAGTGACAAACTGAAAACAGCAAAAATCTAAGTAGGGAACCTCTTGTAGCTCTTAGTTGTTAATGTGGAAATAACCTAATACATTCAGGTTTGGGGATGAGAAACTCTTGAGTGGGCACCTAATCCCCAATCTCTAATCCCTTTCAACTTACTCAGCTAGCTGCAATGGTTTTTAATTGGTTCCGTCGTCAATTTAATGATGCTTCTGCCGCCGCTAAAGAACAGAAACCGGCAGAAACTACTCCAGAACAACAAGCCCCTCAACCGTCAGTCCAGGAAACACCAGCCACCGCTGACGAAGCATCTACTGCTCCATCTACCAGCCCAGCAGCCGACTATTTACAATGGGCAAAAGCTGCTTATAAAAACATCCAAGAAAAAAATCAACAGCCAACAGCAGAAGCTGAACCACCAGAAGCAGAAACAGCAGAAGCCCCAGAAGTTGTAGCACCAGTCGCTGAAGCTCCCGTTGAGCAAACAATTGAGGTTCCGGAGGCGGAAAGTCCCGCAATCGATGATGCCACCCCAGAGGTAACAGCAGTAACAGAAACTCTAGAGGAAACTACTCCCCCACCATCAGCGCAAAACCCAGAAGAAGCCCCAGCTAGCACCGCTCCACCCGAACCTGACAGCCAACCGGCATTATCTTTCTTAGCCAGAGCAGCAGCAGAACGCCAAGCTAGACAAGAAAGACTTATAGCTACAGCCATTGAAGAACCAGAAGCAGCACCACAACCAGCCGCAACCACCACTACCCCAGGGGAAGAAACACCAGATGCCATTCCAGGACTAGCATTTGATGAAGGATTTTTGTGGTCAGCGGAAGTTCTAGCTGCCCAAGGTCGCCGTCCAGAAGACATTTCCATTGAAGAAATTAACTGGCTGAAAAAACTCCGCCAAGGCTTAGACAAAACCAGGCGGAACATCGTTAACCAACTTAAGTCTATAGTTGGTCAAGGTCCGCTGAATCAAGCAGCAGTCATGGAAATAGAGGGATTGCTGCTACAAGCTGACGTGGGTGTGGAGGCGACTGACTATATTATTAACTCCCTACAAAACAAACTTAAACAAGAAGCCCTCCCCGCAGACGCCGCGATCGCTTTCCTCAAGCAAATCCTCCGGGATATGCTCGATGCTCCCCTGCAAAAATCTGTCTCTGCCAGCTTTGCACCTGAAAAAGATACCTTTAACATTTGGTTGATTGTCGGAGTCAATGGTGCAGGTAAAACTACCACCATCGGTAAAATAGCTCACTTGGCAAACAAATCCGGCTATAAAACCCTCATAGGTGCCGCCGACACCTTCCGCGCCGCTGCAGTGGAACAAGTCAAAGTCTGGGGACAAAGAAGCGGTGTAGAAGTTATTGCTAACCCTGGGAAAAATACTGACCCCGCCGCCGTGGTTTTTGATGCGATCGCCGCCGCTCAATCAAGGAACAGCGAATTACTCCTAGTAGATACCGCTGGTCGTCTGCAAAACAAGAAAAACCTCATGGAGGAACTCAGCAAAGTTCGCCGGATCATTGATAAAAAAGCTGCCAACGCCAAAGTTGAATCATTATTAGTTCTTGACGCTACCCTCGGTCAAAACGGACTTCGGCAAGCAGAAGTATTCTCTAGCGCTGCCCAACTCAGCGGTGTTGTGCTTACCAAACTCGATGGTACTGCCAAAGGTGGTGTAGCCCTAGCGGTTGTACATCAACTTGGTTTACCGATTCGGTTTATTGGTGCTGGGGAAGGAATCGAAGACCTGCGTCCCTTCTCTAGTTACGAATTCGTAGAAGCCCTGTTAAATGGCTAAGTTAAGGTCGGCAAATTGTTGATTCTTTCCTAGGGGTATGGCATTGCCATGCCCTTACGTATGTCCTAAATTATTTTCAGCAAGGCCTGGGGAAAACCTCATATTTTGCTTGCTTATTTTGCGTTAATATGATTTCTCTTACACAAATATCGTGGGTAGTAACACCCTGTCTCTCAAAATAGACCATCGTTAATAATGTCTAAATAATTAATCAGTTAATTGCCATTTCACAGCACATCAGCTTAGAATTGTCAAGTTAATATTCTCGACGTTAGCTTTACCCCTAGCCCAGCTTGATGTCCCATCAACGACGATTGACAAGATATTAAAAATTTGATAAAGCAAGGTGGAATAACAATCAGTGCCTGTGCCTCAACTGCCTTCTCAACCAACAGACCACAATAGCAGCGCCCCAACCGATGTCAGCATAGTGGTAGCGCTGAAACAAATTGTGGCGCAGTTGCAGCGGGAACAGCTAAAAATCCAAGATTTACTAAGTTCTTTAGGATTTGCCCTGAGAAGCTTAAATAATCTCAACCAATTTTTGGATTTGATTCCCTTGATGGCAACCCGCGTCACCGATGCTGATGGCGGTGCCCTATTTTTGTATAAACCCAATGGTGAAATTAAGTTAGAAAGACTGCACTGGCAGGACTCTCACCAGCGCAAGCAGATTCGTCAAGCACTCGAAGCCGCCATCAATCAATTCACAACTGCTGCTCATGATGCAGCACTAGCATTGGCAACCTCTTTGGAAGACCAGATGCAACAATACTTGCCACCAGATATTCAGTTATTTGGTACTTCCATTCTGGTTAGACAAACAGAACGGGGGCGGTTGTATGTGTTTAGCCGTAACCCAGAATATAGTTGGACCGAAAGTAAACAAAAATTAGTCCGGTTTGTCGCCGATCAAACTGCAGTCGGAATTGAAAACGATGAACTGACTGTGGAATTGCGGAAAAAAGAACGGCTGGATCGGGAACTCGAAATCGGTGCAGAAATTCAAAGCCAACTATTACCCCGCCAATGTCCTACCATCCCCGGTGTAGCCTTAGCAGCACGCTGTAAACCAGCTAATCGCGTTGGTGGCGACTACTACGACTTTATCCCCACAAATGACGATCCGACTCA
Source organism: Nostocaceae cyanobacterium (assembly GCA_035285345.1). GTDB lineage: Bacteria > Cyanobacteriota > Cyanobacteriia > Cyanobacteriales > Nostocaceae > JAYKJH01. The sequence continues at coordinate 35,728 of JAYKJH010000215.1, read as the reverse complement.
GCCAAACAGCAACAACACCAATCTCTCTAGCCCTTGGGGTTTAGTAATTGGTGATGTCATGGGTAAAGGTGTACCAGCAGGATTGATTATGACCATGACCAGGGGTATGCTGCGGGCAGAAGTCCTCAACGGTCACTCTCCGGGACGAATTCTGCAACACCTAAATCGAGTTATGTATGCAGATTTGGAAAATTCCCACCGTTTTATTACCCTGTTCTATTCCGAATACGACCCCCAAACCCGGATTTTGTACTACAGCAATGCCGCACATAATCCACCGCTATTATGGCAAGCAACAACAGGGACGGTGAAAACTCTCGATACCCCAGGTATGTTGATTGGTTTGGATGCCAACAGTCAGTACGAAGATGGACAAACACAGCTAGCACCCGGAGATACCATTATGTATTTCACCGATGGATTTACCGAAGCAGCCAACCACAGTGGTGAACGTTTTGAAGAACATAACCTGATTGAGGCCTTTAGCTGGGCTTGTAAGCATTCCCCAGAACCACAGGCAATTCTAGATTACCTGTTTGAGAAAGTTGAGCAATTTATTGGTTCCGCCACTCAACATGGTGATGATATGACCTTGGTTGTGTTTCAGGTGCAATAGGTATCTCTAGGGAACCACTTTCTTCATCGGGACAACGGCGGTTAATTATTGCTGTTTGCGTTGGGAGCGTCAGAGCTTTAGTGATTAGCTGGACTTGATAAGTGATTTTTTTTCGGAAATTAGGGTAATCTGAGGTTAAAAAAATCAGAAAATCACTGCTGTATAAAGCTTATGAGCCATTTAAATGATTCTTTATTGCAAATAGCTTGGCAGTTACCTATTAATTGGACTGTCTTAGCACAAAACGTCAGCGACCCAGACCTTGTAGGTAGCTTTCAAAGAGGCTTTAGTCATTTTGTCCAAACAGGTCAAATTTGGGCGCTGTTGATTGGAATAATTATCGGCTGGATACTACGGAATCTCACCAGTTACGGTTGACTTCGACCGCAAGGCATGATTACTCTAATTGCTCAGGTCGCTAATCGTCAATTGCTGACCTGAGCAAATTTCATTCAGCCATTGAATTCCTAGAACATCCAATAATTCCTAAATTAGCTGGCTATTTGCTGTATTAAAACACTTAACCTACCGCTATTACTAGAGAGTGCCAAATTTTTCTAAGTTTGTACTAAATTTTTCAGAAATTATCAATTTTAAATTCCAAAATGGGAAAACTAAAAGCTGCCCATCCTGCAATTCCTGGCTGAGTATATCCAGAATCCACTGTTTGTGACTTTGGATGATTCTAAAGACACAGGTAACATGTAAAAACTCACTCTTGTTGCTGATTAGACCCAGACTAATTATGACTGAACAAAAAACTTGGAGCCAGCGCTTTGAGACAGCACTGCATCCCGCGATCGCTAGCTTCAATGCCAGTATAGGCTTTGACATTGAATTAATTGAATACGACCTGACCGGCTCCCAAGCTCATGCCAAAATGCTGGCACATACGGGGATAATTTCCCCAGAAGAAGGAGAGCAGCTAGTTACTGGGTTAGAACAAATCCGCCAAGAATACCGCCAAGGAAAATTTCACCCCGGTGTGGATGCGGAAGACGTGCATTTTGCTGTGGAACGACGACTGACAGAACTGGTGGGTGATGTCGGTAAAAAATTACATACAGCACGTTCCCGTAACGACCAAGTAGGTACTGACACCAGATTGTACCTGCGTGACCAAATTCAACAAATCCGTCAGCAACTGCGAATATTTCAAGAGGTGTTGCTGGATATTGCCCAGAATAACATTGAAACCCTAATCCCCGGTTATACGCACCTGCAACGCGCCCAACCGCTGAGTTTAGCACACCACCTCCTAGCCTACTTTCAGATGACCCAACGGGACTGGGAAAGGCTAGGAGATGTTTATCGGCGGGTAAATATCTCCCCCTTGGGTAGTGGCGCTTTGGCGGGAACAACTTTCCCCATTGACCGGCATTATACCGCTGAACTATTGCATTTTGACAAAGTTTATGCTAATAGTCTCGATGGAGTCAGCGATCGCGACTTTGCAATTGAGTTCCTGTGCGCCGCTAGCTTAATTATGGTTCACCTCAGCCGCTTAGCAGAAGAAATTATTCTCTGGTCAAGTGAAGAATTTGGCTTTGTCACCCTCAAAGACAACTGCTCCACTGGCTCCAGCATTATGCCCCAAAAGAAAAACCCTGACGTACCGGAACTAGTGCGCGGTAAAACCGGGAGAGTCTTTGGTCATTTGCAAGGTCTGTTAGTGTTGATCAAAGCTCTACCCTTGGCATATAACAAAGACCTGCAAGAAGACAAAGAAGCGCTATTTGACAGCGTGAAAACTGTCAAAGGTTGCCTGGAAGCCATGACCATTTTGTTACGAGAAGGCTTAGAATTTCGGACTCATCGCTTAGCAGAAGCCGTAGCAGAAGATTTTTCTAATGCCACCGATGTAGCAGATTATCTAGCAGCGCGGGGCGTTCCTTTCCGAGAAGCTTACAACCTCGTGGGTAAGGTAGTCAAAACCAGCATTGCCGCCGGTAAACTCCTCAAAGATTTGACGCTCCAGGAGTGGCAAGATTTACACCCAGCATTTGCAGAAGATATTTATCAAGCGATCGCACCCCGACATGTAGTTGCTGCTCGCAACAGCTATGGTGGTACTGGCTTTGAGCAAGTCAAAAAAGCACTCAGTGATGCCCGCGCTCAATTAGCAGCAGATAGTTAATACTCAAAGGGTTATCGGGCTTGGGCAATGGGTCATTAGGCATGGGGTTATAGTATTATAAAATACTATAACTCCAGAGCTATAATAATTAAGGCGTACAAATGTACTGTACGCCTCAACATATCATGGATTCAGCGCTCCCAGAAGGCGCTACTATTGATTTCGTGATTTCGCTTATGCTGCAAACCAAAAGAGAGCAAGTATGGGAGTAGGGGAATTACTCAGCATCTGTTTCTGCTGCGCCCACATCTTCTTCACTCTTGGGAGGTCTTTGTTGAAACCTTCTGTTCATACGTCCTGTAGTCGTTCGTTTACGGAATTTCCGGGCATATGCCTGGTTCCGTAGCGCCTTTTCTTTTTTCGGGTTACGGCGCTTAGCCATGTTCACCTCATAATAAACAACAAAAGTCCTGCCTCTAAAAAATAGAGGCAATAGCAGATACCGATATTATCGGTATATTTCTAGCCTAGCCGAGAAAATACGCGAAAATAATTTAAGACAGGCAATTTTAAAGAATATATTTTTTCAATTATCCATGTCAAGAGTGTTGCTCAATAATTTATTATTGGGAGAATTTTTTCGCCAAAGCAGTTTAGGCAAACTTACCCTAGATAAGTTGTGAATCTTGCTCAGAGCAGTCAGTGGGCGCTAGTGAAGCAAATGCTAGGATGATAATAATCTATTGGCACAGAACAATTAACTGATGCCATGCATGTACTTGCCTAACGGAATGCTCTATCTTTTGGGAATGGTAGCCTTCTTGTGAGTGACAAGTTCAGCAAATTAAACACAGATAGTTGGAGATTAAAAAATTTCTTTGTTTTCTGTAGCTATCCACTCAACACGCCGATTATGGCAATATGCCCAAACAGTCGTGGGCATTATTTTTCGTCATCCTGTACCCGGTACCAGTATCATCCCAATTTTGCCCGATGGTCGGATTGTATTAATTCGCCGTCATGATAATGGTCGTTGGTCTTTACCAGGAGGTATGGTGGATTGGGGGGAAGATATCCCCTCTGCAGTCAAACGGGAGTTGCGGGAAGAAACTGGACTAGAGTTAGTCAAAATTCGCCGCTTGGTGGGGGTGTACTCGGCACCTGACCGCGACCCACGCATTCATTCGATTTGCGTAGTAGTAGAAGCTGAAGTTGAGGGAACAATGCAGGTTCAGGACACCTTAGAGGTTATGGAAATCCAAGCCTTTGAACCTAAATCTTTACCGACCGAACCCATGTCCCACGACCACGAGCAACAGATACATGATTACTTCAAAGGGTTAACAACCCTGGCATAATTAAGAGCGTTCAGCCAAAGAATTTTGGATTTGAGATTTTGGATTTTAGATTCCAAGTCGCAAATGCTCCCTCGGCTGAAGTGCTTTCTCATACAGTCAGCATGAATCGACCAATCCGCAACTCCCGCATCAAGCTTTCTTTTGGGCGCATCTTCTGGCGTGAAGTCGGTAAAGGCACCGCTGTGGTGTTTTTACATGGACTATGGCATGATAGCAGTCAATGGCTATCGGTGATGGAATATTTAAGTCAACAGTACGATTGCTTGGCACCAGATTTATTGGGATTTGGGGAGTCGGAGCGTCCCAAACTCCACTACTCGATAGATTTACAAGTTGATTGTTTGGCGGAATATTTAACAGCTTTGAAGTTAAGCCAGGTATACTTAGTTGGAGAATCCCTAGGGGGTTGGATTGCTGCTAGCTATGCTCTGAAGCATCTCGATGAAGGTTTAGTCAGCGGTTTAGTTCTGATTGCTCCCCTAGGGGTTCAAGTACCAGGAGTGGAAAACCCTTGGCAACAGCTGCGCTCCTCAGTAAATAAACCTAGTTTATGGTTTAGATTATTACGATTATTCCGACCGATTACCAAACTTCTAGGCTGGCAGTCAAAAATTGACCAAGCTTGGAAACAGCGGCAAAAAATACTGGCATCTCCTACAATCTACCAAATGCTCTTCAAACGCCGCCAGTCGGAAATTGACGCCGAATTGTTGCAAGATAAATTACCCTGGCTGAAAATCCCCGTCTTGATTTTGCAGGGCGCACAAGATACAGCTTCTGCTATAGCCATCAGTGAGGCTTATGCTAATATCGCTCCTCAAGCAGAGTTGCAAATCATGAACCAGGGAGGGAGCGATTTAACTCAGTCTGTTCCTGGAATTATTGCTGCACATATTCGTGATTTTGTCAATAGTTATTAGTCAAAGGTTGATTGCAAATGCGGCGCTATTCTCACCCTTTCGTCTACACTGGATACTATAGCCATTGACCCAACTGCTCTATGCCTGAAGTGATTGAGATTCCGATTGAACTAACCCGATTCCAATTGCCCCAAGCAGTTCAAGCACGGTTGCAATTTTTGTTGGATTGCCAGGATGAAGGTAATATACTTTCTCAAGCTGAACGACAGGAAGCAGAGGGGCTTGTCGAATTGGCAGAATTTCTATCCTTGCTACGTTTGCGGTCAGAGCGGGTAATGAAACAAGCGTGACAAAAATTTCAAAATCCCTTCGCCAATTAGTAATTCAAAGAGCCGACAACCGTTGTGAGTATTGCGGTATATCCCAGATAGGGCAGGTTGCTACTTTTCATATTGACCACATCATCCCTGTGGTGGCAAATGGCAAAACCACAGATGAGAATCTAGCCCTTGCTTGTGTATCTTGCTCACTCCGCAAGGGATACCGTCAGGAAATTGAGGATTCACAGACAGGTGAAATCGTTTCAATTTTCAATCCACCTCAACAGCAATGGAAATCTCACTTTCGTTGGGATGGGGTGCAAATTATTGGATTAACGGCTACGGGACGTGCAACGATTGAAGCTCTTGATTTGAACCGTGCAACAATGCTGGCAATTCGGACAGAAGAGAATTTGTTAGGTCGTCATCCACCGCCATGAATTCAGACAGACAATCTCGAAACCACACTGCCCTAAATATAACTTAAGGCAATATAACGACCAAGATAAGGGGTGGCAACAAACTTCGCAATGCACCCAAATATCGATTCCGTCCGCTGCGGCACGGTTGTTTTGCTGCCCTACGCTGTGAGCATTTCGGGCTTCACGTCGGGTGATGCTGGCTCAAAGCACAACATTCCGCTCCATCAACTTGTTAGCTTGCTGGGCAATACCAAATCACTGCTCATCAATCCAATCGCTGCACAGTTCACAAAACAAATCAGCTTCATTATCTACTGAATTCACCCAACTAGGATAGTTAGAAAGATTAACTTCTTTCTCCCACTCTTGTAGAAAGGAAACGTATGGCTCCTCACATCTGAGGCAGTAGTGAACTGTATACTCTGCTAGACAGTTGAAACAGTGGGCGATTCTAGGATATTTTGCAGTTGGGTCAGGAACAGCAATTGCTTCCTCTTCGCACATTTCACAAGTAAAGTATTGATAATTAATCTTTTCTCTTGGAGCTAAAATAGGTATTCCTTCTCTCCTCATGTGCTGAATGTAGAACAAACAAGCCATAGATAGAGTTCTATAAGTACTTTGGCTTTCTATATCGTCAACTTCCACTCCGTCTTCTAAAAATTCTTCTGCACGCGCTTCGTCAAGTTTGTCGAGTTCAGCTTTTAAGCTCAAGCCTAGTTCCTCATATACAAACGTATCTAAAAAAACAAAAGCAGCGGCTAAAATTTTTTTAACTTCTTTTGGAGCGAGAGCAACTTCTTTATGCTCAATTGAATTTCTGGCTTTTCGCAAAGCATCTAATGCTCCACCCAGCTTGTATTTTCCTGATTCCTGACTTTCTGCATACTGGAACAATGATAGCTTGGCTTCTCTGACTAAGAGATCGATTGCTTCATCAGCACCTACTGTATTACCATTTTTTCGATAGATCAATGACTCATCATGTTTAGCCAGTCTCGCTTTTAGAAAGAGTTCAACAGCGTGAAAAACATGCAGAATCACATATTTCCAATCTGTACTTCTTCTGCCGTAAAGATGATGCTCTACACCATGCACAAGAGAATCCATTGCATTCTCTTCAAGCTTTACGACTAGTTTCTGCTGATTTGAAGCCGTATCATCCGTCATTTCTATTCCTTTGCTATCTGAATCATTGGCTCATTTCAGTTTAGCAATTTGCTCAAATTTACTCGCTCTTTGCACAATGGTGAATTTTGCTCAGCATTTAACAAAAATCCCAAGTATCCAAACTTTTAACTACTTCTCTCATCCCCCAAAAAATTAGGTTCCCCTCCACCTTCATCTTCCCTGCAATTTCCGGAAACTGCACTTGCAGATAACTATGCAACAAAGTGCGATCGCCCCCAGTAATCACTATTCCACTTTCGGGAAAATCTTGACACCAAGCCTCAATAAAGTCTTTAATCCCAGCCATCAGAGTGTAAATTACCCCGCTCTTTATTGCCTCTGGTGTATTTAAGGCGTACCGTGGAGGTAGAGAAGCAGAATTTTGCATCTCTACATGGGGTAATTGTCCTGTTTTTTGACCCAAAGCTGCGAACTGCAACCCAAGTCCAGGGACAATCGCACCTCCCACTAGACAACCATCAGCATCCGCACCTGTAAAAGTTAATGCTGTCCCCCCATCAATCACCAGCATCGGAAAACCCCAAGTTTTCCCAGCACCCCACAACGCTAAGGCACGGTCAATTCCCAAGCTAGGATACCTTCTCCGTAAAGGTACTTGCTCTAGGGTAATTACATGAACATCGGGGTATTTTTCCCAAAGAGCAGTTTGACTGGGAACCACGGAAGCGAGATAGAGGGGGGGTAATGGATAACTAATTACCCCATGCTCCATTCCCCATTCCTCATGACCAGTATCCCAGGTTTTTTCCAGGGTTCCCCCCGCAAATTTCGCCCAATGTAGCCGAGAATTGCCAATCATTAGTGCTAGCCAAGGGGCTTGGGTTTGTCCAGTATTTTGGTGTTGTTTCACACTTTTAGGTTTTTTAACTCATCCATAGGTTTTTTAATATTTATTTACAAATAACTCATGTAAGAATGAAGACAGGGATATAATAATCAGTTGCTCAGGAGACGAGTTATGGTAGTAGCCGCTGACAGAACCAAAAAAAGGTTGACCGTGCAGACTGGTGAAATTGCTAGTGATACGACAGCAATTCGCTCTCTGGATTGGGACCGCGATCGCTTCGATATTGAGTTTGGTCTGCAAAATGGGACAACCTACAACTCGTTTCTGATAAAAGGCGAAAAAATCGCTTTAGTTGATACCTCCCATGAAAAGTTTCGCCAACTGTATCTGGATAGCCTCAAAGGTCTAATTGACCCTGGGACAATAGATTATTTGATTATCAGCCATACTGAGCCAGACCACAGCGGACTGGTAAAAGATATGCTGCAACTCGCCCCAGAAATTACGGTGGTTGGTTCCAAGGTGGCGATTCAGTTCTTAGAAGATATGGTACACCAGCCGTTTCAGCGGCGGATTGTCAAAAATGGCGACAAACTGGATTTGGGTAACGGGCACGAGTTGGAATTCCTGATTGCGCCGAATCTCCACTGGCCTGACACCATGTTCAGCTTTGACCACAAAACCCAAATCCTCTATACTTGCGACGCCTTTGGGTTGCACTATTGCTCAGATGACACCTTTGACGAAGACTTAGAAGCAATCTCACCCGATTTTCAATACTATTATGAGTGTCTGATGGCACCCAATGCCCGCTCTGTGCTGTCGGCATTGAAACGGATGGGGGAATTGAAACACATCGGCATGATTGCCACAGGTCATGGACCACTATTATACCACAACGTTGACGAATTAACCGGACGCTACCGCAATTGGAGTCAAAATAAAGCCAAAGCGGAAACGACTGTGGCTGTATTTTATGTTGGCGATTACGGCTATGGAGAGCGCTTAGCAGGTGCAATTGCCACTGGTATCAGTAAAACCGGCGTCGCCGTGGAAATGGTTGATTTGAAAACATCTGATGCGACAGAATTGCGCGAACTAGTGGCTCGCAGTGCCGGACTGGTATTGGGGATGCCTCCCACTTCCGGTGCAGACGCGGCAGCTATCCAATCGGGTGTCGGGACTATTTTAGGGGCTGCAAAAGAAAAGCAAGCCATTGGGATTTTTGAATCCGGTGGTGGTGATGACGAACCGATTTACCCAATGGTGAATAAATTCCGGGATTTAGGCTTAACTCCCGGCTTCCCACCGATTCAGATTCGCGAAACCCCAAGCGAAGCCACCTTTAAGTTATGTGAAGAATCTGGTACAGACTTGGGACAGTGGGTGACACGCGATCGCAGCATCAAAGCCATGAAATCCCTCGCGGCTGACTTAGATAAAGCTTTAGGGAGAATCAGCGGTGGTTTATACATCATCACCGCCAAAAAAGGCGATGTCGCCAGTGCGATGCTTGCTTCTTGGGTAACACAAGCCAGCTTCAAACCCTTGGGATTTAGCGTAGCAGTAGCAAAAGACCGGGCAATTGAATCCCTATTGCAAGTAGGAGACAAATTTGTTCTCAACGTCCTGGAAGAAGGAAACTATCAAGGGCTGATGAAACACTTCCTAAAACGGTTCGCTCCCGGTGATGACCGCTTCCAAGGAGTCAGAACCCAACCTGCCCAAAATGGTTCCCCAATTCTCACCGACGCCTTAGCATACATGGAATGCGAAGTATCCAGCCGCATGGACTGCAATGACCACTGGATACTTTATTGCACCGTCTACGCTGGACGAGTTTCCAAACCAGACGGCATGACCGCAGTTCACCACAGAAAGGTTGGTAATCACTACTAAATCAGGTAATGGGTAAGTAGCTGGGCGCAATTAAATATACAACTTAGTTGGGTTTCGTACCTCAACCCAACTCCCTGATGGGTTACGCTATCGCTAACCCATCCTACGTTTAAATCTAATTGCTTCTCCCTATTACCTATTCTCTATTCCCCATTCCCACTCAGGACTCAGGAGGAAGCACTAAAAAATGACAGCCACTAGACCCCGCGACGTTCAGATTTACCCCATTGGTACAGATACCAAGGTGCTTCGTTCCCGCAGTTGGGCAAGACTGCGGTTTGAAATTGAATATGCTCTAGCAAAAGGTACAACGGCTAACTCTTACTTAATTGAAGGTGATAAAACCGCTCTGATTGACCCTCCCGGCGAAACCTTCACCGAAATTTATCTGAAGGCTTTACAAGAGCGGATTGATATCACGAAGCTAGATTACGTGATTCTCGGTCACGTTAACCCCAACCGAGCGGGAACTTTAAAAGCTTTAGTGGAAGTAGCGCCACAGATTACCTTTGTTTGTTCCAACCCCGGTGCGATTAACTTACGTGGGGCAATGGAAAACCCAGATTTACCGATTCTGGTAATGAAAGGGGATGAAACCCTAGATTTAGGTAAGGGACACAATCTGCAATTCATTCCCACACCTAATCCCCGCTATCCAGATCATCTCTGCACCTACGACCCCCAAACGGAGATATTATTCTCCGATAAGCTATTTGGGGCGCATATTTGCGGTGAACAGGTACTTGACGAAGGCTGGCAAATTTACAACGAAGATAGGCGCTATTATTTTGAGTGCATCATGGCACCCCATGCCCGTCAAGTGGAGACAGCGCTAGAAAAACTTTCCGATTTTCCCGCTAGAATCTACGCTCCCAATCACGGTCCACTGGTGCGCTATGGCTTAATCGAACTTACCCAATCCTACCGGGAATGGAGCCAGCAGCAGACATCTCAGGATACCAAAGTAGCCTTGATTTATGCTTCTGCTTATGGTAGTACTGCAACCATTGCTCAAGCGATCGCTCACGGCATTACTAAAGCTGGTATTGGTGTGGAAGCAATTAACTGCGAAATTGCTGAACCGGGAGAAATTCAAGCCGTAATTGAACAATCCGCAGGCTTTATCATCGGTTCTCCCACCCTTGGTGGACACGCACCTACCCCCATTCAAACTGCTTTAGGGATAGTCCTCTCTAGCGCTAGTAAAAACAAACTGGCTGGGGTGTTTGGTTCCTATGGCTGGAGTGGGGAAGCCATTGACTTACTGGAGGGTAAGTTAAAAGACGCTGGTTATCGCTTCGGGTTTGACCCCATCCGCGTCAAATTCAAACCCAGCGAACACACCCTGCAAACCTGTGAAGAAGCGGGGACAGACTTTGCTCAAGCGCTGAAGAGAACCAAAAAGCTGCGAGCAGCAACTCAACCCGCGACTAACGTAGAACAAGCCGTGGGGCGGATTGTTGGTTCTCTGTGCGTCGTCACCGCTCAGCAAGGCGATTCTAAGAGCGCTATGTTAGCCTCTTGGGTTTCCCAGGCTAGTTTTAGTCCCCCCGGTTTAACTATAGCTGTCGCTAGAGATAGAGCATTGGAAGCATTCATGCACACCGGCAGTGAGTTTGTGGTGAATATCCTTGCAGAAGGCAGACAAATCCGCAAGCACTTCATGAAATCCTTTGCCCCTGGGGAAGACCGTTTTGCTAATGTAGAAACCCAAGAAGCAGAAAACGGTGGTATTATTCTTTCCGGTGCCCTGGCATACTTAGAATGCTCCGTGGAATCACGTATTGAAGCAGGCGACCACTGGATAGTTTACGCCACTGTCCAAAGCGGTCAAGTATTAAATGCTGATGGTGTGACTGCCGTGCATCAACGCAAGTCGGGCAACTTTTATTAATACACCTTTGGGTAGGTAGGGACAAGGCAATGCGAAAGCCCCTAAGTGTATGTTCCTCGTTCCCTGGATCTGCCAGGGAATGATAGCTTGAGGCAGAGCCTCCAAGCGTTTAGAGGCTCTGCCTCTAATACAGCATTCCCACGCTCAGCGTGGGAACGAAAAATTTATTTGTTTTCTAATTCACTAGTAGGCTCAGTATATTCACAGTAAGTATTCAACCCGATTTTGACAATATATAACACAACAATCGTCGCGATCGCCGGGTCAAGGGGTAAGCCATTAGCCCCTGCAATACCCACAAGGGAGACTATCAACCCGGTGAGTAAAGGTGCGCTACCTGGATTATTAGTGTAATCTTTTACCTTACTGCGAAAACCATCATCACCACAGAGTTCTTTTCGCAGTTGTTCTAGAAATACTTTCCAGACAGATTTTTTGCCTTTTTCATAAGTTGGGATACCAAATTTTTCTTCCCATAGCGCATCAAAACTATCTGCGATTTTCCCCTGATTTTGTTCTAGCATTGCTAATGCTTTTTGGGCAGGTTCGTAATTTTGTAATAGCTGACGTTTTTCTTGAATTTCGCTAGTTGATAATTTAATTTCCATAGTATCTATCAATTTTTTAACTAAACACAACTTCTAAATTTAAAATAAACCCAGGTAAAACATCTTCTCCTGATAAACTTGTGGGATTATCAAGCACTTCTATTGGTTGATGTGCCCGATAAATTTCTACTTGCTTATTTTTTGTATCAATTAACCAACCCAAACGCAAACCATTATCAATATATTCTCGCATTTTTTGGCGTAGTGGTTCCATATTATCGCTTTTAGAACGTAATTCTATGGCAAAATCTGGACAAAGAGGCGGAAATGTTTCTTGTTCTTCTAGTGTGAGTGTATCCCATCGAGATTGACTTACCCAAGCTGCATCGGGAGAACGTTCCGCACCATTGGGAAGACGAAAAGCTGTAGAGGAATTAAAAGCCACACCAAGTTTTGTTTGACGATTCCAAAACCAAAGTTGTCCTTCAATATCGATATTTCGCTTACCCGTATTCCCTCCCGTCGGGGGCATAATAATTAATTCTCCTGTGGCGGATAGTTCTAGTTGTACATCGCGATTAGCAGCAGCTAGAAGGGAAAATTGCTCTTCAGTAACTTTTAAATTTTGCGGAATATTCAGAGGTAAATTACTCATTTTTAGTTACTGATTTAACTCTAAAATTAGCTGATTGGGTGTGATAATTCTTGGGGTAGTAATAGGAAAATCTTGCGGGTTGCGGGTGACAATGGCATCTACATCATAATATCGTTCGCTGGAGAAGCGTAGGATATTTTCAATCAGGTTAAGGTCAAAGCCTCTTTGGGTCACACGGTAACGAAGATAGGATGTCCAGATAATCTCAGGCATTGACTCATGATTAGCTGTTGCTTCCACCCCATTATTATCGCTTGATACTTCTCCTCAAAAGCGATCGCACTAGAAAACGAGGAGCGATCGCTCCTCGGCGGCTTCGTCTAGGCACCTTACGACTCTAGCTCATCCCGTGCTGCCCAAATTGCCTCGCGCAGTTCTCCGGTGCATTCTTCACCTGTTATTTGGCGCCAAAGTATATCAAATTGGCTTTCTCCTAACTTATTGAGAATACCTGACCATGCTCTGATACGCAAATCAATTAACTCATGTGCATACTCAGTTTCTATCGGTAGAAAATGAGTGTATTTTTGCAATGCTTCTGCCCATTTTTCTTGCGCTTCTAATACGTTACCCCATTGAATCAAAGTTATAGAGGCTTTGTACAGTTGTTGAAATTTATGGTATCCCTTAAAGGCTGTTTTGTAATACCCAATTGCTTCATCAAACTGCTGTTGTATCTGCGCTAATTGACCTAACTGGAGATACACATCTGTGGTGTTATATTCATCTCCAGCAGCTTCATATACTTGGAGCGCTTTTTGATAATAAGCAATTGCATCCGCAAACTGCTCTTGCTCCAAAGCTAAATTTCCTAAATTGTGGTAATCACTTGCAGCACGATAGTAATTTTCAGATGTTTCTTTTATTTCAAGTGATTTATGGTAAAAAGTAATTGCATGTTCAAGCTGCTCTTGTTCCTCAGCTATTATACCTAAATTGTGATAAACACTTGCCATCCCATATTCATCTCCAACAGCGTCATATATCTCAATAGCTTTTTGGTAAAAAGTAATTGCATCCTCTAACTTCTGTTGTTTGTGGGCTACTAAACCTAAATTACTATAAATACTCGCAGCCTTATAGTCATCACCAACAGCTTTAAATATATGAAGAGATTTTTGGTAATACGCACTTGCTTTGTCAAAAGATTGTTGTCCCGCCCCAACATTCCCTAACTGGAAATACACAATTGCAGCATTGTATTCATCTCCAGTTACTGCAAATATATGTAGGGCTTTTTGATAATAGTCAATTGCGTTGTCAAACTGCTGTTTCTCCCAGGCTATATTACCCAATAGGGTATAAAGAATAGCAATTTGGTTGTTTACTGAAGGGTCATTTAAAGCTATTAGTTCATCTATAATTTCTTGATATATTTTCTGGGCTTCTTCAAAATTACCAATTTGAGCAGCTTCATTCGCGTCCTGATTTCGCAAGTAAACCCAGAAATTAAAAGCTTCTTTGCCTTTGGCTTTTGCATCTGTCAAGTTTACGCCTATTTGCTTTAATAACCGTAACCGCAGCGATTTAAATTCTGTTTTTCGACCTGTTATTTTGTATATCTCACCCAAAGGTTGAAGAATTGCTTGTGCTTCAGCCCATTTTTGTTGTTGTTCAGCAAGGCGGAGGTTCTGTAATAGGTTTGCTTCTTCAACTTGTAATTTAAAAGCTGCCAACTTCGCATCATTTATTAGTTGCTGACGACAATTTTCCGCTAGCACTGTATAGAAAACCAGCAATTTTTTTTCCAGTTCAGCAATCTTTTGCTGGGCATCCATAACCGCCTGGGATTCAAATCCCAGGCTCATAGCATAAGTCCTCTCAAGAGGACTAGATAATGCATCTGGAGCAATTTCAGTCCGTTTCAACGGACTTTCGCTATTAGCCTGGGAATTGATTCCCAGGCGAGTTGCAGCGTAGTTTAACCTTTGCCGCAAAAACCAAGGTAAAGCTGGATGAAGTTTGTAAATAGTTCCACCCAAATATTGCACAATGCCTGCTTGTGCGGCTTCATTGAGCAGGTTTATCCAATCAGCCTTTTGCAAGTTTTCCCCAAACACTGCTCGATAAGCCTTTCCAAACACATCACCAGCTTTTCCTGATGAGAAAGCATGAAGCAAGATTATATTCACCCTCTCGCAAAACAAACCCAAAAACGGTAAATGCCGCCGCTGTTCTCTTTCCTCCAGACTCAATAAAGGTTCATTCCCCAACTCATTCCCTGCGTCTCCCCCTCCCCGCGTCCCCGCGTCCTCTTCTCCCTCTGGGAAGCCATTGACGGGTTCAAAGTTATCCCAAATTAATAAACAAGGCTCCTGTTTCAGATATTTCAGCACCGCTGCTTGTTGTTTCTCCGGGGAAGACTGATGCTGTCTATGCAGTGATTCATCAGCAAAGTGAATGGTTCCGGATAAATTGCGGCACCGGATTATGTAACGGATGAAACGGATAAGTTATTTATCAGTGGTTGTAATTCCCTTGAAACGGATAAGTTATTTATCAGTGGTTGTAATTCGCTAAAATACAGCATCCTACGCCACTGCTTACCCCGTGTAAATTTATTTAATTTTGTAGTGCATCTTGCCCGCTGCGTTAATAAAGCAGGGAGCAAGATGCTCCCCATACCCCTACTAGATTTTTTGGCAAAATTGGGATGCTCCCATCAGGAACTGCTAAGCCGTGGATGTTAATGTCTAATATATGTCGAGGCTATAACCATGACAATTACTCAAACACAAGCACAAACCGAACCAAAATTATATACCTTTGATGAATTTATCGAATGGTGTCCAGAAAACTCAGCATTCCGCTACGAATTGCATGATGGAGTAATTGTCGAAATGCCTAAACCCAGAGGAAAGCATTCAAAATTAACAGGTTCTCTGGTGGAAAGATTACTTATAGCTATTAGAGGGATGGGGAAGGGTGATATTTGGACAATACCCAGAGAATCAATTGTAAAACCTCAGCGCGAAAAATCTGGATACGAACCAGACATAATTGTTTTGGATGAAGAAACTATCACCACTGAAACGCGCTGGGAAAGTGAATCAATTATCCAAAATGCAACTTCGGTCAAATTAATAGTAGAAGTTGTGAGTACCAATTGGCAGGACGACTATTTCGACAAACGCCGAGACTATGAAGCTATGGGCATTCCAGAATACTGGATTGTGGATTATGCTGCTTTGGGAGGGCGTGATTTTATTGGCTATCCCAAACAACCTACTATCTTTGTATACGAGCTAGTTGACGGGGAATACGTAAAAGCAATCTTCAGAGAGAATGATGTAATTGTCTCCCCCACACTCCCTGGCTTTAATTTGATAGCGCAACAGATTTTCGATATAGCTGTGAAACCCCAGGAATAACCCATCCGCTACATCCGCTACATAATCCGTTGCCACCGAACCAGAGAATCCTCCTGCAGAGAACGACGAGAGGACACCGCTTGCAATAATAACCGCCAAGCACTGGGAGACAAAACAGCCCCATCTACCATTTGCAAAACACTAGCAAGATTTCTCTGCTTCAGCGCTACTATCAGCCAGTGCAGTTTCAAATACTGACGAATATCCGCTAACTCAGGAATATTCCCGCGATGATGAGGATTTACCAGAGCGTAAATCTTTTCCTTCATCAATATATTCGTATCCAGCCGCTTTTGCAGGGGAAATTTCTTGTTATACGCACCACCCCAGACGGTACGGTAAGCTAAACATTCATTAATGAAAATAGCATCGCCAAATTGAGCAATCCGAATCCAAGAATCAATGTCATCACAGTTAGCATCCAGGTTAGAATCCCAACCACCTGTTTGTAAGAAAGCATCCCGTCTACAAGCTACCTGGACTGGTGTACCAAAGGGAACAAGTTCCAAGAGCATCCCATAATGAATATCTTCTTGGGGAATGTAACAAGCAGTACCCGTTCCCACAGGTCTAGTCCGGCTGATTTCCACGCCATTATTATCTACCTGTGCCGCAATGCAAGAACATATCGCAGCTTCTTTTCGGAGTGCGATCGCTCGTGTCATTTCCTCTAAACAATTCGGTGCGAGATAATCATCATCATCCAGAAACTTAATCCAGTCTCCCGTAGCCTTTTGCACACCAGCATTTACCGTTGCTGCATGACCTTGATTGCTTTGTTGACGATGATAAACCACCTGCGAGCCTAAAGATTGCATGTAGGCTTGAGTGCCATCAGTGGAGCAGTCATCCACAACCACCAGCTCACAGGCTATCGTCTGGTTAAGTGCAGAGTCAATGGCTCGTTGCAATAAGCTTAAGCGGTTATAGGTCGTGATGACGACACTAAATTTCATGACTTTAGCTCCCCTGGGTCAAGCTTCCTGACTTTAACTTTAATTGCCAGCTTACTGATTGATCCGGTGATTTTGTCAACCCCTAATAGAATTTACCCAAGCACTCCCCGAAATCCGAAGCGACAGTCATAGCTCTTTTGGGAAGCAATCTTTGGGCGATGAATTCGCGCTGACTTGTAATGACGCAAAATCATAATCGATGGGTAAGTCTTGCCTAATTAAAAATATTCCCTACAAACCTGTACTACCAGACAATTATCGATGTATGATGGATGATTGTGAGTTTTTCTACAGTCATGAAAGCCCAAGAAATCATCCGCTCGATTGAGGCGGAACAATTAAAATCTAATCTGCCAGATATTTACGTCGGCGATACCGTGAAAGTTGGGGTCAAAATCCAAGAAGGTGGCAAAGAACGGGTACAGCCCTACGAAGGAGTAGTAATTGCCAAGCGCAATGGCGGTATTAACGAAACTATTACCGTGCGTCGGATATTCCAAGGGGTAGGTGTAGAGCGAGTTTTCCTGATTCATTCTCCCCGCATCGACAGCATTAAAGTAGTCCGTCGCGGTAAAGTGCGTCGTGCCAAACTCTACTATCTCAGAGGTCGTGTTGGTAAGGCAACCCGGATTAAGCAACGGTTTGACCGGCCTTTGTAAGAATGCGAGGATGAAGCAAATTTATCTGAGAAAGCGGCATCTGCCGCTAATTTAGTAAAAAAATAGTTAACTTGGAAACAAAATTGTGCTATGATAGGTAAGGTTCAGATTCAAGGCTGAATCAAAACCAAAAATCACAAGCTAAAAGCAAAACCAGATTGTGCGCTCTTAGTTCAGTTGGTAGAACGCAGGTCTCCAAAACCTGATGTCGGGGGTTCAAGTCCTCCAGGGCGCGCTCCAAGTAACAAACCACAGCCCAAAAATAAATCTAAACTGTTAGATAATAATCCCTCAGTTAAGTGTTTTTTGGGTAAAATTAATTTGTCAGCTTTTTTAGTAGAGACGCGCTTTGGCGCGTCTTTGCAGTCAAGAGGCGAAATTGTTGATAGAGATTTAAAATGTTCTAAAGAGGTTGCACGCAACGTCTTAACAGCAGCGAACGGGAATAGGGGAGAAATACGACTGTGGCTAAAAAAAACGAAGCAGAAATGCCAGAAACCACCAGCGGGTTTAATCTTAACAACTTCTTTCAAGGAATCAAAGAAGAATTAGACAAAGTGGTGTGGCCCAGTCGGCAGCAGCTGATCAGCGAATCGGCGGCTGTATTGTTGATGGTGACACTCTCCGCCACGTTGATATATCTCATCGACGGGTTATTTGGTTGGGCAGCAAAACAGGTGTTCTGATGACTTTTGCAACAGACGAACCACATAAGCCTTTACCATCAGAGGAGACAACTGAATCAGCAGCTACTTCCACAGTAGCTCGCTGGTATGCAGTGCAAGTCGCTTCTGGTTGCGAAAAACGAGTGAAAACAAACCTGGAGCAGCGCATCCAAAGCTTTGATGTAGCTGACAAAATTATACAGGTGGAAATTCCCCAAACACCAGCGGTGAAAATCCGGAAGGATGGTAGTCGGCAGCACACAGAGGAAAAAGTTTTCCCTGGTTACGTGCTGGTGAAAATGCTGATGGAGGATGAAGCCTGGCAGGTTGTCAAAAATACCACTCACGTAATTAACTTTGTGGGTGCGGAACAAAAACGTGGCTCCGGGAAAGGTCGCGGTCACGTTAAACCTATGCCACTTTCCCATACAGAAGTCGAAAGAATCTTCAAACAGACAACCGAACAAGAGCCGGTCGTCAAAATTGACATGGCTACTGGTGATAAGATCATCGTGCTTTCAGGTCCGTTTAAGGATTTTGAGGGCGAGGTTATTGAAGTCTCGCCAGAGCGAAGTAAGCTCAAAGCTCTACTTTCGATTTTTGGACGGGATACACCAGTGGAACTGGAATTCAATCAGGTTGAGAAACAAAGCTAATCCAATTTAGAAATGGCGAAGAAAGTTGTAGCGATCATTAAACTGGCGCTAAACGCCGGAAAAGCCAACCCAGCACCACCAGTCGGTCCGGCTCTGGGTCAGCACGGTGTTAATATCATGATGTTCTGCAAAGAATATAATGCCAGAACAGCAGACCAAGCCGGGATGGTAATTCCGGTAGAAATTTCGGTTTATGAAGACCGGAGTTTTACCTTTGTTCTAAAGACACCACCAGCATCCAAGCTGATTGCTAAAGCGGCGAAAATAGAAAGAGGTTCTGACCAACCCAACAAAAAGAAAGTTGGGACAATCACCCAAGCGCAACTACGGGAAATAGCCCAAACTAAAATGCCTGACCTCAATGCTAACGACATTGACGCTGCAATGAAAATTGTGGCAGGCACCGCCAAAAATATGGGTGTTAACGTCGTAGATTAGTCATTAGTCATTAGTCATTAGTCATTAGCAAAATGCTACAGGCTAATCACTTAAAACTCAGGACTCAAGACTCAGGACTCATAACTTTAAATAATTTATCGGGGGAGAGAAACAACCTCGTTAGACACCCCAGGAGAGATAAATGGCAAAGAAAGTATCGCGCCGATTGCAGGCTCTGCAAGCAAAAGTAGAAGAGAAGGCTTACGCACCCCTAGAAGCTTTACAACTCTTAAAAGAAACAGCAACTGCAAAATTTCCCGAAGCAGCAGAAGCTCACATCCGTCTAGGTATTGACCCCAAGTATACAGACCAACAACTGCGGACAACGGTAACATTACCCAAAGGTACAGGTAATGTTGTCCGGGTAGCGGTGATTGCACGTGGGGAAAAAGTCACGGAAGCATCAAACGCTGGTGCTGATATTGTGGGTTCAGAGGAACTGATTGACCAAATTCAAAAAGGCATGATGGACTTTGACAAGCTCATCGCTACACCTGATGTCATGCCTCAAGTAGCAAAACTTGGTAAATTACTCGGTCCGCGTGGTTTGATGCCCTCCCCTAAAGGTGGTACAGTTACCTTTGACCTAGCAGGTGCGATTAATGAATTCAAAGCTGGTAAACTAGAGTTTCGTGCCGACCGGACAGGTATTGTTCACGTGATGTTTGGTAAAGCATCCTTCTCAGCGGAGGATTTGCTGGTAAACTTGAAGGCGTTGCAAGAAACCATCGACCGTAACCGTCCTTCAGGAGCTAAAGGTCGCTACTGGCGGACAATATATATTGCTTCCACTATGGGACCATCTATTCAGGTCGATATTAGCGCCCTGCGCGACATGAAAACCGGCGCAGCTGCGTAAATCCCAAATTTAATAATGGCAAAGCCAGAGACAGCAGGTGCGCGAGTCGCTTAATGTCCTGCCTAGGTTAAACGCCCTAAATGCTACAAGTACCACCGTTATGGTGTAACTAATATGGCATGGTCGTATAACTGCTTAACCCTGGCTCCAGAAGTAGTCAGGGTTGATTTTTTTCTGGTAATGGTCACTCAAAAATGCGGGTGTGAAAAACACCTTTCAAGGAGGTGAAACAAAGATGGGTAGAACGCTCGAAAATAAACAAGAGATTGTTGCTGAACTCAAAGAAACTTTGAGCCAGTCAACTTTGGCACTGGTAATTGACTACCAGGGGTTAACAGTAGGTGAAATCACTGATTTGCGGCGGCGCCTGATTCCCAAAGGCACCTCCTGCAAGGTGACTAAAAACACTCTGATGGGTATTGCCGTTAAAGACGATCCCAAATGGCAAGCAATGGAAGAATTGCTCAAAGGTTCTTCTGCTTTCTTGCTAGTTCAAGAAGACATTAGCGGCGCCATCAAGGCTTACCAAGAATTCCAAAAAGCCTCCAAGAAGACCGAACTTCGCGGTGGTGTGATGGAAGGTCGTCTGCTGAAAGAAGATGATGTCAAAGCACTAGGGGATTTACCTTCCAAAGAACAGCTTATCGCCCAAATTGCTGGAGCTATCAATGGTGTGGCTACCAAGCTGGCTGTGGGTATCAACGAAGTTCCCGGTTCCCTCGCTCGAGCTTTGCAAGCTGTGGCTGATAAGGAAAAAGGTGGCGACCAAACCGACGCTGCTGCTTAGTCGATAGTCTAATGACTCATGACTAATAACTAATCAAAAATTACAGGAGTTAGAAACATGTCTGCTGCAACCGATGAAATTTTGGAAAAGCTAAAAACCCTGACTTTGCTGGAAGCATCTGAGTTGGTTAAGCAAATTGAAGAAGCTTTCGGCGTTAGCGCTGCTGCACCCGTTGGTGGCATGATGATGATGGCTCCCGGTGCTGGTGGTGCTGCTCCTGCTGAAGAAGTAGAAGAGAAGACCGAATTTGACGTAATTCTGGAAGAAGTTCCCGCCGATAAGAAGATTGCTGTACTCAAGGTAGTACGCTCTTTGACTGGTCTGGGTCTGAAAGAAGCAAAAGACTTGGTGGAAGCTGCACCCAAACCTGTGTTTGAAGCTATTGCTAAAGACAAAGCTGAAGACGCTAAGAAGCAACTGGAAGAGTCTGGCGCTAAAGCTAGCGTTAAATAGTCAAATTAAATACACATACCTAGGGATGCAACAATCTTGTGTCCCGCTAGGAAATATCAACAAAAGCCTGCGTATGCAGGCTTTTTTTCTCACAATGGCATCAAAATTTTGCGATCTGGGGTTGGAGAGTCAAACAGTTTGATAACGCACAGAAGGGTTGGATAAACCCCCTGCACTATGGACTTTTTACCTCTGATACCATTTTACTTTAGGTCTGATACAAATATCTTGCCTAGGGCGGGGAAACCCCGCCCCTAGACCAAATAATGTGTATCACTATTTTCGTGAAATCGTATGACTATTGGTTGTTTTCTTCCTCCGATGCTGGTTTAATTTCACACACCAGTTCATAAACACTCGTGGTTGGTGTTGTGACAAACAGGGGCATCATCTGTTTCAAGATGTTTTGGTAAACCTCGCTTTGAGAGGCTGTCATATCCTCTACGCTGTCCCAAAAAATCACAGAAATACCTTTATCAGTACCTTCTTCTTGCAGAAGGTATGCGCCCTTAAAACCTTGTCCGTAAGTCGAGACTGCTTCTTCATAAAGTTGCTTTGCTTCCGCAAATTTACCGGGCTTAAATTCGCCAACTGCAACATGAGCAAATGGGTGTCTGAGAAAATCCTGGAAATCCATAAATTTTTCCTCCTAAATTACAGGTGGCTTTGAGATTAAGCAATTCTGGTAGATTATAAGTCAGGGAAAATTGAAAATCCCATCGTAAATCTAAAATAAATTAACTTTCAATTAGCTAATAGTCAATAACTCAATCACATCAATTACACAAAGCAATTGCTGTAATTGTTTCAATTTGCTAACCGAAGCAAACAGAGATTTACGAACTTGATATGACCAGAAAAATGAGTGTAACAACCCATATTCTCTAGTATGAAAGACAGAATTATCTTCTTCTTAATTAATTCTTTTTCTCAACCTTTTCCACTAAGCTGATAGCCATTTCCATCGCTGCAACAATCAGTTCTTGTTCTTGTGTTCCTTTTCCACCCTCATCACTGATGCTGGCATAAATATGGGGATTTGCCAGCATTCCTGATAGTATCTGGGCAGCAAGCTGTTTTAGTTCCGTTTTTTGTGCTTTCATTGCTACCTCCAGAAATATGAATGTCCTAATTGGGGCGATAGCCTTTTAAAGACGCTCCAGTGGAATGTGTTTAAAACGCACCGTCGCAGTCCAAAATCATTTCAGCTTCATTGCTTCAACTGCATCTTTCTGCTGCTGATAAAGCTGCTTAAACAGCCGCTGTTGATGATTGTGATCCACGATAGGGGCAGGATATCCGACTACTCGACGTTCCAAGGGAGGGATTTTCCCAGTTACTAAATATGGCGTATCCACAGAGCGCAATTCCGGCACCCATTGACGAATGTATTCCCCTTCTGGGTCGAATTTTTGGGATTGACTAGCAGGGTTAAAAATTCTTAACGGTTTGGGGTCCATCCCACTAGAAGTACTCCACTGCCAACCACCATTATTGGCAGATAAATCACCATCAATCAGCTTTTGCATGAAGTATTTTTCCCCTAGTTTTGGGTCTAGGAGCAAGTCTTTGGTGAAAAAGCTAGCAACTATCATCCGACAACGGTTGTGCATCCAGCCAATTTCATTCAATTGACGCATCGCTGCATCGACAATTGGATAGCCTGTTTTCCCCTCACACCAAGCCTGAAATAGCCTGTCATCAGTCTGCCACGGGAAGGTTTTCCAAGCTTCTCGGAAGGGGGTTGTGGCTAATTCTGGGAACCAATACATGGCATGTTGGTAAAACTCCCGCCAAGCCAGTTCCTGTTGCCAAGTGCGGATGTTTACTTCAGTTTCCTCACTGCGGCTGTTTTCCATCGCTTGTAGTGTGGCTTCCCAAACCGTGCGAATCCCAATTGCACCAAATTTCAATGCCGCACTTAGGCGAGATGTACCGTTAGTGAAGGGAAAATTCCGCTGTTCTTGGTATTCATTGATAGCAGAGGAGCAAAACTCCTCTAACCTTTCGGTGGCGGCGGTTTCCCCTGGGGCAATGACTAATAATTCCGTATCCCAGTGGTAGCCTAAATCTTTGGCGCTGGGGAGTTCAATTACCCCACACTGGCGAGCAATTTCTTTTTCCTCTGGTGTCAGCCCCTCAGCATTTTCTAGGGTTGGTGCTGGGTTCGCTTTGGGTTTGCTACTCCAGTTTTTCCAGAAGGGACTGTAAACCGTGTAGGGTGTCCCAGAACCAGAACGGATATCTTCCGGGGCATGTAATATTTGGTCCCAGTTCTTTTCTAGAAACTGAATGCCTTTTTCCTTGAGCGCATCCATCACCGCGCGATCGCGTCCGTGAGCATAGGGTTCTACATCCCAATTCCAGAATACAGCTTTAGCCCGCAGCGCCTCTGCTAGGGCTGGAATTGCCTGCACGGGATGATTGTGCAATATTAATAATTCACTCCCAGCTTGTGTATAGCGTTGTTTAAGAGACTGCAAGCAACCAATCATGTAAGTCACCCGCGCTGGTGCCACATCATCCCCTTGGAGAATAATGGGATCTAGGCAAAATACCCCCACTACTTTGGGAGTTTGGGTGCGTGCGATCGCAACTCCTGTATTATCCGCAATCCGTAAATCGCGGCGATGCCAAAACAGAATTAACTCAGACATTCCATTATTGTGATAGTTCACCTGTACTGTTAGCTTAGAGGCTAACGGTGAATCTTGCACTACACGGATTAGGAACGCGGATGCACGGATGGGGACACGGAGAGGGAATTTTGAGATGATTCTTGTGTGGGTTGGTTAAAATCTGAAGGTTGTGCGAATTGTACCCATGTAAATTGTGTCGTTGTTGCTGTTGTGTTCGGGGTTGAAAATCACGATGAATCCTGGTGTAACTAAGATATTGCTATTAACTTGATGGCGGTACAGTGCCTCTAAATGGAAAATTGTTTGTAATAGGTAATGCGCGTGCAAATCTAGAGAACGGTTTTGATAACCGGATTTAACATCCCCACAACACGGTTAATTCGGTGGTAACTCTAAAGGAATAGCACCCAACATACCCTTACGATAATCAGTTAAAAGCTGCCTTGCAGCCCGTTCTACATCGCCTTTAAAGCGATGATTTGCTAACTCGTGTAGATATGCTTCCCCAGTCATGGGTGAGGAGTCAAGTTCGTAGCGCGACTGCAAGGGGTGTTTGGGTAACAATTCTGTATTGGTATCGCCTAAGTAATTCAATAATTCTACTAGTGCGGCTGCTACCAATTGATTGTCATAGGATGCTTCACCAATATCATCGCAAATTGCTAATTTCAATGCCGCTTCTTGGTCATTCAACTTCACCGGGATGACACCTGGTGCATCTAGCAATTCTAATTCGTCAGATATTCGCACCCAACGCAAGGAGCGCGTAACACCGGGACGGGCAGCACTTTCGACGACACGACGTCCCAAAAGACGGTTAATTAATGCAGATTTACCAACATTGGGAAAACCAATTACCACAGCCCGCACAGGACGGGGTAACATTCCGCGAGACTTTCTTCTTTTATTGATTTCTACCCCAGCAGATTGTGCTGCTTTTGCTACCGCTGTCACACCATGACCATGTTGAGCATTAGTAAAATAAGGTACTTCCTCTTGGCGTTGGAACCAATCTGTCCACAATTGACGTACTTGCGGGGAAATCATATCCAAGCGGTTGATTACCAATACCCGCGCTTTATTCCCCACCCACTGGGGTATTTGGGGATGATATGTTGATATAGGAATTCTCGCATCCCGCACTTCTAGAACCACATCCACCAATTTGAGATTTTCTTGCAGTTTCTTTTCCGCTTTGGCGATGTGACCGGGATACCATTGAATAATATTTGCTTTGTAGTTTTCAGTTAAAGCCATAACACAATACGGATAACACGGATATAGGGGTGAAATATCTCTTCTGTTGCTTTCTGGTGCCCCATTCCCTATAGGCTACACTGATTGATGCAAGATGATGCGATTTCCGTCGGGGTCATAAGCGTAAATTTCTCTTCCGTGGGAAGCAGTGGAAATTTCCTCTGGTGGTGGGTATCCCATAGTGGTGAGATGAGCGATCGCACCTTCTAAGTCTGTTACCTCCAAACACAAACTCATTGTACTTTGAGCGGAGTTAGCGAATTCGGCTTTGTGGGTCTGTGTAGGTTGAAAAATTCCCAATTTCACTTCCGGAAGCTGAAACTCAGCATAGACATTGGGAATGTAATTTCTTGGTTTTTCTCCTAGTAGTTGCCTGTAGAAATCAGTAATTTTTTCCAGGTTAACAGTTGCAAGAGTTACGAATGCATCAGTCAATTGTATAGTCATTAGTCATTAATCATTAGTCATTGGTCATTCCCTGTTCCCCATTCCCGAATTATTATTTCACCAATCAGGGGTTGTTGTGGCTCAATCCTAGAATCATTGACCTTTCTGGTCATCTTAACTTTCAAGCAGGACTGGGTTGACTCGTCTTCCCTGTTGATAAATATTTTCAATTACCTCTTGTGCTACAGTTCTGACTACAGGAATGCTCACAGAATTTCCCAATTGATGGTAAGCTTTGTCATCATTGGGATGCAAGATAAAACTATCAGGAAAACCTTGTAGTCGTGAGGCTTCACGGGGAGTCAACCGTCGTACTCTTCCATTGTGATAAACACCCAATCTATTCGCATCACTCGCTACTAAAGTTACAGAAATTTTATTAGGGTCTAAAAACTTATAAACTTCAAAAGAAAAATTACCAGCTACAGGTTTATATTTATGATTGACAACTTGCAAATATTTTTTGCTGAGGAGGGAATCAAGAATTTCCTCAAGATTTGGATGGTGAAAAAAACTTTCTATCTGCTCTAGACTTAATAATTTACCATCTTGATGCTTGCCAAATTCTTTATTTCTTCTTTTTAAAATAAACCTGTTCATCAATTCAATTTCATCGCGGCTACACTCTCCCCGTAATCCTAATTCCCAGGAATGAATCGAATTACCTCCCCGGTAATCAATAAGTCGTACCCCGTGTAAGCGATTTAAATCATGATTAAATATTCTTTGCAAAGCCTTGATAAATTCAACAGAACAATCATATTTGGCGTCGGGATTATCTTCTAAAATATCGGCAACAGTCACAGGTTTGTGTAAGGGTTGAAATAAACAAAGCTGCTGGGGGTTATAGGAATGGGAATCTCGTGGTCCCAAGTCAGAAACTAAGCTGAATTTTGGAGAATGATCTAAAATTCCTACGAGATAAATTCGCACGCGGTTTTGCGGTAATCCAAAGTTAGCACTGTTGAGTAAAAAAGCATCAAAGCTATAACCTCGTCGTTGAATTTCATATTTAATTGTTGCTAGAGTTCTGCAGTTATCATGGGTATAAAGTCCCCGGACATTCTCAAAAATAAAGGCTTGAGGTTTATAGGTATCAACCAGCCTCATAATTTCAAAAAATAGCGTACCCCTAGTGTCACCGAAACCTTCTTTTTTCCCAGCATAAGAAAATGACTGACAGGGAAACCCAGCGAGTAAAAAATCATGGACTGGGAGTTTTTCGATTAATCGAATATCGCCTAAAGCTGAGTGACCAAATTTTTTTTGATAAACTAAATTGGCGTCTTTATTAATTTCACAGCTTAATACGCATTCAGTTTCTAGCTTTTGAGAATGAGCAGCTTGTTCAAAGGCTAATCTCATTCCTCCTATTCCGGAGAATAAATCAATAAATCGAATTTTTGTCATAGATTAATATATCTGTCAATTGGGTAGCATAACATAAAATTTTATCAAAAATTTCCTTAACTAAAGTATTCTTGCAAAAAGATACAAAGCACATCAAGCTCTTCACGAGAAAACGCCACAGAGCAATGACTATATGAGCAAATTGTTTTGAGGGCACTTTCTCTTTGAAAGTTGCCTGCACCGTCCAAGACATATGCTATTTTATAACCTTGTCTTTCAATTTGCTCAAACCTCGATTGTGCTTGACCTGCTTTTCGTTCAATGACACTATTAGTAGTTACCTGAAAGCTGACTTCTATTGCTACATACTTATCTTCTTTAGAAATTACAATATCAAATGTTGTGGGACGATTATCAGTTTCTCTATGGCTGACACCAGGTAAATTACCATTTGGCTGAATCTTAATACCTACAATTTCAAGGTTATCTTCTAAATATTGTTTAACAAAAGATTGCGTAATTTGCCCTAAAGTATTTGATTGAGAGCCAGAAGTGATACGACTGACCCATATATATCGTTGCTTAATAAATTTTTGGAGTTTATCGGGTTGACCTATATAATTACCAATCTCACACTTCGCTAAAATTTCCGCTGCTCTTTCATCATTAGAACTGCTACCA
Organism: Nostocaceae cyanobacterium; assembly: GCA_035285345.1. GTDB lineage: Bacteria > Cyanobacteriota > Cyanobacteriia > Cyanobacteriales > Nostocaceae > JAYKJH01. The sequence continues at coordinate 7,883 of JAYKJH010000215.1, read as the reverse complement.
AATAATAGTACTGCGATGATGTCCTTGTGTAGTTCAGACAGAGATTGGTTCTCCAAAATTTTTTTACCACTAATACCTAATTTATTGTTATTTAGTTTACTGGACACAGGCAAAACACGAAATATATATGAGGAATTTTGCTCATTCAAGAGATAATCGAGTTTACCCAAAGGAAATATTGAGCTAAACTGACTGTTTAATCTCTGGAGCATTTCACCACCAAAGTCTGCAAGTACGATTAAGTGTTTAAGAAATAAATTGGCTGGAATTGTAGATGAATCAATAATTTGAAATAATCCATCTAAACTAGATACGCTTACGCTAAGAATGGCAATAAATTGCTCTTGAGTCTCTAAGAGTTTGGGAATAATGCTAAGTTCTACCTCTTGTTTGGATAATTCTGAAGGCCAAAACATAGAAGCTAAGTTACGTAGCTCCTCAACAGTTCTTCTATAGTTTTGATTTACCATAAGCATCTCATTTGATTGATTATCACTAGATTCTGTCAGCACCATCATATGTGAAAAGCGAAACTTCTCATTAACAAAAATATCTGCACCGCTCATTTCCCAGTACAATAACTTGGCGTTGTACAAAGGAAGAGGTTAAATATCATGACTGAAGCACGCATTGGTATTATTGGCGGTAGCGGTCTGTATAAAATGGACGCTCTAAAGGATGTAGAAGAAGTACAAATTCAGACACCTTTTGGTTATCCTTCGGATGCGGTAATTTTAGGAACTTTGGATGGTACACGGGTGGCGTTTTTGGCGCGTCATGGTCGTAACCACACGCTTTTACCATCAGAATTACCGTTTCGCGCCAATATCTATGCGATGAAGCAATTGGGTGTGGAGTATTTAATCTCAGCGAGTGCGGTAGGTTCCCTCAAGGAAGAAGCGAAACCTCTGGATATGGTGGTGCCGGATCAGTTCATCGACCGGACAAAGAATCGGATTTCCACCTTCTTTGGTGAAGGTATAGTTGCTCACATTACCTTTGGCGACCCCGTGTGTAAAAATTTAGCAGGAGTGCTAGAAGATGCTATTGCTAGCCTCAATCTTCCAGAGGTAACTTTGCATCGTGGTGGCACTTATGTCTGCATGGAAGGACCCGCATTTTCCACTAAGGCTGAGTCAAATCTTTACCGTAGTTGGGGAGCAACGGTAATTGGGATGACGAATTTACCAGAAGCAAAATTAGCAAGGGAAGCGGAAATCGCTTATGCAACTTTGGCTTTGGTGACTGACTACGATTGCTGGCATCCTGACCATGATAGCGTAACGGTAGAAATGGTAATTAGTAATTTGCAAAAGAATGCCGTCAATGCTCAGAAAGTCATTCAAGAAACCGTGCGACGGTTGACTGAAAATCCTCCCCATAGTGATGCTCATTCGGCGTTGAAATATGCAATTTTGACACCCTTGGATAAAGTGTCAGCAGTAACTAAGGAGAAGATGGGGTTAATATTACAGAAGTATTTGTGATTAATCGCGGGTTTCGGAAGTTTTAATCTTGATTCCGGTACTAAAACCATAGTATCAAAATAATTCGTCATTGGTAATGCGTAATTTGTAATTTTTATCCCATAGCTCAAGCTAGATGGACTCAAGCAAGGGCGAAATTCACAACATCAATTAAGAATTACGAATTACCAATTACGAATTACCAATTATTTGGTTAGTTTATCCTACCAAACCGGAACGTAAAGCCCGGACAGCAGCTTGAGTACGGTCATCAGCACATAACTTATTCAAAATATTTCGCACATGGGTTTTCACTGTTCCCACTGTGATATACAACTTTTCTGCGATGACAGCATTGCTACAACCTTCAACAATTAGCTGCAAGACCTCCAATTCCCTTTCCGTGAGCGGGTAAGCTGCTAGCATCTGGTCGTAGTCTGGTGATTCAGCATTAATAGCAACCGTTTTCATATCTATGAGTACAGGTTCTGCCACATCTGCTGTTTGACGTGCTTGTTGCAGAACTATCCGAGCGATCGCCGGATCGATCCAAGCGTTACCACCCTGAGTAACACGCAGTGCTTCCAGCAAATTATCAAAACTGATATCCTTCATGCAGTAGGAGTCTGCTCCAGCCGCAAAAGCCGCTAACACAGCATCTCTATTATCTCGTAGGGTAAGAATCAACACCTTTGTGCCGTTTTCTTGCTTCGACTCAGAAATCGCTTTAATTTCCCTTGTTAGCTCAATTCCATCTTTGTCTGGTAAACCAATATCTACTATAGCGATATCTGGATGAACTGTTGCCACCAGATGTAGTCCATCAGTCGCATTAGCTGCTTCTCCTACCACATCCACTTCTTCCCTTTGCTGTAGGGCTGTGCGAATACCTACACGGGTTAAATCATGGTCTTCAATTAGAGCTACACGAATTTTACTCATTGTCAATTTCCACCAGTTGGATTATTAACTTTAAAAACGACGTTACTATTCTCCAAACTCTCAGTAGTTGAATGTAAAAAACATCTCTCAAAAGATGTAGCAATTTTACACTTTGGTTAGGTCTTTCATCTCCATTAGGTTATGTTTCAATATGAATAACAATTAAAAATGCATTAGGCATCCAACAGTTTAGCATCGCGTGCAATCTCCCTAGGATTATTTCCCTAGCGCAGTTACACTAAAGTCTAGTTAACAGTTTTACACAATACTACATCCCATAGATTACCTACTCTACTAACCAGCTTTCCTAGATACTTGACCTATAAAAACTTGGTAGTTTTCGGAGAACAGAAATACTTATAGATGCGCTTAACTATCATCCTCCAATCCTGTGGTTGACCACACCAAAGGAGGTTATTAGGGTGTTTAACCCCTAATGGTACGAGTATACTGGTTAGTAGTGAAAACAGTCACGGTTGTAGGAAATTTCTTAACCTCACTCCTTACACCATTTTTAATTTAACCTCTCCCCGTCAACAGAGGCAGTGACACACAGCCTAGCTTACATCTTGCACCATTCCAGTGGAACCGTAGGGTGGACACTGCTTATTACACCCTCAAATAGTTATTTTACGTTGTACGGCAGTGCCTACCCCACATCTATTCATCGTCTAATTCGGAAGGAATATTACCCAGTCTGTCATTAGCATCTTTTGCTAGCTGGAGAAACCCGACGCTAGAAACCAAACCACCAGCAGCAACAACACTTCCTTCGGGGACTTTATCGGACAAAAGTAACCCAGCACCCACCAGACTGATAAGAAAAGATACTGTAGTAGCTGCCAAAGCAGTGTTAAAGCTTACACGAGCTTGGCGTAAACGTTCCTGAGCAATGGTCAATTTGATGGAAGAGATAGAAGTGGGGATTGGCTTGTTATGCATAGATTTCGCGGTGCGTCTCAATTTCATACTTCTAGTGTGAAGCCAAATTCCTGCAAGATTGACTACACAATGATTGTGTTATGAATAACTTGTGGCTTTTTTATGATTATCTTATGCCCTAGTTTGGATTGTGCTAAGACTGACATCTTGCACCACAGCAGGTAGAACAAAAGCGAATCTTCCAGGTTGAACCTGGGAACCAGAAAATTAGCTTCCCAACCCGTCTAGGACTTGCAACCCAAAGCGGTTATTTCTCCACACCTAACCCAACCATGATAGACTCAAGCAGAAAAAAGCAGAAAATCACCTACATAGCCACTCCCGCAGGTGTAGAGCAAGCAGAAAGAGCTTTGCAACGTCTAGGGTGTGAGTCAAAAATCGACTTTGCCAAATCCCAATATTTAGCTCGCAATACAGTCACCAAATTTTTTCAGCGTCAGCCAATTCAGCTTGATTCCTTTAAAAGGATATGTGAGGGACTAATGAGGCTCGACTTAAAACGACGAGGGGCGATTTTTGAAGATTCTCCAGGCGATAGGGCTGGTGTTTTGGTTAATAGATAATGTGGCAACGGATTTAGGACTTACGCAACGTCCACGTATGTAGGGGCACAAGAATCTCGTGCCCCTACGAAAGAATCAATATTTCGCCGTTTTTTTGCGTAAGTCCTGGGATGAGGTAACGGATGTAACGGATAGATAATTCAGTAATAATAGATAACCTATTCGTTACATCTCTATGAAAGATGAAAAGATACGTAGGGTGTGTTAGCGCTTCGCTAACGCACCATTTTCAAAGCATTGGTGCGTTAGACGTTCCGTAAGGGCGCATCCTACAATACTACTGGCTGATAGCAATTCGTAGTAGAAAAGATACGTAGTGGCGTGGCAAGCCTTAAATGTTGCAATAAATTTTCTTGTGGTGTGGGCCGAACAGCCCGCACGGGACGGGCGAGACGCCCATCCCACAAGAGTTTGCTAATGCACAAATTTAGCCTGTCCACGCCAGTAGGGTGTGTTAGCTGAGAGTACGGCACCATTTTCAAAGCTTTGGTGCGTTACGACGTTCCATAAGGGCGCACCCTACAATACTGGTAGCAATTCGTAGGGTGGGCAAATTTTTGCCCACCCTACATCTATCCGTTACATCCGCTATGCCGCAGGCTATCCGTTGCCGCATCGGTTGCCAGCAGCACCAACCGTAGCGAATCTAACCCCACATACCAAGGGAAAGGCTTCTGTTTGATAACTGCCCATTTTTCTTTAAACACTTCCGCTTGCAGATGGTAATCACTGGCATTTTCCGGTGGCTGATGCAACTTGAGATACAGCGTCATCCGGTGGGGGGTTTCACTCGTCATTACCAACCAGCAGGGGAAAGTATTCTCGGTGTTGGGATTATCGGTAAATATTATTTGATGGGCACGGATGCCGACTTGTTCTAGATGTTCCGGAATTGACTCAACTACACGCAGGGTACAGCCCCAATCAATAGCTTCTATTTGCTGTTCCTCTGTGGTTACAGCACGGGAGAAGTTCTTACATCCAGTTAATTTCGCAACACTAACAGACTGGGGATGCTCAAAAATACTTTGTTTAGAACCATGAGCAATGATTTTTCCCCCCTCCATCACCAATAAATTCTGACAAACCCGGAAAGCTTCCTCTAAATTATGAGTCACAAACAGCGTCACGCCTTGGTACGATTGCAATCTGTTAATCATTTGCTGTTCTATTTTACTCCGCAGGTGAGTATCTAGAGCAGAAAATGGCTCATCTAACAGTAAGGCTTCCGGTTGACTGGCTAAAGCTCGCGCTAGAGCTACCCGTTGCTGCTGACCTCCTGAGAGTTGCTGGGGATAGCGGTCTGCTAATCCCTGTAATTGCATAGCTGCAAGTTGGGTTTCTACCTGTTGTTTAATAGCTAAAGAAGATAGTCCCTTGGGTAAACCAAAGGCGATATTTTGCGCCACACTCATGTGCGGAAATAGCGCATAGTTCTGGACAAGAAAACCAATGCGGCGATCGCGACTAGGAATATTAATCCCCTGTTCCGAGTCAAATAATACCCGTTCATTTAAAACTATACGCCCCTGAGTCGGTGTTTCCACCCCGGCTATGCAACGCAAAATCATACTTTTACCAGCCCCAGAACCCCCCAAGATTCCCAAAGGTTGCTCGTCAGCACAGAAGGAGGCATGTAACTTAAAGCCAGGGAGTTGTTTTTCAATTTCTACCACGAGTCCAGAGGGACTGAGGATTGGGAACTGGGAAGACGCGGAGAGTTCTTTCTCCACCTCAGAGCCTCCCCGTCTCCCCGCGTCTTTGCCTCCCCATCTCTCCGTGTATCCGTGCCCTCCGTGTCCTCTCTGCTGCCAAACATTTACCGCAATAATCGCAGTTAGGGAAGTACCCATAATTACTAGCGACCAAAACCAGGCTTCATTATTTGCTCCTGCTTCCACAGCGAAATATATCGCCAAGGGCATTGTTTGGGTTTGTCCGGGGATGTTCCCTGCTAACATCAGGGTTGCGCCGAATTCCCCTAAAGCACGGGCAAACGCCAATGTAGTCCCAGCTAAAATCCCCGGAATTGCTAGGGGTAACATCACGCGCCAGAATATTGACCATTGTGATGCACCCAGGGTTTTTGCTACTAGCACAAGACTTTGGTCAATCTGCTCCAAAGCTCCCAGTGCTGTTCTATACATTAACGGAAAAGAAACAACAGTGGCAGCAATGGCAGCACCATACCAGTTAAAAACAACGCTGAAACCAAATAATTTCGCGATAATTTGACCCCCTAGACCGAATTTCCCGAAAAACATCAACAAGATAAAGCCAACGACCGTAGGAGGCAAAATGAGGGGAGAAACGAAAATGCCTTCAATCAGTGATTTCCCCTTACCACGGTATCCCAACATCCAATAGGCAGCAGCAATACCGAGGAAGAAAGTAATTAATGTAGCAAGTAACGCGGTTTTCAGCGATATCCAGAGGGGGGATAAGTCGAGGGGCATGGGGAATTGGGAATGGGTAATGGGTTAATAGGTTAGGACTAAAGCTGCGTGTCATAAAGTTTTGTTCGTAGTGAGCGGATTGAGCCGCTTGCATTAAGGACGCGCATTCCTCACTAGAAACTTAAAGTAATGAGCCAGTTGCGTAAGTCCTGGTTCTTTTGAATTACCTGAACGCGAACCTTTTCTCCACAAACTTGCTTGACAGCTTGAGCAAAGTTTTCGCCCGAATAGCCTTGATCTACCCAAATAACTTCCAATTTAGACAATTCTTCAATAGCTTCATCTAGCACGACCACAGCACCATCAAAGCCGTAGACCTCCCCTTTTTTTCTGTGGTCTTGACTGACTGAGAATCAGCGATCTGCCCGGAGGGCAGTAACGAAGCTATCGCAACGGTAGACTGTTCATCTCTTCCTAAATCTTGTCGTAGTTGATGGCGTACTTGATTGTGAATTTGCTGCCAAATGCCTTTGCGCTGCCATTTCTGAAAGTAGCCATATACAATAGTATATGGAGGCAGGTCATGAGGTAGCATTTCCCACTGACATCCAGTCCGTTGCACGTAGAAAATGGCCCAATCGAATTTCTCGAAAATCTACTTCTACAGGATGTCCAAATCCTTTCAGTGTCGGTAGAAGGTGCTTGATAATAGCCCATTCGGCATCGGTTAAATCGCTTGGGTAAGGTTTATGCTGTGGGTTCTCAATTGTGGGTATACGGCTCATCAACAATAACAATCACTACACTTGATTGAGCTTATAACTCGTGTCCTGCCAGATTCACTTCTCTTTAGATTTTCTTTACGAATCAGATCTAAATCTACGATCCCCTCTTTGCGATAAACCTCCGGATCGAGGAGCGGGAGCGCACGATTCGAGTAAGTTTGTATTTTATAGCCAACATCTTGGGCTACTATACCGGGGAATGTAAAAATCCCAAATGGTATATATAGAACAAACAGCCTGTAGCCTTACCCAAATGTTATCTTTTTCTGGGCAGGGACTTTTTCAGCATCATTTCTATCCACCAAAATGCTAAAACGCGCTCGTGCCTTCTTTGAACTTTGGAGGATATAGCCGTTTATGCCGCTTCTACTTCTATGGATCAAGTCAAGCTTAGTTATTGTTGGCAACTTCTAACTCAAAACCTTTGCTGGGTAAGGATTTCAAGATTTTTGAAAAAAAAAACAAAAAAATCTCTCAAAAGTGTTGACACACTCGGCGGTAGTTGTTAGATTAATAAAGCGGGTGACGGAGAGGGGCGCGAGAGCGTCACAAACCAATCACCACTGAACCTAGAAAAAAGTATAGTTTGAAAGCCAAAAAAAAGCACGTGATGGGCGTCAAGAGAAGAAAATTAAGAAAGAGCTAAAGAAAACTCAACAAACTGGAGAGTTTGATCCTGGCTCAGGATGAACGCTGGCGGTATGCTTAACACATGCAAGTCGAACGGAGTTCTTAGGAACTTAGTGGCGGACGGGTGAGTAACGCGTGAGAATCTGGCTTCTGGTTCGG
>JAYKJH010000214.1:0-4414 GCA_035285345.1 Nostocaceae cyanobacterium | reverse complement strand
TTATAAATCTGCAAGTATTTATAATCCAGACATTTTCTTTGGAGTGCTGCATGACCTCACCAATCCTGAATTATATGATTTAGCCTGTGAATGGTTGCGGGGAGATGACTTAAGTGATGAGTCGATGCAGGAATTAAAAGTTAGGCACTGCATTGATTCAGAAGATGCAGCTAAAACTATTTTGTCTAATTTTGGCAGGATTTCTACGGAAACTCAACCAATTGTTTTATGTTTTGACAATTTAGATAACATTCCCACATTACCAGATGGTTCTCAGGATTTTCCTGCTTTATTTAATGTCAATACAACGATTCACAATGATTATCTAAAAAATTTTCTTATAATTATTAGTGTTATTACTAACACTTGGCGGCGCAATGGGGAGCGCATTCAGCAAGGTGACAGAGATAGGATTGATAAATTAGTTAAGTTAAAACGCATTAGCTTAGAGCAAGCCGAAGCACTCTGGAATTATCATCTCAAGCCTCTACATCAACAAGCAAATCCTCAGCCTCACTCACCCATTTTTCCCCTTAATTGGGATATATTAGAGCAAAATTTTCCTGGTGGTAAAACTACGCCTAGAGCTACCATCAATCAGGGAAAGATTGAATATCAAAAGTACAAACTTTCACTGCTAGAAGCCAAAAAACCAGATGTTAAACCAACTGCTGTAATTCATAAACCTACTCTGCCGAAAGTAGATTATAAACAACCTACTTATGATAAAGAACTTCCTGTCATTCCTTCACCGCTACCTCTAAAAAATATTAATCAACCACCACAGATTCCTACACCAACGCCACAACCTCAAAAAGATAAAAGTCAAGCAGAATTTGAATTGCTATGGCAGCAGGAATATAAAAAAACTCAGGTAAAAATTACTAAAATTACTCTGTTATCTGCATCTGAACTCATGCAGATAATACAAGAAGTTCTACAGGCATTACAAATACAAGGAATTAAGCCTAAACTCATTAGTGGAAAATATGCTAACCATTCTTTGAGTTACCAACAGCTTGGTAAGGGAGAAATAGTAGGGTTAATCTGGACAGAAGAGGCAAACATGAATACTTTTTATAATATTATGAATGCCTGCCAGAAAGCGATTCAGCAAAATCTCTGTCAAAAGCTGTACTTAATTCGTGCTGGAGGTGTAGTAAAACCAAATCTAAAGGGTAATCAACTTTATAGACAGATTTTCACAAATACTCAACATCATCATATCCAGCCAAATCTATCTTCTGTCCACAAATTAGCTACCTATCACAGTTTTGTAAATTCCACCCTTGCTCAGGAACTATTTGTTGCCGGTAAAGCGATTACTTTAAAGGAATTACAAACCTTTATTCGCCAATCTAAGCTTTTAGAAGATTGTCGTCTTCTCCAAGATTTAGGAATTTTTACTCCTGCAAGTAGTGGTTCAGGGAATAGTGGTAATAATACACCAAAACCAGAAAAAACAGAATGGCAGCCTGTGAAAGATTTTTTGCTAAATTTAGTCATAACTCAGCACTATATCGGCAGAAACTATTTAGTAGAAAATGCTCATCGTCAGTTTCCAGAATTGCATGAAGAAGAGATTGAAAAATTGATAAATCTCCTTTGGGTGGAAAAAAAGATTAACATCGCTAACCCCAAAGCACAACGAGAAGACCAAACAGTATGTCTCGTAGTCTAAAGACAATTCACCATGTCAAGCATGATTATATATAGCCAATGTACTACCTGACAGAACCGAGCGAAATCCAAGCGCAAATAACCAAATTAACCTCAGCTAAAACCCTATGGTTAGACACAGAAATCGCTGACTATAATACTTACCAACCTCGGCTGTCCCTCATTCAAGTCTTGGCTGACCCCACAGACTTGACAGGTGAATATTCATATATCCTTGATGTATTGGATAAACCTGATTTGGCTGCATACTTTATCAACCAAATCATGGTTAATCCGCAAATTGAAAAGGTATTCCATAATGCTGGATTTGATTTAAAATATTTAGGAAAAACTCTATCCCAAAATGTCACATGTACTTATAAAATAGCCCAAAAAATTACCCGCCATGTTTTGGGAACTAGCAATTTAAAACTAAAAACTCTCGCAACAGAACTCTGTCATTTTTCTAATGTAAATATCGAAGAACAATCCAGTGATTGGGGACGGCGCCCCCTTACCCAAAAACAGCTACAATATGCTGCAATGGATACAGTCTATCTGGCTGCTGTCCATCGCCGGTTATTAGAAATATCTCACCCTGATGCTGTCAGTAATATTTTTCCTATGGCAACTAACAAATCTCAAGATTCAACAGACAATAATTATGATAAATCATCTTTAACTGTAACGAAAGTTAGAGTAGCATTAGAGTGTCCCCGCCTGTTTTATTTGCATCATAAATTAGGCGGTAAAACACTATTTTTACCACCCAACAGTGGGAATGGAATTGGTAATGCCTTTCACAAATTAGCAGATGAATTTGTTAGTTTAGCTCGGCGAGAACCACAATTTCAAGATTTATTTAAACCAGCAGCATCCCAGCTAAAAGTAGAAGATATAGCATTGGGAATGCAGCAGTTATTTTATAAATTTACTTTTAATCCCTATTTGCTAGAAACTACAGCAAAAGATGCTAGTCAAGCACAACCCCTGCTGCAAGTTTGGCAGGGATTACAAGGATTAATCAAACATTTTGCCCAATTACTAGTAATTAATCGCACTTATTGCAGTGCCGAGAGACTAATTCCTAACACTTTTATTTCTGAAGAACGCAAATTTGAACATAATTTTCATCTCCCCGATGGAACACAGCAACGAGTAGTTGGGGAATTTGATTGCTTAATTTACAACTGGGAAAAAAAACGCTTGTGCGTCGTGGAATTTAAAACCTATCAACCTGTAGATCCATCAGCGCAATTAGCTCAAGTTGCTCTTTATAGTTACATGCTGCGGGCAAAGAAAAAAGTACCCGTAGACTCAGCAGTTTATTGTGTTTTACCAGAGTTCAAAGATTATCAATATACCTGGGAAGAACTAGAAAATACGGTGCATCAGTTGATTCCTTATAAATTAAAACAGATGCAGGAATGGCTGAGGTGGGAACCTCCCCATCCTAATCCACCACCGTCCACAATCCAGCCTCATCTGTGTGAAATTTGTCCCCAAAAGCAGAAGTGTCAGAGTTATTTTGTGCTTGACAAGGAAAACGGACAAGATGTCCACCCCACAAGTCAAAAAACAAACCAAGAGAAATCTCCTGATGCTGATATCATCGGTCAAAATTTGGTGAATACTCTGCAATCTTTTGGGATTGGTGTAGACTACCAAGGTGCTGCTATTGGTCCAGCTTTTATTCGCGTCAAGCTCAAACCCCATACTGGAGTTAAAGTTAGCTCAATTTTGAAATTATCGGCGGATTTGCAAGTGCAATTGGCGTTAGCAAATCCACCTTTAATTGCTCCGCAAGCTGGTTATGTCAGCATGGATTTACCTCGTGCTGACCGTCAAATTGCTGATTTTGAGGAATACATTCAACCGCAAATTTTACCACCCTCAGCGCCTTTTACAATTGCCATTGGGGTGAATTTAGAGGGACATCTGGTAGAGGCTGATTTATCCGACCCCAACAGTTGTCATTTTTTGGTGGGTGGGACAACTGGTAGTGGAAAGAGTGAATTTTTGCGATCGCTCCTCCTCAGCTTATTAGTACAACATTCCCCAAATCATCTCAAAATCGCCCTAGTTGACCCCAAAAGAGTGACATTTCCAGAGTTTGAACAGATGGAATGGTTGTATTCCCCCATCGTCAAAGATAGCGACAGCGCTATCGAACTCATGGAACAACTGGTAACAGAAATGGAGTTGCGCTACAAGCGGTTTGAAACATCTCGCTGTGCTGATTTGAAAAGCTACAATCAAAGTTCTTCTCAACCCATACCCCGGATTGTCTGCATTTTTGATGAATATGCTGACTTCATGGCAGAAAAAGATACCCGCACAGCCCTAGAACAAAGTATAAAACGCTTGGGTGCAATGGCACGGGCTGCGGGAATTCACTTAATTATTGCCACACAGCGTCCAGAAGCTAAGATTGTCACCCCGATTATTCGCTCCAATCTTCCAGGAAGAGTTGCGCTGCGGACAGCCAGTGAAGCAGATTCAACTATTATTTTGGGAGGTAAAAAAATAGAAGCTGCTTATCTACTAGGTAAGGGCGATTTATTATATCAAGTTGGTTCTACGCTGCACCGCTTACAAAGCTTATTTGCCGCAAATATCCAGCTACCATCCATCTAAGTTGGGATAAGTATATAAATTCACTTGCATTTTTACCCACTATCTGATAACAGTTGATGGATTACTATTTGTATCCAAAAAATTCATGTACCATCAACCACTATTAGTCAGCTTTCCA
>JAYKJH010000213.1:0-2628 GCA_035285345.1 Nostocaceae cyanobacterium | reverse complement strand
CTAATCACTAATCACTAATCACTAATAACCAATTTCGGAAATTACGGATGATGCGATATTTGTCTGATTTCAATGCTACATCTGGACTGACCCAGGCGTAATTTGCTGGTGGCAGTTCTTCTAGCTTGTGAAAACGCTGTCCCCAGTGAGGAGTATAGAAAGTTAAGAGCAGTAATGGTTTATCACCTCCTGTTTTTAGGGCTTGTGTTTCTTGGACTACAAAGTGAATAGTATTGTTTTGCACAATGGCTGCAACTTCTGGCTGTTGTAAGAAAGCTTTCACATCTGGGTTATAATCGCCTAACAATCCTGTGGAACCAGCTACAGCTAAAGTTAGCCAAGCGGGAACTAACCAACTTGACAGCCAATAGTTAGCCGTGAGAGACTTATTACCCCAGCGATGACGACTAATCCATAGTAGGGGTAAAGTTAACCATCCCAAACCCAAAACTAGCCCTGCTAATCCATACTTGCTAATATCTAAATCTGCGCTGATACCGGGGAGGGGAATTCCCCAGAAAATTATCCCTCCCGCTAGAGACAACAAGCATCCCAAACCACCAAAGATATAACTTAAGGCACGGGGAATAGATTTATGGGGATGTTCTCTAGTTTCATACATCTTGCCCAACCATTCTAAAGCTACAGCAGCCAGCAATGCCATAAACGGATATAGTACTAGGGCATAGTGAGGTAAACGGGTAGATACTAAGCTAATTTGCACCAACATAATCAGCGGACAAGCGACTAAAATCAGGTTGGTGGCGGTTTTATTACGTGTAATTACTGCTATTGATGGATTAAATATAGACTTTCTGGCTACTGAAGGACGCGATACCAAAATTAACCCCAAAATACTAAAAATAGCCCAGGGAAAGGCTTTGATGGGAGTATTCCACAAATAAAAAAATGGTGAATTACCATTGCGCTGTTCTGAGGCTATGCGGACAACCAAAGCAAAGAATTGGTCAAATACGACTTGTCCGTAACGATGCCAGCTTACCAAAAACCAAGCGACAGAGGGAAATAAACTGATGGCAAACCCTAAATACAGCATCGGGTTGGTAAGATGAGGGTGACGGCGATGCTGATATATCAGATAAGGTAGCATTCCCGACAGGGGTACAAATATCATCTGCCCTCGGATGAGAAAACCCAGTCCAAAACTTAAACCTGCAACATAACTCCAAGAACAGGGATGTTTGGGATGTAATTCGGCTTTGAGTAAACACCAAATTCCCAAGAGCATCATGCTAATCATGAGAATATTAGCAGTGGCTAGGCGACTACTTTGCAGCCAGAGAAAGGATACTCCTAATATTGTGGCTCCTAACCAAGCTATCCGGCGGTTAAAAAAAATCGCGCCAATTTCGTAGGTTAGTAATAAGCTGATAATACAGGCGATTTGGGCTGGGAGCCGGGAGGTTGCCTCACTGATGCCAAACAGCGTGTAAAAAAAAGCCAGTATCCAGTATGGTCCAGGGGTTTTTTCGTAGACTAATTCCCCCCAAGATTGTGGAGTTAACCAGTCACCAGACTCTAGCATCCATCTGGCTCGCACAGCATACATTGCCTCATCTTGCGGCATGAAGCTATCTTGTCCATTACTGAAAAATAATAGGGGTACTATCCAGAGGATTAAACTGACATATGGCAATGCTGCCGCTAGTGTTGGTCTTGAAGAAATGTTAATTTTACTCACAGTGGTATAGTTTATAACCGTAGCCATCTACATCTGGCAGCGATTGAGAGTCAGCAACACAGTTGTTGACTTCCACCGGAGCATAAAAGTTCACTAACCACAGGTCAAAAGGTCGGGGAAGTGACTTGAAAGTTTGTTGCAGAATAGCTGTGGAAGTTTTGGGGTCTTTGTCTTGATGAGCGAGGAGGAATTGGGGTTTGGGGAATGGGGAAGATAAGGGGGATGCTAGTTTAAATTCTCTTCCGACTCCCATTATCTCGCCAATTTGGACGTGGGTTTTCTGGGTAGTAGCAATCAAAACGGGTACTTGGGATTTTTGTTGAATGACCTGGACAAATAAGTCGGGGCGATAGTATTTTTGATATCCTAAGTTGCAAATTACTGTCACCGCGCTTACAAATCCCATCAGCCAAATTATGGCGACTGCTTGTTTCCCATCTAATCTTACTCTGGGGGTGTTGACCCAGCGATTATCCCAACAAACCGCAAGGGAAGCTCCGACTAATATGATTACAGCCGGGAAGTAGACAAAGTTATATCTTGCACCCCGTGTGAGGTCAATTCCGAAAAAGTAGGTAAAGACAAAAAATAGCGCGATCGCAGCTATCACTACCCCAACAAACATCTCGGTCATTAACCGTGTTTCTGGTTGTTTTAGCTGAAATTTCACCCCACGAGTCAATATGGGTATTACCCAAATAAAGAAAATCAGCATCACCGCACCAGAGGCAATGATTATTGGTAATTGTGCGGATTCGACTGGTAGTAAACAAATCATTGTAATCCAAGCAGCGATCGCCTGGAAAATCGGACCAATCCAGGAGAAAAAGCCCCCATCACCCGTATCAATCCAATCAATCAATTTCTCGCCATAGCTATTTTGCAAAAATACTGGTAGCCAAACTAGACCAGACACCAAGCTACCG
>JAYKJH010000212.1:0-9104 GCA_035285345.1 Nostocaceae cyanobacterium | reverse complement strand
CCTAGGGGGAGAGGGGTGCGATTGTGAAGGGAGCGAATAGCAATTACCAAGCAGGATAGGGAAGCTATGATCCATAATATGGGTAAGGTGTAATGGCGAGCTTCTTGTGCTAAAAATATTCCGTAGGGTGAGACAGCCATCATCGCTGCTGATAGGTGACTGACCAAGGGGGAACGAAATGCTAACCAGCTTAAGCCATAAATAGCCCCAATCGCAGCAGCACCAAACAAAGCAGCGAGCGATCGCGCTCCCCACAAAGAGACAAGACCCCCATCGGTGGGAAATAATCGCAGCCACCAATGGGTGAGGACAAAGTAAAGGGGAGGATGATTGCTTTGGGTCAGCAAGTTCGCTACAACATCACCAACTCCTGATGCTGGGTTGGGTTGTAATGGTTGTAGGAGAACATCAAGGGAAATAGGTTGGTTCAGGGGGACGGTGAGAAAACTATTCCCCAAACTGAACACTAGAGTAGAAAATTCATCAGTCCACGGTGGCTTAGCTGTGAGGTTTCCCAAGCGCAACCCCAGACCGATAATTAACCATAGCAGTAGCAGCCATGAATTCTTGAGTTTGCTAGAGACGTAATTGATCAAGTCGGTCGGTTTGAGTTGAAAATAGGTCATTCATAACTCATAACTCATAGTTTGAGGCTTTCACTCACAAAAGGTGCAGATTTTTTGCATAAAGTTTGAGGAGACCTCTTGCATAAGTTGAGCGAAACCATGAAAATCCTAAAAGAGGATTTTTACCAGGGTCTATTGAGCTTATTTGACTTCTGTAACCCGCCAACTGAGCTTCAGGTTAATCCAGAAGTTCCAGACTGTGACTGCAGCAATAGCAATCAGCTTGGCTAAATATTGGTTAACACCTAGGATGTTAAACAGGAGATTGACGATTAAAGTCTGTAAAATCACTCCAGCCAGACAGATGAGTTGGAACTTCAACAATCTCTTCAAGCGTTGACGCTTCCCCTTTTGTCGTTTAGATATATCACCAAACGTCCAGGTATCATTCCAGAGGAAGTTATTCACAATGGCTACTTCCGCAGAGATTATCGTACTACGAGTCAAACCCACACCGAGGAAATGACGCAGGATGTGAAACACGGCTAAGTCAACAAAAACCCCGCTAAATCCGACTAATCCAAACCGGATAAACCGACCAAGGGGAAAATTAAACCGTTGTCGAAAGCTTTCTAGATGTCCTGTGGAAAGACGCAATCTGACCAAGTGATGGAGATAATCAACATATTGCTTCCAAGTAACCTTACTTTCTCCCTGTTGTCGTTCTTGGAATACATAACCCACTTCTGCAATTTGTCTGACTTTTCCCCTAGCGATGACCTCCAGCAAAATTTTGTAACCGACTGGATTCATGGTTGCATTAGCGATCGCACTCCGACGCACCATAAAATACCCACTCATTGGGTCAGAAACCCTACCTAGTACCCCTGGTAGAATCACTAATCCTAATATCTGAGCGCCTCTGGAGAGAAACCGCCGGATAACGCTCCAACTACTAACTCCACCACCATCTACATGGCGACTAGCAACAGCTAAATCGGCGCCTTGTTCCATGTGGGTTAACAATTCTCTTAATATGTGGGGTGGGTGTTGTAAATCACCATCAATCACACCCAATACGTATCCTTGCGCTACTTGCCATCCACGTATTACTGCGGAAGATAATCCTCGCTCTTGTTCCCGTCGCATTAGCCGCAATTGGGGGTATTCTGTCATCAGGGATTGAGCTATTTCCCAAGTTCCATCGGGACTATTATCATCAACCAGAATTAACTCGTAATCCCCTGGGATAAATTCATTCAGAATATCGGTTAATATCTGAATTATTTTCGCGATATTTCCCGCTTCATTGTAAGTTGGTACTACCAGAGAAAAATAAACTTCCTTCCTGGTTTCTAAACCATTATTTGCGGGATACTCAGGGATTTTTAAAGAGCCGGTGGGGACTTCCAGTAGTAAGCTTTGTGCCATGTAACTCCTTATTTTAACTTGCAGATTGTCTGTGCATTCCTAATTAAAAACAACAGATAAAACCTAAAAAAATAGATACTAAACAGATGATTTGTAAAGCTTAACGCTAAAGTTGTCAATGGTCATAGTTCCCGATAATTCTTGGGTTTTGATTAGCTGGTATCGGGAGTTTAAAGCCGCTTGTACTTGTTGATTAGCAGTGGATTTTTCTGCTGCTGTTTTCAGTCTTGACCAAACAGGGTCATCGCTATCTAACCAGATTATTCGATAATATTTTTCTGCTTCACTATTGAGCAACTTTTCTAAAGATTTTCCCAGGTT
This sequence comes from Nostocaceae cyanobacterium, assembly GCA_035285345.1. Taxonomy (GTDB): domain Bacteria; phylum Cyanobacteriota; class Cyanobacteriia; order Cyanobacteriales; family Nostocaceae; genus JAYKJH01. The sequence goes on along the minus strand of JAYKJH010000212.1, from coordinate 6,786 downwards.
TACAGGCTTTTCAGCTAATAAAATTATAGGAGATGTGGGGGGAAGATAATAAGCCAAACGCATAACATGACCCCAAGCTTGGGAATTCATAGCGATGAGGGTAGGGGTATTTGGTTCTTGAGCAATAACATCGGCAATTTTATGGAACATCGAGCGCTGTCTCAAGCTATAGTCACCTAGACCAATGGTTAAATATAATAGCAATAACCCTGTTATAGTAATAGTCCGCCATTGCATAGGAATACCTTTTTGTAACCCCAAAGCTAGCAATAACAAACACCCAGGTAAAATCATAATCATTGTCCGTCCCCAACCAAAGCCCAAGGTGAACTTTTTAGTAATGATATCTACTACCAAGGCTAATAAAAGTGGGAAAATACCTAATATCAAGGCGACTCCTAAGTTTTGTTGCTCACCATTTTGCCAAAGGTTGATACTTAAAACTACAAGTAGTAAGGAAATTACACAGCCAGCTATCACCGAACTAATGGGTGGTAAACTTGTTATCCAGTCACCGAGAAAGAGGTGAATTCCCAAATTATTGACGACATCTTGTAAGTGAATTAACCAAGCTGCACCCTCTTGTTTCGCTCCACCAAATCGCTGTAAATCTGCATTGCGTAATTGCTTGAGAGTACCCCATACACCCCAAGGTAAAGTCAGCAAAACACCTGCACCTAATCTTAACCCATGCTGTAACCAATGTTGTCGATCAAGATAGATCGCTAACACCGCCAAAGCTATCACCCAATAGACATATAAATAAAAAGTCAGCAAGCCAGAAGCGATTGATATAATTAACAGAATGTTCCACAACAGTTTACTTTTGTAGCTGTTAAAAATCAAATTTAGCAGCGACCATGCGCTGAGAATCCCCCAAAAAACTAGCGGTGCATACATTCGGAGATTTAAAGAGTGAAATAAATAAAAGGGATTAACCGCTAATAATGCTGATAATAATAATCCTCCTCGATGTCCAAGTAAAACCCGACCTAAACCATACGCAGAACCGATAGCAGCAATACTAAACAATACATTTAAACTTCGCATAGCTGCTTCAGTGTTACCAAAAAAACGCAACCACAGATGCTGAGAGATGAAAAATAGCGGTGGGTGGGGTTCCCCTCCCAACAAACCATGTAATAAGTTTCTCAGGGTTTTAATTACACTGCTAATTCCTGTTTCCACTGGTAAATTCAACAGGGCAGTATATTTAGCTAAAACGACAGGTGTATCACCATCTGGAGTTTGATAAGCAAGCTTTTGACTAGTAGAAAGCAACAAAGATAATACTTCGTCGTACCACAATTCTCGACTGCTTAAATGAATAATTCGCAACAGGACACCGAGAGCGATCGCAATCATTAGCACCAGTTCCAGCGACGGACGCAATTGTGGCTTAAATATTGTCCAGCCTTCCTTTTGACTCATAAATCTGGCTGTGAAGAAAGATAAATTACCCTAGTTTATACATCTGTTATATATCAATAAAGCGGAGGGTGGGAAAAACTTAATCCACCCTACAATTAATATTTATGATGTTATAGCGATTCCCACATTCGTGAGGTATAACCAGAAAAAATTAACCGCCGATAGAAAAGGATGGACGCTTTCTTAAGCCGATAAATTTGTACTTCATGCTTACTAGGAACCGCTATAACTTTTTACTTCGTATCCATCCAATTATCACCCGCACGGACATCAACCACCAAAGGTACATCTAACAGGACAGCCGATTCCATTATTGACTTAATTTGTGGTTGTAATTCTTCCCAAACATCCGGGTGAACTTCAAACACTAATTCATCGTGAACTTGTAATAATAAATGTGCTTTATCCTGGTAATTCTGCAAAACATCGTGCAATTTTACCATAGCAACTTTGATAATATCAGCGCTAGAACCTTGAATTGGTGCATTAGCAGCAGAGCGTAATAAACCAGCATCATATGCTCCCAAATTCTTGAATTTACTCAGGTCAATTTCCTCTGGTTTCTTCCCTTTCAAAGCGCGGAGAGTATTACTAGTAAACTCAAAATAACGCCGTCGTCCTAAAATTGTTTCCACATAACCGTAGGCGATCGCTTGTTTTTTCAATCCTTCCAAATATGCAAAAACTTGCGGATAGCGTTCGCTAAACCGCTTAATAAATTCGTTGGCTTTTGTTTTATCCACACCAGTAGAACGGGAAAATCTCAGCGAACCCATCCCATAAATCACACCAAAATTAATCGTCTTAGCTATCCGACGCTCATCTGCGGTAATATCTTCCTTATCAAACATCAACCGCGCTGTGACGCTGTGAATATCCTGATTATTCTGGTAAGCTTTTAGTAACACTGGCTCTTGACTCAAATGAGCCAAAATTCTTAGCTCAATTTGGGAATAATCTGCCGCTACCATTAACCAACCTGGTTCAGGTAAAAAAGCCTTGCGAATTTGCCGACTAAAAGCCGTCCGAATCGGGATATTTTGTAAATTAGGATTAGAAGAAGATAACCTACCAGTCGATGTTACTGTTTGGTTAAAATTAGTATGTACTCGTTCAGTATCTGGACGCACCAATGCAGGTAATGCATCTACATAGGTAGACTTTAATTTAGATAAAGTGCGATACTCAACAATCGCATCAATAATGCCAGTCTCATCAACTTCTCGCAACTTTTCTAGGGTTGCTGCATCAGTAGAGTAACCAGTCTGAATTTTTCGGGAATATCTAATATCTAACCCCAATTTTTCAAACAAGATATTACTCAACTGTTTGGGAGAACCTAAATTAAACTTTTCTCCCGCTATTTCGTGTGCTTGTTGTTCATATTTAGCTAAATCTGTTTCTAATTGCTGCGACAATTCTTGCAGATATTCTTTATCAATGCGAATACCCAAGTATTCCATAGCCGCTAAAACTGGTTCTAATGGCTGTTCAACTTCCAGCAATAGCTTATTTAATCTAGGAATTTTATCTAATTCCTCCCGCAACTTGGGAACTAGTTGAAACGTTGCATGGACTTGCGAACAACAGTAATTTGCAACGGAATTAATAGAGATATCTGCAATAGTTTGACCTTTAGGAACTAACTCCGCATAATTTTCCAGTGTCATCCCCAAGTAACGTTGCGCTACATCAGTTAAATTATTGCTAGTATCGGGATTTAGTAGATAACTTGCTAGCATCGGGTCAAACACAACTCCCGCGAGTGTAATCCCTTGACAACGGAACACTAAACGGTCAAATTTTGCATTCTGAAATGTCTTAGGATAATCCGCACTTTCTAATATCGGCTTTAGTGCTGTAAGGACAATTTCTTTATTGAGATTTTCCCCAATTTTATGACCGACGGGAATATAAGCAACCTCATCTAGTTCGCTTCCCCAACAACAACCAATTCCCACTAAATCTGCATCCCGTGGTTCTAAATCACTGGTTTCTGTATCCCAAGCCACGGGTGTTTCTGGATTGGTGAATTTTTCCAGACGTTCCACCAATTCAGTTAATTCAACTTCTGTACTAATGATGCGTGGTTGAATTACATAATCTTTGGGTTTTTCAGATGCTGCGGTATCCTCAGCCGTAAAAAACCACAAATCATCATCCTCTTGTAGGGGCGGGGTTTTCCCGCCCTGAATGTCTTCAAAAGTCCCACCAAACTGTTGCTGAATATCGTTGATTTTAACTAAAAAAGACTTAAATTCTAATTTTTCTAGGATTGGTATTAACCGATTAGTATCAAACCCACTTAATTGGCATTTTTCTAAATCTACTTCCAAGGGCATATCTAACACTATCTGCGCTAAATAGCGAGATTTTTCCGCATCTTCTTTCCCAGCTACTAACTTCTTATGATTTGCCCCTTGTATCTTATCCAAAGAAGCATATATTTGCTCTAAAGTGCCGAATTCATTCAACAGCTTGACAGCAGTTTTTTCCCCAATTCCCCTGACACCAGGGATGTTATCTGATTTGTCACCACAAAGTGCTTTTAAATCGACAATTTGTGACGGCAGAACACCCATTTTATCTTTAACTTGTTCCGTGCTAAATTCCGTCAGACCAGTATTTTCGCGTTTAATACTTTCAGGACTCAAATACAAGACAGTAATTTCTTTTTCCTGGTCAACCAATTGAAATAAATCTCTATCCCCCGTGAGAATCTTCACCCGATACCCCGCTAAACTAGCACGTTGGGCTAAAGTTCCCAAAATATCATCAGCTTCATAGCCCGGAGCAGTTAATATTTGTAAATTTAATCCATCGAGTAATTCGTGGAGATTTTCCAAGTCTGGGATAAAGTCTTCTGGCGTCTCTTTTCGGTCTGCCTTATAAGTATTGTCCGCTTCGTGGCGAAAAGTCGGTAAGCCCAAATCAAAAGCCACCGCCATTGCTTGTGGTTGTTGCGTCCCCATGACCTCTAGAAGCGCCTTTAGGAAGCCAAAGCTCACAGAAGTAGGAATTAGTGTTTTTGTGCGTAAACCCCCCTCCCGTCCCTTTGCAAAGGCGTAATAGGAGCGAAATGCTAGGGAATGTCCATCCACCAGGATAAAGGTAGGACGGTCTGTGGCTTCAGAGTTAGGAGTCAACTGGTTTGTAGGTGTTTGGGACATAGCCTATTTATTCTAGCGAGAAGGGGCAAGGGGAAATCGGTAATGGGTAATAGCTAATGGTGAATACTCCCCCATAGCATCGTGAATAGTAGTTCCTGGTGAATAGTTACTATCCCGACGACGGAATCGGGAACAGTTCCGTTAGCGCAATAGTGAATAGTAGTTCCTGGTGAATAGTTACTATTCACGACGACGGAATCGTGAATAGTACTCACCCAGGGAATCGGAAATAGTCTTATTACCAATGCCCAATCCCCAATCCCCAATGCCCAATGCCCAATGCCCAATTCCCAATCCCCAATGCCCAATGCCCAATGCCCAATCCCCAATCCCCATCTGCTAGGCTCTTACTGGGAAAGTTGAGAACATAAGTAAATATGCACAAACCACCTGCAACTCAGATGGCATCACAAGAAGCTGTTGATGGTGCGGTTACGGCTGATATCAAGCTGCTGGTTGTAGATATTGATGGGACGATCGCTGGTAAGTCGAACCAAGTCAGCGAATCTGTAAAAAAAGCAATTTTGGCAGCGCAAGCAAAAGGTGTACTCTTGGCGATCGCCACGGGTCGAATGTATCGCTCTGCTGTGCGCTTCCATCAGGAAATTGGCTCTAGCTTGCCGCTCATAGCTTACCAGGGTGCTTGGATTCAAGACCCAGTTAATGGTCAACTCCACCGTCACCTACCTGTAAACAGAGCAACAGCTGTAGAACTTTTGGACTATTTTGAGCAACCAGAACTGCGATCGCTCCTTTCTGTTCACTTCTACATCAACGATCAGCTTTATGTGCGGGAGTTAAGTTTAGATACAAAACTTTACGCCCAACGCTCTGGCATCCATCCCATTGCTGTGGGTGACTTGCGCCTAACTTTAGACAACGAACCCACCAAAGTCCTAGCTTTATGTGATGACACGAAGGTCATCCAACAGTTGCTAGGTAACTTGCGCCGTCAATACACTCCAGCGGAACTTTATCTTACCACCTCTGTTGCTACCTTCTTTGAAGCCACTAACCCCTTCGTTAACAAGGGTACTGGGGTGCGTTACCTGGCGGAAGAACTTTTGGGAATACAGGCTTGTAACGTCATGACCATTGGTGATAACTTCAACGATGTCGAAATGTTAGAGTACGCAGGTATTGGTGTGGCGATGGGGGATGCACCCCCGCAAGTCCAGGCGATTGCTCAATGGGTAGCTCCCAGCGTCGAAGAAGAGGGAGTAGCCGCAGCGATTGAAGAATTTATCCTTTGACTCCTGTAGGGGTGGGGAAACCCCACCCCTACTGTTACGAATAATTCTTTGATTGGGCAAGCCTTATTCAGGATTTCAAAGCCTACTCTGTAGTTTCTCCACAGGAGTGTGGGACTCACCAAGTTTTACTTCCATCAGAAAGGGCACCGACGACTGGCCGTGTTTCGTCTCGGTGCCCTTACTGGTTCGCTCCTCACACACCAGTTAGCATAGCCGAGCTACTCTATTTTGTCACCGATTGTAACTAAAATTCATAACTTTTTAATAATTCTCACTTGATTCGCTATAATTCCAAAGCAGCCTCAACCCCCAAGCAATCTTGCAGGAGTAACCTGAACACAGACTGAGTAACCATGATTAATCCCAATCTTGCCTGGGCTAAATTCTTACAATTGCCCTTTAATTCCCCCCAAATGCGGCAATCAGCCCAAAAATTCCCAAAAGCTGCACTTAAATCTAAGGCTGTTTTCTCCCAATTCACCCTCTGCTGAGGCGAACCACAGTAGAGGTCGTCTATTACCTGCACTAACTTGTCAATTAAGCGATTTTCTGCCGGATGAACTAAGCACAATTGACCATCAGAGTCTAGCCAGGGTAGGGGATTAGGGGCAATAATCCTCTCAGGAAAGAGGTTATTGTCTGGTTCTGGTTCCAAGGTGATCAATCCCTCTCGATGGGCTAACCTTAACAGCGAGCAGCAGCGAGCATGAGCATACTGGATGGGAAATGGGGCATGGGGCATGGGGGATTGGGCATGGGGCATGGGGAATGGGGCATGGGGCATGGGGCATGGGGGATTGGGCATTGGTAATTCTTCCATTGTTTCCAAGTCCTCCTTGTCCCCCAAGTCATTCAATTCCCCATTTAAAAGTCCCCCACTAGCGACAGTTTGCAGCCAAGCAGCTAACATAGTTGGATTCACTGTTACGTGA